>NZ_JAMPKC010000006.1:5000-303667 GCF_039961975.1 Trichocoleus sp. DQ-A3 | reverse complement strand
AGAATATTCTGCTCAATGAGGGCATTCGGGCTTGGATGGCTCCTCAGGATCAACCCCACGAGAACTTTATCTTCCCTGAAGAGGTTCTGCCTCGCGGTAACGCACTGTAATGTCAGGAGTGAAATATTGAGTTAATTTTCTCTAACTCAGCATGGGCGGGGCGATCCCGCTCCTACAGCACTCCTCATTGAACGATACCCCGCCACTCGCGGGGTATTTTTTTCAAGCCACCCCACATCCGCTCTAGCCTGTGCTAATCTAAATGAAGGGAATGAATCCTTAGCGATCTTTACCCTACTCCTTTTGAGAATTAGACCGTTCAGGCAACAAGGAGGTGATGCCCATGAGTGATAGTAGTAAATTTATGGGTCATCAAATTAGCGTTAACCGGCTGAGCGTCGGAGCTGTTCTCTAAAAGCCGGTTTTAATCCCCTAGTGGGATTAACTAAAGGCTGAAAGAGCTAGGCTGGTTTTTGGAGTTCCTTCCGACAGTCTGGTGCTAATTTGAAGACCCGCTAGACCGCCCTCACATTGAGTGTAATGGTGATACCAAAACGCTTCCCGTGGGGGCGGATAGTTTTTTAGGGACTTTTTTTCAGGAAGGCGATGGCGTAGATACTCAGCGAGCTGGCAATTAACAAAGCATTCATCAGCTATCAAGTTAGCCAGGGAAGCAGTAGAAGAGAAAATGAAAAAAGTTTGGAGAAGCGATCGCCCAGATTAACAACTTAGTTGCTGCATCTCAATAGAAACAAAGCATCATCTACGAGAAATTTTGTACAATAAGGTGACGCTAACACTGACAACAGATGATAGCGATGGGTTGACAACAAAAGACTTTGATAGGGCGCAAGTCATTTTTAAAGAGTGACTTAGGTCATCCGAAAAATAACACGAAAAATCTCAATAAGCGCTCTAGCAATCATTTCAGGCGCTGGTGAGGTGGTGGCACCGTCCAATCTGTGTTACGATGACTTGAAAAATCAAGAAGGATTGTCACTCTTTCTGAAAGATCTTTCTGAAAAAGTGTGTGTGAGGAAAAGAGGAAAGATGGCTAAATTAATGTGGAAATCTCTGCTAGTAAGTCCAGCAGTTTTGGGAGCGGCACTCGTACTTTCTTCAGCAGCGATCGCAGCTGAAAAGCCCGTAACCTCTGAAGTAATTCAGCCCCAAACGACTGAGGCAAACCTACCGAAAGTTCAGTCAGTGGCTTTGGTTACTGCACCCCAAGCCCCGGAAGCTAACTCAGCCCCCGTGTTTTCAGCAACCGCTAAATCAGCCGAAGCGCTGAGTGCAGTTGAAGTGGAAACGCCAGAACAGTTGGCAGTAGCACCGATTCAAGATGCAGCAACCGCCAACTCGGCAGAAGCACTAAAGGTAGAGAAGCTCGATAGCACGTCTGTACCTGTATTGCCAGCAGTAGAGACGCCAAAACAGTTGGCAGCAACTCCCATCCAGGACGCAGCAACCGCCAATTCAGCCGAAGCCCTAGGCGTAGACAACAGCGTGTCGGTTCCAATGGCAGCACCGACGAACACCAAGCTGGCTCAAAGCGCCCCAGCAGGAAATACAGTTGACAACAACAGCGTTTTAGAACAAATCAATCGCTACAGTCGGGAAGGAAATAATTCCCAAAGCCAAGTCACAAACGTCTCCCAACTGTCAGACGTGGAACCAACCGACTGGGCATACGAAGCGCTGCGAAGCCTAGTAGAGCGCTATGGCTGTATAGCAGGATATCCGGATGGCACCTATCGGGGCAACCGGGCAATGAGCCGTTATGAATTTGCGGCGGGTTTGAACGCTTGTTTGCTGCAAATCGAGAAATTAATTGCCGCGTCTACAGCAGATTTTGTTACCAAAGAAGATTTAGCCACACTTCAGCGGCTGATCGATGAATTTGGGGCAGAACTGGCAACCCTCCGGACGCGGGTAGATAACCTGGAAGGACGGGTGACGTTCCTAGAAAACCATCAGTTCTCGACAACCACCAAATTGGTGGGTGAAGCGATCTTTGCTGTCACGGACTCGTTTACGGGTGATGTTAGCGTTAGCGACTTGGATGTGGATGTCGATGACCGTGGCACCAACACCATCTTTGGAGACCGGGTACGTTTAGACCTGCAAACTAGCTTCACAGGTCGAGATGTATTGCACACTCGTCTCGCCGCTGGGAACCTGGGACTTTTAACCCCCGACACATTCGAGGGAACTCAGACTTTTAACCTCGGTTTCAACAACGACAACAGCAATGATATTGGCTTAGACTGGCTGGCGTATGAGTTTCCGTTTGGCGCTTCCCAAGTTTACATCTCAGCCACTGGAGGACGCCATTCCGACTACACCCCTGTTTTGAATCCTTACTTCTATAACGGAGTCAGTGACAGTGGTAGCGGCTCACTCTCAACCTTTGCTCAGTACAGCCCCATTTATCGCATCGGGGGCGGTGCTGGTGCTGGTCTGAGACTGGGTGTCGGTCGGGCACCAATTCTCGGTCCCACTTCATTAACGGTGGGTTATCTAGCAGATAATGCCAATAATCCTGCCGATAGCACACCGCTTGGACTAGGTATTAATCAGCATGGTGGTCTGTTCAACGGTGACTATTCTGCTCTGGCGCAGCTAAATTTCACTGTCAGCGACCGATTCGGCTTGGCGGCTACCTACGTTCACGGTTACCATAGTTCCGGCAACTCGATATTCGACAGTGGCAGAGGCCAGGGTGTAGTTGGTACCGCTTTAGCCAATAATCCAGGGGTTATTGGTCCCTTCGTTTCATCCGCACTTGGTATATCAGCTGACGCAAGTCCAACGGTCAGTAACTCCTATGGATTACAAGGTGCTTTCCGATTGGGTGACAGAGTTTCACTCAGTGGCTTTGTCTCTTATAGCGACGTCACAGTGATTGGTGACGGAGATGGTGAAGTCTGGAGCTATGGATTAGGGGTAGCCTTCCCTGACCTAGGGAAACGGGGTAACGTTTTGGGGATCTTCGCCGGTGCCCAACCCTATCTGGGAAGTCTCGAACTTGAGGGTGCTCGGGTTCCAGTTGGTAAAGATCGACCCTACCACATTGAAGCTTTCTACAAGTACCAGCTGACGGAGAATATCTCTGTTACTCCTGGAGTTGTCTGGCTGACAGCTCCCGGTCAAAGCAATGATAACGACGACGCTGTTATCGGTACGCTCAGAACTACGTTCAGCTTCTAGTGGCACAAAAGCTAGGCGGCTGGGTTATATAGCTTGCCTAATATTGTGAAATGAAATCAGTAAAGCCTCGCTCAATGCGGGGCTTTTTTGTATGATTTATTACCTAATGCAATTTCTGGGCTGTGGTAGGATGACAGGAAAAATTAAGAAGGATGTCAATCTTTCTGAATAAGGTGTGTGTGAGGAAAAGAGGAAAGATGGCTAAATTTATCTGGAAATCGCTGGTATTCAGCCCAGCAGTTTTGGGGGCAGCATTGGTGGTTTCATCGGCAGCGATCGCTGCACAAACGCCTGCTGCTAAAGAAGTGATTCAGCCCCAAACGGTAGAGGCACTACCAGAATTGCAGCCAGTAGCGATCGCTACTGCGCCAGAAACCCCAACAATCAGCTCAATCCCTGTATTTTCAGCTACCGCTGAGAAGTCAGAGTTAGAGCAGAAAGTTGTTGCGACGGAAGCGCCAGAACAGTTGGCAGTCGCACCCAGCCAGGAGCCAGCAACCGCCGACTCAGCTCAAGCACTAGGGGTAGAAACGATTGAAGGCACATCTTTGCCTGTCATGCCAGCTGCCGACTCAAAGCTGGCTCAAACAGCTCCAGCAGGGAATAGGGTTGGCAACAACAGCGTTTTAGAACAAATCAATCGCTACAGCCAGGAAGGAAATAACTCCCAAAGCCAAGTCACAAACGTCTCCCAACTGTCGGACGTGGAACCAACCGACTGGGCATACGAAGCGCTGCGAAGCCTAGTAGAGCGCTATGGCTGTATAGCAGGATATCCGGATGGCACCTATCGGGGCAACCGGGCAATGAGCCGTTATGAATTTGCGGCGGGTTTGAACGCTTGTTTGCTGCAAATCGAGAAATTAATTGCCGCGTCTACAGCAGATTTTGTTACCAAAGAAGATTTAGCCACACTTCAGCGGCTGATCGATGAATTTGGGGCAGAACTGGCAACCCTCCGGACGCGGGTAGATAACCTGGAAGGACGGGTGACGTTCCTAGAAAACCATCAGTTCTCGACAACCACCAAATTGGTGGGTGAAGCGATCTTCGCTGTCACGGACGAGTTTAGCGATCGCGAGGACACTAATACCATTTTTGGCGATCGCGTTCGTTTAGACTTCCAAACCAGCTTCACGGGTCGAGATGTATTGCACACCCGTCTTGCGGCTGGTAACACTACACCTTTTCAGCCTAATGGTTCATTCGAGGGCAACCAGACCTTTGACCTGAATCCCGGTAACAACAACGATATTTTTCTAGACTGGCTAGCGTATGAGTTCCCCTTTGGGGCTTCCAAAGTATACATTGCTGCTGCCGGTGGAATTCATGCCGACTACGCTCCCGTCCTCAACCCTTACTTTTATGACGGAGACGGTGGTACCGCAGCACTCTCAACCTTTGCTCAGCAGAGTCCTATTTATCGAATCGGTGGCGGTGCCGGTATCGGGATCAGGCTCGGTGTAGGTACAGCACCGATTCTCGGTCCTACTTCATTGAGCCTGGGTTACTTGGCAGATAATGGGAATAACCCTGCTGATAAGGTTGGCCTGTTCGGTGGGGACTATTCTGCTCTCGCCCAACTCAACTTTACCGTTAGCGATCGCTTGGGCTTAGCTGCCACCTACGTCCACGGCTACCATAACCGGGGTGACGGGATTTTCGACCTTGGTGGAAGTCCGCGCTCGGCTGGCGCTAGGCCGGTAACAGGTACTCGCGGAGCTAACGATCCAACTCTTGCAACTGGAACAGGCGCTCGGTTTCCATTAGTACTGGCTAGGGATACCGCACTGATCACTAACTCCTATGGTCTTGAGGCTGCCTTACGACTGAGCGACAGATTCTCCCTGAGCGGCTTCGTTGGTAAGACTGATATTAGCGCGGTTGAAAATAGTACCAGAGGCGAGGTCTGGTACTACGGATTAGGTGTGGCTTTCCCCGATTTGGGTAAGCGGGGGAATATCCTGGGAATTTTTGCAGGTGTAGAACCCTACTTGGCAGGTCTTGAAGTTCAAGGCAGCCCAGTCGGGATTAAGAACGATCTCTCTTATCACCTCGAAGGATTCTACAAGTACCAGCTGACGGATAACATCTCCGTGACTCCCGGCATTATCTGGATTACTGCTCCCAACCAAAACAACGATAACGAAGATGCCGTTATTGGCACGCTCAGAACAACGTTCAGCTTCTAGGGAGACGGAAGTAGTAGCCCGCACATTGCTAGGAGAGGTGGTAATGGGTAAGGGGTGATTACTCCCTCTGTCCCTCTTCTCCCTTGATCCCCTGCTCCCAGCTTTTGTGTCGTAAATTTTGCGAACCCGGTTATGCCCCGTATTAGCGGGGCTTTTTTATTGCCGAATGCTTAAACCGGCAAACTCCGGTGGAGAACCGGGGTATACTGGAATAGACGATCCCTCACACTCGATCTCAAGCTTGTGGAACTTTCCTGTAAAACAGAATATGCGCTGTTGGCTCTGTTAGAGCTAGCGTGTCACTACAACGACAACGAACCGTTACAAATTCGGCAGATTGCGGCTCAACAAAATATCCCCGATCGATATTTAGAACAGCTGCTGGCGACATTGAGGCGTGGCGGTTTAGTGCGTAGCCAACGCGGAGCAAAAGGAGGCTATTTGCTGTCGCGGGAACCTTGGAAAATTACGCTCTTAGAAGTTGTGAGTTGCCTGGAAGGATTGGATGCCAAACCTTCTGAGAACAACAACACTTCCAAAACGGTAGAAAGTGCCGTGGTAGAGGAAATCTGGCAGGAAGTGCATCAAACAGCTAATTCGGTCTTACAAGGATACACGCTTCAAGATTTAGCAGAAAAACGGGATTCTAGGCGTCAGCTAGACATCATGTATTACATTTAAAAATTAAAAATTGAAAACTAAAAATTAAACATGAAGTATGCTTCTTTTAATTTTTAATTTTGCACTTTTTAATGATTGATGTTGACTTCTGACTCCTCATAACCAAGAAAAAAACTAAAATCTATGCGGATTGCTCAAAACATTACAGAATTAATTGGTCGGACGCCTTTAGTACAGTTGAACCGCATTCCCCAAGAGGAAGGCTGTTTGGCTCGGATCGTGGTGAAATTGGAGGGTATGAACCCAGCTGCCTCGGTTAAAGACCGCATTGGCGTGAGTATGATTAATGCGGCAGAAGAGCAGGGGTTGATCCACCCAGGCAAAACAATCTTAGTGGAACCGACTTCTGGAAATACTGGTATTGCTCTAGCGATGGCAGCAGCAGCCAGGGGCTATCGGCTGATCTTGACGATGCCAGACACGATGAGTACCGAACGACGGGCGATGCTGCGGGCTTATGGAGCAGAACTGGAACTGACCCCTGGCATTGAGGGGATGAGCCGCTGCATTCGTAGGGCGCAAGAAATTGTTGACAGCACGCCTAATGCTTATATGCTGCAACAGTTTAGCAATCCAGCCAACGTCCAGATTCACCGGGAAACCACTGCTGAGGAAATCTGGGAGGATACGGACGGGCAGGTGGATATCCTGGTCGCTGGAGTGGGCACCGGCGGCACGCTTACGGGTGTTGCAGAGGTGATTAAACCACGAAAACCGGGTTTTCAAGCGATCGCCGTCGAACCCATCAGTAGCTCAGTGTTGTCCGGCGGACGCCCTGGCCCTCATAAAATTCAGGGCATCGGTGCTGGGTTTATTCCCCAAGTGCTGAAAGTTGAGCTGATTGATGAGGTAATCGCGGTGACAGATGATGATGCGATCGCTTACGGTCGTCGTCTTGCTCGTGAAGAAGGACTGCTTTCCGGCATTTCCACGGGTGCTGCCCTCTATGCTGCCATCAAGGTCGCTCAGCGCCCCGAAAATGAGGGACGATTGATTGTCATGGTTCAGCCCAGCTTTGGAGAACGCTACTTAAGTACACCCCTGTTCCAAGATCCAGAACCGCGAGTGCCAGCTGTGCTGGGTTGACGCTACAGTAACTGTTAGTGGTCATTAGTTAAAAGCTCATGAGCTATGAGTCATTAGTCATACCTCTACCTACTAATGACTCATGCCTCTGACAGAAAGCTATTTCCATGACAGATTCCACTCACTACGACACCCTTGATATTAGTCCCGCAGCGACTCCGGTACAGATCAAGCAAGCTTACCGGCGTCTAGTGAAGCTGTTTCATCCAGATGGTAATCGCGAAACAGCGAACCACGAGCAAATTGTCCGGATTAATGCTGCTTACGAAATACTGGGCGACCCTCAACAGCGGCAGTCTTATGACCAGATGCTGCTCAAAGATCGCCTGAGACACGAACAATCTGTTAACAATCATCCGTCGCGACGAGCCGAATCATCAGCGACATATACTTCGGCGCGATCGCAGCGATACCAGCAAGCCGATGCTTCGGCGCGATCGCAGCGGCAACAGCAAGCCGACACCGAAAACCGATACTACGCGCATCGACAACAGCAAGCCAACGCTGAAAACCGATACTACGCGCATCGACAGACAGCAATAGATGCCGACGAACAACTGGAGCAATGGCTTCAGAAAGTCTATGTGCCGGTCAATCGCTTGATCTGTCGCATTCTCAATCCTCTGGCAGACCAACTAGACCAACTTTCAGCCGATCCTTTTGATGATGAACTGATGGAACAATTTCAGGCTTACCTGAAAGAGTGTCGTAACTATCTCAAACAAGCTCAGCTGGCTTTTCGTTCTTTGCCTAATCCAGCCAATGTTGCTGGCGCAGCAGTTCACCTTTACTACTGCCTCAATCAAGTAGCAGATGGCATTGAAGAGTTAGAACTTTTTACGCTCAACTATGATGAAGGCTACCTGCACACGGGTCAAGAACTTTTTAGAATTGCCACTGGTTTGCGCTGCGAAGCGCAATACGCAGTCAAAGACATTGCTTAACCATTAAAAATTAGAAACTAGCTTTTTTTTCTCGTTACCAGTAAGGGCTTTTTCTGTCCCGTCCCCTACTGTGGTAACGGGGCTTGGATGAAAGTACAGCCTCCCCAGTGACCAAAACAAAAATAAAAATTTAAGAATTTCTCAATTTTTATTTTTTAGTTGTTTCTCTGGGATTCCAACGCATTACATCTGTCCAAGGAGCTTTTTTAACTGTAAAGTCACAAGACAAAATGTGAGTAACGGAATTGCCCGTCTCACTCGTAGACCTCAATAAATGTAGCACTAGCGTTAGAGAAAAGCGCAGCGTACTCTCAGGACTAGAGAGTTTTTTGAGCTTGGATGGATCAAAAAGGGGCGCTGAGATTTTCAAAACATCGGTTTGCAAGTCGCGCTGGAGAACGTCTTCAACAGTTATTTTTTCTTTAAGAATTTTTCCAGATCCAATAAAGCTATAAACTTGACGCTGGGAGAGATCCAGAATCATGCTGGGCGTCAGGCGAATCACTCGCCGCGATCGCCCGTCGAAATCTGTCAGCGAACTGCGATCCCAGTCTACGTCAATTGAATGCTCCGCAGATTTATTGTCAATCTGGATCGATAGTTCGCGCAGTCGATCTAGTTGGTATCGCTTTTCCAGCTTAAATTGGATATCGACGCGATCTCTTAGATTTTGTGCTTCCAGTTGTCCATTTAAGGATTCTCGATCGAGATGGACTATCACTTGATTTCTATCTACCGATTTAAAAACTCGGTATAAAACGTAGGTGACACAGATGATGTAGACAGTCAAGATGAATAAATTGCGGTCATCCAAAATTAGTAATTAGTGATTGGTAATTGTTAATTGGGGAAAGTTTTTAATTACAAACTTTTCTTTTTGAAAAAAAGAAACTTACTTATTTTTACTTTAAAATTAAGTAATTAAAAACAAAAATTTTTGTCTCCCATTAATTTTTAGCAAAAAATTACAAGCTATAAGAAAAGTAATTCATGAACATGATACTAGTCATCCTTAACTGTGGAAAAATTATCAAACCAGCCACGCCGCCAGAAAAAGTAAATTAAACCAGATGCGATCGCTATCATTAATGCCCAGCAAAGCGGATAGCCTAAATACCAGTTTAGTTCTGGCATATTGAATGGAGATTTTTCTGTATTAAAGTTCATGCCGTAGATTCCAGCAACAAAAGTGAGGGGAATAAAAATACTAGAAATCACAGTCAAAAGCTTCATGACTTCATTCATTCTGTTGCCAACCGAAGACATATAAACATCCATTAACCCAGAGGATAGTTCTCGATATGTTTCCACCATGTCCATTACTTGAACCGCATGATCGTAACAGTCTCTTAGATAAATTCGGACTTCTTCACAAATAAGAGGACTCCCATCTCGAATTAAGGAATTTATGGCATCTCGCTGGGGCCAAATAGCGCGACGGAGTGCCAACAATTCGCGCCTAACTTGATATATTTTGTCTAGAGTCTTGCGTGTAGGATTGGCGATAACTTCTTCCTCTAAATCTTCAATTCGCTCACCATAAACTTCCAGAACCGGAAAAAAGCCATCAATAATTGAATCCAACAGTGCGTAGGCTAAATAATCGGCACCGCGCTTGCGGATAGTGCCCTTATTGTGACGAATGCGATCGCGCACAGGTGTAAAGCAATCCCGGAGTGGTTCCTCCTGCACAGTGAGCAAATAGTGTTTCCCCAAAATTAAACTCACTTGTTCGCTGTAGAAGCCAGTGCCTTTTTCTTTAGGCATCACCATCCGGCTAATAAGCACCAGATGGTCTCCCTGATCATCCACTTTCGGTCGCTGGGGTACATTTACCACATCTTCCAAAACCAATGGATGTAAATGAAAAACCTGTCCCAATTCTCGCAAAATTTCTTCATCTCCTAAGCCCAACACATCCACCCAAGAAACCGACTCGGTATCCAAATAGCTAGCGCACGCTGCTGGGGTCTCAAGTGGCATGCAGATGCGGTTTGCCTCGTTGTAGTCAATTAAGATAATTTTGGGTGGCGGAGAATTTTTATTAATAAAAATTGTTCCTGGTAGACTACCAGGTTTATCGTAAAAGTCTTCAAACAAAGAATTATCATCGTCTTCGTCTTCATTATATTGTGTAACTACTTCCGCAGGCTGGGGGCGTCTTTGTGTCATACAGGTTTACCTTGTAGTTGAATATTTGTTTTAGAACTTTAACTATTTTAATCAGCAATATTTTCTTTTAATAAACTCAAGTTCTTCCTTTAGACCCGTAGTATGAAGCCATCCAACATATCCCCCAAAATTACAAACATCTTGATTATCAAAAACATAAACATGATGAACCTGAAGAGGGTTTATAAATACGCGGAGCGTACCACTACCATCTTTAAACTTTAAATATACTATAGCGACCTTAGAATTATTTTCTTGATCGTTAGTCATCCCTGGCACTTTGTATAAACGAGTAGTCACCTCTTGGAGCATACTGTCATTCAAGCTTGAGGCTTTCTTTTCTCCTAAAATATTATCTGCAATCAAACTCGCCGTTCTTTGGCACTGCCAGTACCAGGCATGACCATCAGCTGCCCCTAAAGCCATTGCTGCCTCAAGTTGACCAATACTACGTGCGGCTTTTTCCAGAGGGTTAGCATTCGTTGAAACATACTCATCTCGGAAAAACAGATTATCAACTGAGTTTATATTTAAGCTTGACCCCAGGGGGTAAGCGATAACATCAGAAGAATGAATCATGTTAATCCATCTAAGAGGAGCTTTTTCATAGTTATCTGCAAATTTTTTTACTGTCTCAGGACTGACTTGCAGCATCGTATTTAAAAATAATATAGGTGAACCCATTGTAGTAAGACTTTTTAAAGTAACCTTTTTTACGTTACTAGATGAATTAAAACCATGAATCATTGCCCGAATGTCAGTGGCTGGATCTTGAGGACTAAATCTTTCTGAAAATAAAACGTCCCATAGGATAACGCTTCCTAAAGAGTGTGCAACAATATGGAGTTCAGTTTCTTCAGAATTGTTTTTAAGAAAATCATATAATTGTTGTGCGATAAGTTTTCTAATTGCTTCTCCACGTTCTGGATTAAAGTAAGTTAAAAAATCTCCGCCGAACTGAGAAAGAAATCCTTGCCTAAGTTCTTTATAACGAAATATATCGTCAATACTAGTTTGAGAATGTTCTTTTTTAAGCTTTTGTAAATCTTGATGAATAAAATTCCATATTTTGTCTACATCAGTTAATATATTGCCCCAAAAACTGGAGTATAAGTGGGGTAAAGATTCACCTCTTTGGTCGAACTCATTTTTAATGAGAAGTTTCAAATTATCTGCATATTGAACAGTCCGTGTGGCAACGCCATGAATAAAAAAAACTAGCATCGTTAAATTTAACCCTCTGACTGAGTGAAAATTTTCCAAAGAATTACCTCTATATAGGGTTCCCTAGAATTCACCCAAGCTAACAGTCTTTGTATCCAATGGCACAGTTTATCCAGAACGCTGATTAAACAGAAGTTTGAGGAATTATCCCGGTTAAGTAGGTTTGAACCCTATAATTTTTCAATACTGTAACACTCTTACAATGAGCGATCGCTACAAAAAAGCAGCTTGCCGTTTGAGACAAGCTGCTTTTCTTTCAGTCCACAAAGGTGGGCTTTGTTTTTATCGCTTCAGGTTTCAACCTGTGGGCGCTGGGGACGCGAACAATGGACTACATCATGCCCATGCCGCCCATGCCGCCCATGCCGCCCATGCCGCCCATGCCGCCCATGCCGCCCATGCCGCCCATGCCGCCCATATCGGGGGCACCAGCCGCTTTCTTCTCAGGCTTCTCGACAACCAGGGCTTCAGTGGTCAACACCATCCCGGCAATCGAACCGGCATTTTGCAACGCCGAACGTACAACTTTCGCAGGGTCGATAATCCCAGCGGCGATCAGGTCTTCAAATGTGTCGGTAGCCGCGTTGTAACCGATATTCAAATCAGTCTCGCGCACCTTCTCGACAATGACAGAGCCTTCGACACCGGCATTATCTGCCATCTGACGCAGGGGAGCTTCTAGAGATCTGCCCACAATGTCAGCACCGACTTTTTCTTCGGCGTCCAGACTATTTTTAATGTCAGCAACTTTCTTGCTCAGGTAAATCAGCGTCGCGCCACCGCCAGGAACGATACCTTCTTCCACAGCAGCTTTGGTCGCGTTGAGGGCGTCTTCAATCCGCAGCTTGCGGTCTTTGAGTTCGGTTTCGGTCGCCGCACCCACTTTGATGACGGCGACACCACCGGCAAGCTTAGCAATTCGCTCTTGCAGCTTTTCTTTGTCGTAGTCAGAATCCGTTTCTTCTAGCTGCTTGCGAATTTGGGCAATCCGCTTTTGCACATCTGCCGTCTTGGCATCACCAGCGACGATGGTGGTGTTTTCTTTATCAATGGTGATTTTCTGAGCAGTTCCCAGCATCTCCAGAGAGACGGTATCTAGGCTCAAACCAACTTCTTCTGAGATTAGCTGACCGCCAGTGAGAACGGCGATATCTTGCAGCATCGCTTTGCGGCGTTCGCCAAATCCAGGCGCTTTGATGGCGGCTACATTCAGTACGCCCCGCGCTTTATTTACCACCAAAGTTGCCAAAGCTTCTCCTTCGATGTCTTCGGCAATAATCAGCAAAGCTTGACCGGAACGGGCAACTTTTTCCAAGACGGGAATCAAATCCTGGATAGAGTTGATTTTTTTATCCGTCATCAAAATCCGGACGTTTTCATATTCCACCACCATCCGTTCGGAATCGGTGATGAAGTAGGGAGAAATGTAGCCGCGATCCAGCTGCATCCCCTCGACGACATCCAGTTCCGTTGCCATCGATTTGGATTCTTCAACGGTGATCACGCCGTCTTTGGTGACTTTATCCATCGCTTCGGCAATCATTTTGCCGACTTCTTCATCGTTACCAGCGGAGACGGTTGCCACTTGCGCGATCGCGCTACCTTCCACTGGTTTCGCGATCGCTACAATCTCCTCCACTAAGAAGGCGATCGTTTTTTCGATTCCCCGCCGCAAACTCACTGGATTTGCCCCAGCCGCTACGTTCTTCAAGCCCTCACGAATCATCGCTTGAGCCAGAACCGTCGCTGTCGTCGTGCCATCACCCGCAATATCTTTCGTCTTGGATGCCACTTCCTGAATCAGTCGAGCGCCTGTATTTTCCAGGGGGTCTTCTAATTCAATTTCCTTGGCAACGGTGATACCATCGTTCACAATTTGGGGTGCGCCAAACTTCTTCTCTAGAAGGACATTCCGCCCTTTCGGCCCCAGCGTAATGCGAACGGCGTCTGCCAGGACGTTCACGCCCCGCTCTAGTGCCCGCCGCGATTCGTCATTAAATGCAACGATTTTTGCCATGTTTTAGGTTTTCAGAGCGCTTCCATTAGTCAATTTAGCACTCACTGGCACAGAGTGCTAATCCGAGAGGATGAGAGTCCTCACCTCGACTGATATCGGGGAGGCACATAATAAACAGCTAGAGCGATCGCACGCACTTTTGAGTTACTTTTTGTAACGAAATTGCCGAATTCTCGATAACTAGAGCGGATTGGATTGAATGCGTTTATCATCCACTTTTTGATGCTCTGTCCTTGACAAAGGAAATAATTTATGCGTTCACCAAAAAAAAGAGCGGTAGGGCTGCAACCTTGCTGCGATAGACTTCATCCCATTTGTTGTATCGTTCCTCCTCATATGCTGAAGGAGGTTCTCCAGAATGGCAACCCTGAGCAGCGGGCATGGGCTTTTCAAACCTTAACCGTGTCAGAACAGTTTCGCGGACGGCGCTTGACAGTGGGAAATATCTCGTTCGCAGCATCACCGGGAGAGAAGCGTCGTACCATCTTTGATGCTAAAAATGGCAACG
Organism: Trichocoleus sp. DQ-A3; assembly: GCF_039961975.1. Taxonomy (NCBI): domain Bacteria; kingdom Bacillati; phylum Cyanobacteriota; class Cyanophyceae; order Leptolyngbyales; family Trichocoleusaceae; genus Trichocoleus; species Trichocoleus sp. DQ-A3. Next base: position 289,633 of record NZ_JAMPKC010000006.1, on the reverse strand, counting down.
ATCTACCAGGCACCTTGGTGCGGAGTGAAGGCGATCCTCCCAGCGAAGATGCCGCGATCAACGAAGCCTACGACGGATCGGGTGCAACTTATGACTTGTACGAGCAGGTGTTCGAGCGGAATTCCATCGACAATCGAGGGCTGCGTTTGGACTCGACGGTTCATTTTGGCGTGAAGTATGACAACGCTTTTTGGAACGGCGACCAAATGGTCTACGGTGATGGGGATGGAGAGATTTTTGAACGCTTCACCAAGGCGATTGATGTGATTGGGCATGAGCTAACCCACGGCGTCACCCAATATGAAGCCAATCTAATCTATTACGGCGAATCTGGCGCACTGAATGAATCTTTTTCCGATGTCTTTGGTTCTCTGGTGAAACAGCGGGTTCTCAATCAGACCGCCGAGGAAGCTGACTGGATTATCGGGGAAGGTTTGTTTACCGCCAATGTTAAGGGCGTTGGGATTCGCTCAATGAAGGCACCGGGGACAGCATACGACGACCCAGTGCTAGGCAAAGACCCCCAGCCTGCGACTTATAAAGACCGCTACAAAGGGCTGGAAGATAACGGAGGCGTGCATATTAACTCAGGGATTGCCAACCGTGCCTTTTATTTAGCAGCAGTGGAAATTGGCGGCTACGCTTGGGAAAAGGCAGGGAAAATCTGGTATATCGCTTTACGCGATCGCCTGCGCTCTAGAGCGAATTTTAAACGGGCTGCGAATACTCTCATTACAGTCGCTGGAGAACTCTACGGCGAAGGCTCCAAGGAGCAGAATGCAGTCCGCAAAGGTTGGCAACAAGTGGGAGTGATTTAAATTAAAAATGCGTGCATTAAAAATGGAAGAGGCAATTCTTCATTTTTAATTTCTGCGTGCAGCTGCCATCAGCCATTCCAGCAGCGGTCTTAAGTTTCCAGGTACGGCGGATTCACTCACTAAAACAGTATGTTGCTGAGTGTTTTCTTCCACCGTTAGCTTGTACTGAAAGCGGTCGGGTTGGGGAGTGTTGGAAGCGATCGCGGCAGGCAAATCAAAGAAATCAGCTGCGTCAATCAGGAGGCGCAGCTGATTTGCTTCATTTGCAGGCAGAGTCGTAGTGTCAAAAACTTTTGTCAGGCGCATCCCAGCAAAGCCGCCAGTCCGTTCAAAAGAAATTCGCATAGTTTCCCTCGCAGGGAGCAAGACTAACTCCATAGTAAGCAGTGATGGATGTTATTCTTTGTCGGCCTCTCTCTTTCCCACTCCGACCGCGAGGAGAGCGTCACTACGCTCACAGTCCTCTGCCGCTATGGTCGCTATGCCATCACCATACCGCCGTCCACATTGAGCGTTTGACCCGTGATATAGGCGGCAGCCGGATCGGCGGCTAGGAATCGAACTAAACCAGCAACCTCCTCTGGTTGACCGTAACGACCGAGGGGGATGAATTTTAAGATTTCCTCTGATTTGATATTGCTCGTCATATCGGTGGCGATAAATCCAGGGGCAACAGCATTGACTGTAATGCCGCGAGTGGCGAGTTCTTTGGCGACGGTTTTTGTAAATCCAATCACTCCCGCTTTGGCAGCGCTGTAGTTTGCCTGACCGGGGTTGCCCATCTGACCGGCAACGGATGAAATATTAATAATGCGCCCGGAGCGTTGCTTCAGCATCACCTTACTGATAGCTCGCGTACACAAAAAGACGCCAGTGAGGTTAAGGTCAATCACGGCTTGCCAATCTTCCGGCTTCATCCGCAACAACAGGGTATCGCGGGTAATTCCAGCATTATTCACCAAGACATCAACGCGCTTCCACTTCTCCATCACGGTGTTCAGGAGGGCGTCTACTTGATCGGCTTTGGATACGTCTGCTTGGAGGGCGATCGCACTACCGCCTGCTGCGGTAATTTCACTCACGACTTCTTCGGCTGCTCCACTAGAACTGGCATAGTTAATTGCTACACTGGCTCCCTCAGATGCCAATTCTAGGGCGATCGCTCGACCAATTCCTCGTGAAGCGCCGGTAACGATGGCAACCTGTCCGCGCAATCTTTGCTGGCTCTCTGGCAATGCTTCCATCAATAAATTCCTCTCGATCCGTTATGAACGCGGTTATTTAACTGCGCTAACGATCTTAGGTCGATTCGTACCTCGGACTGAACGAATCAATACGCCAAAAGATTACGATTGTCGTGAAAGAGCAGAAAACACTTTGATCGCATGGCAACTAAAAAGCAGTTCAACAATTTCCAAGAGTTACTGTCTGGGTCTGAAAAGCCAGTGTTGGTGGATTTTTACGCGACTTGGTGCGGTCCTTGTCAGATGATGGTCCCGATTCTGGAGCAGGTAAGCGCCCAGATGAACGAACGGTTACAGGTTGTAAAAATTGATACGGATAAATATCCAAACTTGGCGAGCCAATATCAAATTCACGCCCTACCAACGTTGGTTTTATTTAAAAATAGTCAGGTAGTTGAGCGCATTGAAGGTGTGCTGACAGCCCCACAACTTATCCAGCGCCTAGAAGCGTTGGTTTAAGGCTATATCGGCAGTATCTGGGTGTAACCAATAGCTCTCTTTGGCGAAAGCATCCACAGATGCTGACGATCGCAGACGCGGATATGTACGGGAACTCCTATCTTACCGCCTTCTGAGTCAGCTGCCAAACCAGCCCGGAACTTGACTTCCGGGCTAATCTTTCAACTTGGTGCATATCTCGGAAAGCTGGGAGAAGTGCTGCGAAGGGAGGCTGCATTTTTACCGCCGAGATGCCAAACCGAAATTCATTTCTGGAGAGTAATTGGTAATCTACAAAGCTAAAGAAAGCGAACCCTTAAATCATTTGCCAAGAGTCATTAGTTTGTTGCTAATGACTCTTGGCAAATGACTAAAGACCTATTACCACTTACGGATGTTTAGCCCATCAAAAGGAAATCGGATGAGCGATCGCTATCATACGGAAGGCTTTCTCAGCTTCAACACAAGTTGCCTAGTCTTGAGAAGTGCCTGGAGCAACGCTTGATTCTGGAGAACTATTGGGAGGAGCCACCACAACCCCTTTATCCCCACGTTGCTCGCGTTTTTTTCGATCTGCTTTTAGCATATCTTCCATAGCCAGCTGCATTTGAGCCATTTTCTCCAAATTGCTGCGATACAGCTCTAGGTCTTTGAGTAATTTATCTTCTGGCAGGTTTAAGGCATTACAGATTTGCTTGAGCGCCTCAATCCGCTGCTTTTCGTCTTTTACCAAATCGGAATCTGCTACTTCCAGCAGCGTAAATAAACCAATCGCAAACAAACGGCTGTACTTAAACGGAGAATGGTTTGCGATCGCCTGCACAGCAGCGTGCAAGTCATCAGCGCCGTGACTAGGAGCCGTTGGGTTTAACCAGGCAACGATATCCTTCCCACCCAGACGCATGGCTAATTCTTCCAGCCTCTGGGCATCCTGCTTGTACTGTTGCGGCTCGTTCTCGACTGCTCGACAGAGGGCTTCAAAAATCGGTTCTTTATCTCGTTCTGGTCGATAGCCTTGCATGAAGCGGTTAAAGGATGTCACCACGCCCAATGCATAAATGGGGTCGTAGCGAAAGTCCACATTGACCGAAAGCAAGTGCATTTCCACCATCAACTCTTCTACCACCCGCCGGTAGATGGAGTTAATGGGGCGGGTGTGTAGGGTATAGAAAGTTCTTTTGGTGTCTGATACAGTGCGGACGTTATTCACCGGAAAATTTTAAGTTTGAGGGCGATGTAAACTCATTGTCACAGCTTTTGGACACCTTTGCCAAGGCAATGTCTTGTAGAGACTCCCGGCGATACAATGCCGGGGATCGCAGAAATTATTCATTGGTAATTGGGAAAAGGGTCTTAGAAGTTAGAGATACGCCTTCCTTATCCTAAATTCCGATTGCTGATTACCCATTATCGATTAGCCATTCCCAATGACTTTTTCTCCTGAACTAACGCTCCTGGCTCAATATATAGCTGGAGAATTTGAGAATTCAGAACAAGCGACAAGAGAACCCGCTTGGTACGTAAACCTCCGCCTTTGGCTGCGACCCGTACCGCTGTTTGCAGAAGATAGCCTCACCCTGTTTGCAGAGCAAGCGAACATCCTGCAACTGGATCGTCCCTATCGTCCTCGGATTCTGCGCCTGCGCCACAGCGACACCTCTCAAGCCTCGCTGATGGTGCAATACTATATGCTGAAAGATCCCGATCGGGTCAGAGGTGCCGGTCAAAATCCAGCCTTGCTGAAGACGCTTACACCAGAACAGATGGAACTTCTCCCCGGCTGTACCCTCGCCGTCATTCAGCAACCCTTAGCTCAAAATACCTATAACTTTTCTACCGCACCCGCGACTGATGCCCCCTGCTGTTTTACCTATCAAGAAGAAACTTACCAGGTTTCTTTAGGGTTTGAGGCGCGGCATCAAGAATTTAGAAGCTATGACAAGGGAATTGACCCCCAAACAGGCAGAGCCATCTGGGGGGCACTGCTTGGCCCCTATATTTTCACTAAGCGCGAAGATTTTTCCGCTGAGCTAGCAATTTGAAATCTTTTGTCCTTAGTTAAGGACGATTGACTGCATAACTCATGAATAATTTAGCTGACCATGCTGCGAGGCACTCCTTCAAGAGCCTCTTCCTCGGTTTCAAAAATTTCAAACACCGAATCCATCATGGTGACTTCAAAAACGAGTTTTGCCTCTGGATGGACGTTACATATGCGGAAACTGCCTTTTACTTTGTCAGCATCTCGCATTCCTGCCACCAAGGATGTTAGACCAGAGCTGTCAATAAAATTAACTTGACCGAGATTCACAACTACGTGGCGACTGAGTTTGGAAATACATTCCTGCAACTTCAGACGAAACTGCCATGCGGTTGTAATATCCAGGCGTCCAGTGGGGGCTAAGACGATGACTGTCGTCCCGTCTTGAGTCGTATGTGTTCTCTGATCGATATGAATCACCAAGACCTCCTTGCTCCGGAAGCTCCGTCTATATTTAATATCTAGATAGGAGCCGCATTTTACTACGATTGCTCCCATGATTTGAGCTTTCAGTAGTCTAACTCTAACTTAGAGATTAGAGCTACCAAAAATTCAGCTCGCCTAATCTTAAAGCAAAGCTTGAAAAAAATTACATTAAATTCGGCTTCTAGCAGACTGGATTGGCGCGATCGCCCACTAAGATAGCACTCAGAATCATACAGGTAGAAGATTCCAGTGTTACTCACAACTCTGCTTCAATATCCGGAAAAAAGGGATCGCCTCCTCTTTTAGGGGAGAAGATGGTTCCAGGGGCATCCGGGGGGTTGAAGCAGTCGTTACAGTTCTCGTAGATTTCCAATACCGAATCCATCATGGTGATTTCCAGCACCACCTTGGCGGCTGGAAGCAGATTGCAAAGGCGGAAACTCCCGTTTACCTTGTCCGCATCTCGCATCCCTGCCACCAATGAGGTGAGACCAGAACTATCAATGAAATTCACTCTCCCAAGATTTACGACCACATGACGACTGAGTGTATAAAGACTCTCTTGTAATTTCACGCGAAATTGCAAAGCTGTGGTGATATCCAGCCGTCCTGTTGGTGTCAAAACGATAATCTTCGTGCCGTTTTGGGTCGTGTATGTTTTCTGGTCGATGTGAAGCACGGACACTCACCTCTAAAGATGGGCAAGTATATCAACCGGGTGCGATGAGAGCGGGATTTTTCCCGTAGTCTAACTCAGACCGGCGATTCCGAGAGAGGTGTCCAGTTTGCCCAATCTTGTGGCTTTAAGAAAGTTTCATATAGCTCGGCTTCTGGGGTGTTCGGTTCGGGTTGATAGCCATATTCCCAGCGAACTAGAGGCGGTAAAGACATCAAAATTGACTCAGTGCGCCCGTTCGTCTGAAGACCAAAAATGGTGCCTCGGTCGTAGACGAGGTTAAATTCCACATAGCGACCGCGACGATAAAGCTGGAAATTCCGCTGGCGATCGCTATATTCCATTTTTTGCCGCCGCTCGGCAATGGGAACGTAAGCCGGTAAAAATGTCTGACCGCAATGCTGCACAAAAGCGAACAAATCTTCCCAGTTGCGAGGTTCTGGCGTACCCACTTGGTTGCTGTAAACAGCTGCTGGTCCATCGGCGTGCGGGCCGCGATACAAAGCTCCTTGACCATCTTGATAGTCAAAGAAGAGTCCTCCAACGCCCCGCGTTTCTTGGCGGTGCTTCAGATAAAAATATTCATCGCACCAAAGTTTAAACGTGGGGTAGTACTCTGGGTGGTGGGCATCACAGGCTTGCTTTAAAGTGCGGTGAAATTGGGCGACATCTTCCGCAAATGGGTAGTAAGGGGTTAAATCGATCCCACCGCCAAACCACCAAACTGGCCCTGCCTCAAAGTAGCGATAATTGAGGTGAACCGTCGGGACGTAGGGATTGCGCGGATGCAAGACCATTGAGGTGCCAGTCGCATAAAAGCCGTGCCCAGCCGCCTCCGGGCGTTGCGCCAGAATCGACGGAGGTAACTGTTGACCCCAGACTTCAGAAAAATTAACGCCACCCTGTTCAAAAACTGCGCCCTCGCGGAGGACGCGGGAACGACCGCCGCCGCCTTCTTCTCGTTCCCAGGCATCTTGTTGAAATTTCCCAACTCCATCCAGTTGTTCCAAACCTTCGCAGATTTGGTCTTGCAGCTGCTGCATAAACTGGCTGACCCTAGCTTTCGAGTCATCTGGGGGCAAAACCTTAGCAGAAGTAGTTACGTCCGTCTGAAAAGCTGTCATAATCTCAAGTCAATATTGTTCACAAAAGCGGTTGGGAAAGAAAAAAGGTATTGAATTGAATAAATCGGGATGGAAGTTCGCCTGAGTTCACCCAGGATACCGGCTTGTACGGGCGCGATCGCTTGTACCACGTCAGCTTGCTTTTCGGGGTGAGGGTGAGCCGCTTTGATCGGGTCAAAGCACTCAACTCTATGCGATCGCAGGGGAACTTACAGCCTATCTTAAATCGGGTCTGCTGAACCCAAGCAGCAAGTTGAATAAAGCGTCTACAGGCTATCGAAATATCCTACAGGGGGATGCTACCTAATGATCCCAGGGATTAAAGTAATAAGTTCCCTTGAAGACTTGGTGCGAGGAGGAGTGTTGTGATTCTCAATTTTTCCTTAAAGTTTATCGCTGGTCGAGAGGGTTTTTCCTTTAAGTTTTCCCTGGTTCGGACTTACCGCGCCGTTAGTTCTGCTTCGGTGGATGTCCTCTGGCAAAAATTAATCAATATTGGCGATGTATCCTGGCATCCTCTACTTGCCAGCACCAATGTCCCCAGCGGGTTGATTGCCAAACCGGGATTGATTTACAAGGTAGTCACGCGCTGGCTACCTATTCCCATCCGGGTTTTTGTTGAGCGTGTCCGTCCCTGTGAGTTACTCAGTGTGAGAATGCTGGCAATCCCAGGAGTTGAGAAACGGGTGACGTACCAGGTAGAATCGACGGTCTGCGGCACGTATGTATCTTATTCAGTGACGTTGCGCGGTTGGTTGTCACCTTTAATTTGGTGGATGATTGGGTCTTACTCAGCTCGTGTTGCCACTGAATTAGCCCAAGCTGCCGAACAGGTGGGTTTACAAGCTCAAGGCTAGAAACTAGAGAGGACTGAGGACTGAGGACTGAGGACTGAGGGCTGAGGGCTGAGGGCTGAGGGCTGAGGGACTGAGGAGTGAGGAGCGAGAATACAGGTTTCAGGAGAGGGGGAGAGGCAAACAGAGGGAGTTATTAATTAGTAATTACCAATTAACAATCTAAATTTAGACCCTGAACTGCATAGCGCGATCGCGTCAAACAAACCGTTAAGATACTTGAAGAGAGAGAACCCCGATCGTTTTGTCCCAGGTGCAATATCTGGGATAAGGAATGCAAGTAACCTAGTTATGCTCGATGCCAGCTCAGTTTTAGAAGTATTGCGACCCGTGCAAGATCCCGAACTCCGCAAGAGTTTGGTCGAGTTGAACATGATTCGCAATGTGCAAATTGACTCCGGAAAAGTCAGCTTCACTCTGGTGCTGACGACACCTGCCTGTCCACTACGCCAGTTCATCGTGGAAGAGTGCGAACAGGCACTCAAGAAAAATTTGCCAGAAGTGACAGATGTCGTGGTAGATGTCACCGCTGAGACACCCCAACAAAAGTCGCTTCCGGATCGCGCCGGAATTGCTGGTGTAAAGAATATCATCGCGATTTCTAGTGGCAAGGGCGGTGTGGGCAAAAGTACTGTAGCGGTGAATGTGGCAGTGGCTTTAGCACATTTAGGAGCTAAAGTCGGTCTGATTGATGCGGATATTTATGGGCCTAATGACCCGACAATGCTGGGATTGCCAGACGCCAAGGTAAGCGTGCGGCAAGGTGCCAATGGTGAAGAGTTGGAACCGCCTTTTAACTACGGCGTCAAATTAGTTTCAATGGGGTTTTTGATTGATAAGGATCAGCCGGTGATCTGGCGGGGACCCATGCTGAATGGAATTATTCGCCAGTTTCTCTACCAAGTACAGTGGGGGGAACTGGATTATTTGATTGTAGATATGCCCCCCGGCACTGGAGATGCCCAGTTAACGCTAGCGCAAGCGGTGCCAATGGCTGGGGTAGTCATTGTAACGACGCCGCAGACGGTGGCTTTGTTGGATTCGCGTAAGGGCTTGAAGATGTTCCAGCAGTTGGGAGTATCCGTGTTGGGAATGGTGGAAAATATGAGTTATTTTATTCCGCCGGATATGCCCGACAAGCAGTATGACATTTTTGGCTCTGGAGGCGGTGAAAAGATGGCGCAAGAACTCGGCGTACCGTTGCTGGGCTGCGTACCGCTAGAAATGCCCGTGCGAGAGGGGGGCGATGCAGGCGTGCCGATTGTGGTTGCCGATCCAGAGTCGGCTTCTGCGAAAGCGCTGATGGCGATCGCTCAAGCGATCGCGGGCAAAGTTTCTGTCGCTGCCTTAACTTAAGAAAAATTAAAAAGGTAAAGTAAAAAATTTGCCTTTTTAATTTTTAACTTTTAATTTTTAATTGTTTAGCAATGTTGCATAAGTCACTAACTGGTTTTCGCTGGCGATCGCTGCTCTCCCCTTGGCAAGAGGTAGATTGGCTGCTATTGGGACTGATTGTTGGACTCACCATTTTTGGAGGTGTGATGATCCGCAGTGCCGAACTTAACCAGGGATTGACCGACTGGTGGTGGCACTGGCTGGTGGGCCTCATTGGGCTGATATTGGCGATGTTTATCGCGCGATCGCGTTACGAGAACCTGCTCCAGTGGCACTGGATTCTTTATGGCATTACCAACTTGTCCCTGATCGCGGTGATGATTATTGGTACCAGCGCCAAAGGTGCCCAAAGATGGATTACTATCGGCGACTTTAACATTCAACCCTCTGAATTTGCCAAATTAGGCGTAATTATCACCCTAGCTGCTATTCTCCATGCTCGGCCCGCCTCCACGATTCCCGCTGTTTTGAGAGCTTTGGGCGTGACTGCGGTTCCCTGGATTTTAGTATTTGTGCAGCCCGACCTAGGAACCTCCTTGGTGTTTGGAGCGATTGTGTTAGGTATGCTCTACTGGGGGAATGCCAATCCCGGCTGGCTAATCCTGCTAGCTTCTCCGGTGATTTCGGCTATCTTGTTTAACGTATTTATGCCCGGATGGTTCATCTGGACGGCAATCATGGGCATTATTGGTTGGCGCACCTTACCGTGGCCGTTGTCGGGTGCCATTGGAGCGATCGTCGTCAACTTGGTGGGAGGCGAGTTAGGGCAAATCTTCTGGGGAGTTTTGAAAGACTATCAAAAAGACAGATTGATTTTGTTCCTTAACCCGGATCTAGATCCCCTCGGCGGCGGATACCACCTGATCCAATCTCGTATTGCCATTGGTGCAGGCGAACTGTGGGGACGAGGGCTTCACAAGGGAACCCAAACCCAACTTAACTTTATTCCGGAACAGCACACTGACTTCATTTTCTCTGCCATTGGTGAAGAATTCGGACTTGCAGGCAGTTTCTTTCTGCTATTTATCTTTTGGTTGATCTGCCTGCGCTTGGTGATTATTGCCCAAAATGCCAAAGACAACTTTGGATCTTTATTAGCAATTGGCGTCTTATCGATGATTGTGTTTCAGGTGGTCGTTAACCTAGGCATGACGATGGGACTTGCACCCGTAACCGGCATTCCCCTTCCCTGGGTTAGTTATGGTCGTTCGGCGATGTTGAAGAATTTTTTGGCGCTGGGGATTGTAGAGTCTGTGGCAAATTATCGACACCGATTGAAGTTTTAGCTTTTTGTCATTCGTTATAGGTCGCTGGTTTGACCTATGACGAATGACAGCTAACTGCTATTAAGCTAATAAATGAAAACTTAACCGAGAAAAAATCATGATTCTGCCTGGAGCGGTCGTTCAAGTAAAGAACACTAACGATATCTACTACGGCTATAAAGGGCTAGTCCAACGGGTTGGCGAGGGAAAGGCAGCAGTCCTATTTGAAGGGGGAAATTGGGATAAACTCGTCACCTTCCAACTATCAGAATTAGAACTTGCAGAGACAACAGCAGGTCGCAAAAAAGCAAAATAAGATTGGAAAAAAGTAATTGGTAATTAGTCATGCTTCAAAGTTCATGGTTTTTACCTAAAGAAACATGAACGACTAATTACCGATTACCCATTACCGATTATCCATTACCAAAAATATGCGACTTCCCCTGCCACAGTTTGCCACAGGCGATCGCCCCGCCAACCATATTGCTGAGGTGATTGAGACGGCAACGACTGAATTCCTGGCACAGTGTCTCGATCCAGAAGACTTGAGCTTCCCTGTCATGCCAGCCTTTGGCAGTTGGGTCAAAGCTACGGATGAAGAGTCGGGAAATCTCGTCTTTGCTGTTGTTTATCATGCGGCGACCAGTCCCATTGATTCCATTCACCGCGCAAGAGCCTTGGGGCTATCATTGCAGGAACTGCGAGAGCAGCAACCCCAAATATTTGCCATGCTGAAAACCGAGTTCCGCGCCGCTATTGTTGGTTTTGAAGCTACCCATCAAGGGGTCAATGGTTCTAAGCGCCTGGGTGGAACGATTTATCAGTACCTGCCGCCTCGTCCGCCGCAAATTCATCAAGCGGTTTACCAGTGCGAACCGGAGGAAATTGTTCACTTCAGCGAACAGATGGATTTCTTAAGAACCTTATTGCAGGTCATGGGTGCGCCGGTGGAGGCGCTGATTGCAGCAGCGATTCGAGAAATTTATCAACTACGCAAGGCTGACCGTGACTGGTTGGTGCAGGCAGGACGGACCCTCAGCGTCCTTCTCAAGGACGACTACGACCGCTTGAGGTATATTTTGAGCCAAATCCGTTTATAGGCAGCCGATGCCCTAGAAACTTAACGCCTAAAAATTAAAGGTGTCTTGTCCTCAAAATATCCGTCCTTCGCGCTTAGGGCGCAAAAACTTCTGTAACTCTACTTCCATTGGGGCACCCCGTAGATCCAAAATATATTCATCTACTGCACCCAGCACCCCTATTTCTTTAGGGTAGGGCGCAAAAAACGGTTTTTCTGTAGGATGTCTCCAGTGATACCACCATGTTTTCAAAAGTCAGCATCGCTGACTTTTGCAAGCATCGCTTCAAACTCATCTCCAAGCCGCTGTTTATGGAACCGATTTTGCATGTGTTCCGAGAGGAACCAATTGTTCCCTTCGCTCTTTTGCTAGTAGTCATCTTGACCGTGCCCATCCTTTTTGAGCGGCTGCGACTGCCAGGACTGGTTGGTTTGCTGGTAGCGGGAGTGGTTCTTGGGCCTAATGGGTTGCAGCTGCTTCAGAAAGAATCAGAGACGATGAAGCTGCTATCAGATATCGGGTTAGTTTACCTGATGTTTGTGGCAGGGCTAGAAGTTGACATTGAGCAGTTCCGCAAAACGAAGCATCGCTCTGCCGGTTTTGGCACGTTTACCTTTTTAGTGCCCCTAATTATGGGAACAATCGTGGGGCGTGTATTCAACTTTGACTGGAACGCTTCAATTTTGATTGGCTCTCTGTTTGCCTCCCATACCCTCTTGGCTTACCCGATTGTGAGCCGTCTTGGCGTAGTAGGGAACGAAGCCGTCACGGTGACAATTGGAGCGACCATCTTCACTGACGTTGGCGCTCTACTGGTATTGGCTGTTTGTGTGGGAATTCATGGGGGTGACTTCACGGTTGTGAAGCTACTCACCCTTTTTGGTTCTTTGATTGTCTACTCTGCCGTCATTTTGTTTGGCTTTGACTGGGCGGGTCGAGAGTTTTTCCGGCGCACTGGGCAAGAAGAAGGCAATCAATTTTTATTTGTACTCTTGGCACTATTTCTCGCATCGTTGGGTGCCCAGCTAATCGGTGTGGAAAAAATTGTCGGAGCTTTCCTTGCCGGTCTGGCGGTGAATGATGTTGTGGGGGAAGGGCAAGTAAAAGAAAAGGTGGTTTTTGTCGGAAGCGTCCTGTTTATCCCCATTTTCTTTGTGGATATGGGGCTACTGATTGATATCCCAGCATTTATTAAAACGCTCAGTTCTATCTGGCTGACGCTAGCGATTGTAGTGGGTTTGATTGGTAGTAAGTTTTTAGCGGCTCTGTTGGCTAAATTTGTCTACCGCTACAACTGGCGCGAGATGCTCGTGATGTGGTCGCTGTCGCTGCCCCAGGTTGCGGCAACGCTGGCTGCTACTCTCGTCGGCTACCGGGTTGGACTACTAACGGAAGAGGTTTTAAACAGCGTTATTGTCTTAATGCTGGTGACGGCAACGCTAGGACCGTTGATTACCAGTCAGTTCGCACCCGGATTAATCGTAACGGAAGCTGAGCCACTAGAGAGCGATAAAACTCGGCTGGATGGGGAAAAGGCATCGGCAAGCCATCCTTTTACAGTAGTTGTACCCGTCTACAATCCGCAAACTGAGAAGTATTTGATGGAAATGGCAGCGCTATTGGCGCGGCATGAAGCTGGACGAATTGTGCCTTTAGCGATTACGACAACCAATGCTCAGATGGACGCACCGCAGATGGAAGCTGCGTTCCAACGCAGTGAGATGCTACTTGAGCGAGCCACGGAACTGGCTGGGGAACTGGGTGTGAAAACAGAGCCGTTGCTGCGCCTAGATGACGACATTGCTCGCGGAATTAGCCGCGCTAGCCGCGAACAAAAAGCGAGTTTAATTGTGATGGGCTGGGGCAAACGGACGGGCTTCAGGGCGCGTTTGTTTGGCAATGTGATTGATAGCGTGCTGTGGGCGTCCCATTGTCCAGTTGTGGTGACACGCCTCTTGGATTCACCTATGAATTTTCACCGCATTTTGGTGCCGGTGGAAAACTTGACGGGGCAAGGGACGCAACCGTTACGGTTTGCGAAAATTCTAGCCGATTCCAATCAAGCTCAGGTAACGTTGTTACACGTCTGCAATGCTAGAACTTCGGCTGCTAAGGTAGCGTGGACGCGATCGCAACTGTCTCTTTTAGCCTCAAAGTGGGCACCGGAGACGAACTTTGAGATTGAAGTGATTAAGCATGAGAATGTGGCGCAAGCGATTCTCAATACAGCTCGTTCGTTTGATTTGATTGTATTGCGATCGCTACGATACCGCACTGCGGGCGGTCTGGAAGTTAGCGATATCACGACCCAGCTGGTTCAACATCTCGCTTGCTCTGTGGTGCTGTTAGGGGAGCCGCAACGAACCACCACCGGCGTGCTTCTCCCCAAGCCGTCGCCAAGAGTTGCCAACGATAATGTCTTAACGTGAGTAATTCGTTTCTCACCTCTGCCCCACCCTTTCCTTGTAAGGGGTGGGGTTTGGGGTTTAGGGTTCTTATCTCAGATCCCAGAAGTGTTGCCAAGGGTTGCAAACGTCCCCTGATGCGGCGTTCCCTCTAGTTACTGCCTCTCTTTTTTAGGTCTGCTTCTAAGGCTTCTAGTTGCTTCTTCTTCTGTTCGAGTTCTTGTTCTAAAGTTTGAATTTGTTCGCGACGCGCTTCCATTTCCAAATTTTTGCGAGCTAATTCCTGACTTTGTAAAGTAAGGTCTTGCCGCCAGTGTTCAGCACGTTCGGCTTCCTGCTGCAAAAAAGCGGGAGTAATACTACTTGTCAGGTACTGCTGCACTAAATCCAAAACCCAGTTTTTGGCTTCGTGAATACTTAGAATCTGCTGATTCTCGCCAAGGTCTGCCAGAACCAACAAACCTTCGCTTAAGGATGGAATCTCAGCGGCGGGAACGACAGATTCCTTCTCCACCACTGCCCAGATATTGTCAGAGGTTTGCTCAGCTAGGATTCGCAATTCCAGACTGCCCGATGATTCATTTTTTTGCACTTCGGCAAAATATCGCATTGGTATTTTGTCTTTAAATTAATAAAACTGGGCACCCTAACTTTACGGGCGTATTCTACTTTAAACAACCCTTTTCTTCTTCCCTCCCAAGAAGGAGTGTGTAACCCAGAGTGGGATTCGTAGGGGCGAGATATCTTTGCCCCTACGCGATCGCTTCTACAGTCTCTTCTACAGTTGCGCGAGTCGTTCGCGCAGCATTTCTGCCTGTGTCTCGGCTTCGGCAAGGGCATCCCGCGCTCCCTTGACGACATCAGCGGGTGCTTTATCAACAAATTTGGCATTGCTCAAACGTCCCGAAAGGGCTTTTGCTTCTGCTTCAACTTTGTTCAAATTTTTCTCTAACTTGGCACGCAGAGCATCCACATCTACGACACCAGCCAGGGGAATCGACACTTGCACCGTACCCACGACACCAGCGATCGCTTGTGGCGTATCCGCTTGTGCGGTACTCGCCGGTTCTGGGGGAGAAACGGTGGATGGAGGATTCGTCGCACCAACTTGTTTGGCTTCTGAGACACGGGTTCCGAGAATTTGTTTTGCCACTGTTGCCACCGCAATTACACCAGTGCCCACTAAAAAGAGCAAGGGCAGCAACAGTAAAAATGGCAAGAAAATTGGGCTAATTTTAAAGTTGCCTTTTTCGTTGGCAGATACCGCCTGATTGGGTGTTTCGGCAGATGAAGGCGGCTGTTGTGTTTCGGCTGTCCCTGGGATGGTTAATTCTTCCACCTTCGCCAAGTCTTGAATATAAGACTGCCCAGCCAAGAGGATATGCCGTTCGCGATCGCTTTCAGTTTGCAAGATTGCTGACACCTTCACCCCAGGCTTAATATCTGCTTCTGCCCGTAAGTTGCGAATCGTCCGAATTGTGCCAATCAGCAGCTCAAATTGTTGCTCTAAATCCGGGTTAATGAGTGCTGGATCGGATTTGGGATAAGATTCCAACGCTAAGCTTTTGCCTTCATTCGCTTGAGTCAGCGTATGCCAAATTTCCTCGGTAATGTGCGGCATGAAAGGATGGAGTAATTTTAGAATTCCTTCCAGCACATAAGCGAGAGTTTGCTGAGCAACCAACCGCGAGGAAGCGGGGGCGTCTGGGCGCAGGCGAGGTTTGACCAGTTCAATGTACCAGTCGCAGAAATCGCCCCAAAAGAATTCATACAGTCCCTTAGCGGCTTCACCAAGACCATAGTTGTTGATGTAGTCGCCGGTTTGCTGCACTACTTGATGGTAGCGGGAGAGAATCCAGCGATCGCATAGTTCTAAATCTCCTCCGTTAGTTTTTGTTTCGCCCTCCCCGTTAACGGGGAGGGTTGGGGTGGGGTTCCCCAATTGTTGCGGTGTCTTGCCATCCAGATTCATCATCACAAACCGGGCAGCATTCCACAATTTGTTCGTGAAATTGCGGCTAGCTTCAACCGAAGCCGATTCATCGGTCTTGCGGTTGTACTCCATCCGGATATCTTGACCCGCCCCAGCCACTTCTTTAATTAAGGTGTAGCGCAGGGCATCAGTGCCGTATTTGTCAATCAGCAACAGCGGATCGATACCATTGTTGGCAGATTTAGACATTTTCTTGCCGTTCTCATCCAGCACTAAGCCGTGGATGTAAACGTCCTGGAAAGGCATTTGTCCCGTAAAATGCCCCGCCATCATCGTCATTCTGGCAACCCAGAAGAAGATGATGTCAAAGCCTGTCACGAGGGTTGTGGTGGGATAGTAGGTTGTTAAATCCGGCGTCTGTTCGGGCCAACCCAGAGTCGAAAAAGGCCACAAACCAGAAGAGAACCAGGTATCGAGAACATCTGGATCTTGTTCTAGCTTGACATTTTCTCCAAATTGTGAAATTGCCTTCTCTCGTGCTTCTGCCTCAGTACGGGCGACAACAAACGGCGTTTCGTCGGTAATTGCGTCGCCTGTTTCACTCACCGCATACCAAGCCGGGATTTGATGTCCCCACCACAGTTGGCGAGAAATACACCAATCTTTTAGTTTTACTAGCCAGTCGCGATAAACCTTCGTCCAGCGTTCTGGGACAAACTCCGGTGAATTCCGATCGTCCAGAAACCCTAGCGCCCGGTCAGCGAGAGGGCGAATTTTGACAAACCACTGAGTTGAGAGGAGGGGTTCGACCGGGACTTTCCCGCGATCGCTATAAGGAACCTTATGCTTATACTCCTCTACTTTCACCAGAACGCCGTCTGCTTCCAGTCGCTGCACCACATTTTTCCGGGCAACAAAGCGGTCTTGCCCCTGAAATTCTCCGGCATTTTCGTTTAAAGAGCCGTCCTTATTCATGATGTTGATAAACGGCAAAGAGTGACGCTGACCCATTTCAAAGTCATTGGGGTCATGGGCGGGTGTCACCTTCACGCAACCCGTCCCGAAAGCCGGATCGACCAATTCATCGCCAATAATCGGAATTTCTCGCCCCATAATTGGCAGCGTCAGCATCTTCCCAATCAAATGCTTGTAGCGGTCATCGTTGGGATTCACCGCCACCGCTGTATCGCCCAGCATGGTTTCGGGGCGAGTTGTGGCTACTTCAACATAGCCGTTGCCATCGGTGAGGGGATAGCGGAAGTGCCACAGATGCCCGTTGACTTCTTGATTATCCACCTCCAAGTCAGACACGGCAGATTGACTTGCGGGACACCAGTTCACCAGGTAATTGCCGCGATAAATGAGTCCTTCCTCATACATTTGGATAAAAGCTTCCAACACTGCTTTGGATAAGCCTTCATCCATCGTGAAGCGTTCCCGCGTCCAATCTACTGAGACACCCAAACGCCGCAGCTGATTAACAATGGTTCCCTCTGATTCCGATTTCCACTGCCAAGCCCGTTCTAAAAACTTCTCGCGTCCCACCTCATGGCGAGTTTTTCCTTCTGCCTTCAGTTGTTTTTCCAGTACGGCGTTCACTGCGATACTGGCGTGGTCGGTTCCCGGTACCCACAGAGTGTTGCGTCCTTTCATCCGGTGGTAGCGCACGAGGGTGTCAATTAGGGAACTCTCAAAGGCGTGTCCCATGTGCAAGCTACCCGTGACGTTGGGTGGCGGAATCACGATGCAGTAAGGTTCGCCTGGATGATTCGGGTCGGCTTTGAAGACTTGGTTTTCTTCCCAGAACTTCTGCCACTTGGTTTCTGTCGTAGTGGGGTCGTATTGGCTGGCGAGGGCGGGGATTGTTGCGGTCATGCTGGGAAGAATAAATGAAGACGGCTTTACATAAATTTTGCCATACGGTAGGGAAGGGTATATGAGAACGAACCGCCAAGACGCCAAGGACGCCAAGAGAAGAGAGCCAAGTGAGGAGGTGGATAAACTTGCGTATGCTGTGATAGGTGCGGCGATGGAGGTGCATCGAGTGCTGGGGCCGGGATTTTTGGAGTCTGTGTATCAGGAGGCGTTAGAGGTAGAGTTTCGGTTGCGGGGAATATTTTCTAAACCTCAGAAAACGCTAGCTGTGACCTATAAAGGTCATCAAGTGGGTGAAGGCAGATTAGATTTTCTGGTTGGTGATGTCCTAATTGTTGAATTGAAAGCTGTTCAAAACCTAGATCCTATTCACCAAGCCCAAGTCCTCTCCTACCTTAAAATGACCAACTATCCCCTTGCCCTGCTCATCAACTTTAACGTCTCCCTCCTCAAAGACGGCATCCGCCGCATCGTTCTCTCTTCCTAACTCTCTCTGCGTCCTCTGCGTCCTTGGCGGTTCGTTAATCCCATGCCCCTTCAAAAAGCAGATGCAATCATTGGCTGTATACTTGGAACTGCTGTAGGTGACGCCATCGGACTCCCTTACGAAGGCTTATCTAAACAACGACAACATCGCCTTTATCCTCAAATAAACAGGCACCATTTCTTCTTTGGTAAAGGCATGGTCTCCGATGATACGGAACACACCTGCATGGTTGCCCAAGCTTTAATCGTTGCGGGTGGGGATGTCCAGATATTTGCGAAACAACTGGCTTGGAAATTGCGCTTCTGGTTACTGGGTCTGCCAGCAGGTATCGGATATGCTACCTTAAAAGCGATTTTGAGGCTATGGCTGGGATTTTCCCCCAATCGCGCTGGTGTTTTCTCTGCTGGAAATGGCCCCGCGATGAGAAGCGCCATTATTGGTGTCTGTTATGGGGACGACATCCAAAAATTACGCGAGTTCGTCAGAATATCCACCCACATCACCCATACCGATCCTAAAGCAGAATATGGGGCTTTGGCGGTAGCGATCGCATCCTATCTTTCCAGCCACCAATCCTCTGTTTTGCCCCAAGATTACTATCGCACTCTTGAAAAAATCCTAGGGGCAGAGGCTGGTGAATTCTTGCAGCTAATTAAAAAAGCTTGCGACAGTGCAGATGCCCAAGAAAGTACAGAATCCTTTACCGCTCACATGGGGGTGGGCACAGGCGTCACTGGCTATATTTATCACACTGTGCCAGTGGTAATTTATGCCTGGTTGAGATCTCAGCAAGATTATCGAACCGCCATCCTAGAAATCATTCATTGCGGCGGGGACACAGACACCACAGCAGCAATTTTAGGCGGAATTATCGGGGCTTCTGTAGGCAAAATCGGCATTCCCTCCGTGTGGCTTGATGGTCTCTGGGAAATGCCGAGAAATATTACTTGGATGGAAAGATTGGGAAGCAGATTAACTGAGGTTTCTGAGCGAGGTGTAGGGCAACGACCCTTGTTTCTGCCTTTGTCTGGTCTTTTCCTGAGGAATCTGTTTTTCATGCTTGTGGTGATCTTGCATGGATTCCGTAGGTTATTACCACCCTATTGAGTAGGATTCACTTATTCCCCTAGTTTTAGCAAACCATGCCGGACACCATAAAATAGCCGATTGAGCATGGTTTGTTCTTCTTCATCCAGCCAATCTTTAGTGAGCAGGACAGTTTGCAGCTGGTACTGGTTCACAGGAGTAATCCGGCGGGAGACGAATATCTGAGCAACTAGATCCTCGATAGTCACTTGGGTCGGAAAAAACTCAGCTGTCATGGTCAGATCAAGAATTTGATATCTCTACTCTCAGCTTTTTCCGAACCATCCCCAGTGATGCAAGCTAGAAAAAATTGTGACAACACCTTAATAACTAAGTGATCCCGGTCATTTCTGGAGTCATGAGGAAGTGCTGTCTCAGATTTTCAAAAACCACTTTTGGCGATACATTGCGTACAGAATCGCCCACCAGAACAGCAATGTCACGATGGCGAACAATAAAGAGGCGTTCATCGCTCCCGCCCAAGACACAAAGGCATTCTCATAGATCCAGTTATAAGTAGTTGGGGCGGTTTCGCCGGTTCCAACGTGGGTTTTAGCCAGGATTTTAATCAGCACAACTGAGGCGACGAACGCGAAGATAGCGTTTAACCCCATAACTTCAAACGGCTTTCCCCATCGACGGAACTTCCGCACTTCCATCAATTCATAACAAGCTGCCAGCAACAGCAACGCCCAACCAGTTGTGAAAAGCACAAAAGAACTCGTCCACAGTTTCTTGTTGATGGGAAACGTTAACCCCCACGCCCATCCAGCGACTAGGCAAGCAATGCCAAACAAAACCAAGCCGATACTGGTGCGTGACTGTACTGGTTGGGTGCGTATCCAGTCAACCGTAAAGTAGCCGGTGAGGACGGTGACAACTGCTGGAAGAGTGCTGAAAAGACCTTCAGGATCTCCCATTGAGTTGAAATTATCTCCCTTATACAGATGCGCTGTGCCAATAATCAGGCGGTCAATATAAGCGCCAAAATTCCCTTCCCTCGTTAAGACACCAGCTCCATAATCGGGAACCGGGATCAAAGACATCGCCATCCAGTACCCAATGAGTAGCAGTGCTGCGAGTACCCACTGTCCTTTGCGTGGCACGTTAAGAACTATCAGAGCAGCCACCAGGTAGGCAAGGCTAATCCGCTGCAAGACGCCCATGATGCGGATGGAGCTGAAGTCATAATTCCAGAAGCCGTTCAGCAGCAAACCAAGAATAAAAAGAATCGCCGCTCGGCGTAAAATTTGTCTATAAACATCGGCACTAGGGGGGTTCCCTTCCGCGTATTTGGAAAGGGAAAAGGTCATTGCCCCGCCGACAATAAATAGAAAGAAGGGAAATACCAAGTCTGCCAAGGTGCAGCCGTGCCATTCTGCGTGTTCCAGGAAAGGATATACTTGGTCGGCAACTCCCGCCTGATTAACTAAAATCATTCCCGCAATGGCAATACCTCGAAATACATCGAGCGAAGTCAAGCGCATAGTAGAGTTTCCAGAAGCAAGACATTAATAAATAACAGAGTGATAGGCATCACTCTATCGAACGAAGACGTTCATCTTGTCGCTTAGAGTAACATCACAGGGAAGGAAATCAAAATAATTCCCGATTAATTAAAGAGTTGTAGGAGCTTGATGCTAGCTCTAGCCGTTCAAGCTTATACTAGGGTTACGAAACTGCTCGATAAAATTTTGGTATCGCGAATTACTCGTACTAACCTGCAACAACTAAGCGCGGCGGTGTTGCAGGCTTTCTTGAAGGAAGTCGAACATATTCTGATGGACGGAATACTTTCCTGTGGTTGATATAGATTGCTAATGTTCAAAAATTAAGCAATTGTTTTTTAGCATTTTATTCAGTTGATTTAAGGATGATAATTTATAGCCTTACCTTAAAATAGGATAAGATAAGTCTTATCCAGAAATATTTTTTTGTCGCAGGAGGTGGATGAAAATAGAAAAATTTATGAAGATAGCCCTGGAAGAAGCAAAGCTAGGAGATGCTCCTTACGGTGCAGTAATTGTTAAAGACAATCAAGTAATTATTAAAGCGCACAATACTGTCGAAACGGATAATGACCCAACTGCCCATGCAGAACTTAACGCAATTCGGTGTTTAACAAAAGAAATAAAAAATCCTTCTTTAGAAGGTTATACCTTGTACACAACTTGCGAACCGTGCCCAATGTGTACAACAGCTTGTATATGGGCAGGGATATCTGAAATTATATTTGGAGCTTCCATTCAAGACTTAATTGAGGCTGGTGTTCCCCAGCTTGACTTATCTAGTGAAGAAATTATTAAAAAAGGGTCTAAGAGAATAAAAGTGACCAAAGGAATTCTCAAAGAAGAAGCTCTACAATTATTCAATCATTCATGCGGCTAGGTTTATTGGGTAAAGGCAGCTTAGCCGAGGTGGGAAAATTCTTGTGACACGCTTACCCACTGATGATACCCCTTAAAAAGGGGACTTTGAGTGGTTCGGTTCCTTCCTCTTTAAGCTTCCCTAAGGCAGGGTGGTTTCATGTATTAAAAGAAAATTATGTAGCGTTGATTTTGGTTGGCGGTAGGGGCTTTTTGATTGCCATGCCCCTACAAAATGTCGCAATGCCTCAATATTTTCTAAGGGTTGTATGAAACCACCCTGCTTTTTAAACTTCCTTAGGGGGAGCGGATACTCTCGGATATTAGGAGGGACATCCTCTTCCGCAGGATTTCGTTAACGTGCCACTTCAGCAGCAATTAAAGGTAAAATTTACAGTTTTCTAAATAAACCTTAATTCAGCTCATTTAGAAAGCATATCAATTGGCAAACCCTCTTCTGTCCTTGCGAAGGTAACAGAAGAGGGTTCGCTGTGGAAAATCAAGAAAAATTAAATGGGGTGATTCCGTCTAGGAGGAAGCGTTTCCGAAGAACCGATATTTCTTTTAAAGTCAATTCGTATTTTCCCTGAAATAAAGATGTAAAAATTATTAAATTCACAATTTTATTAATTTGACTTTATTATAACTTTATTTAAATAAACGTATTCTGGTTTTAGTGAGCAAAGCATCTACAAAATAACAAGTTATGAAAAAGCTTTTGATGTTGGTAGCGATCGCGCTGTTTGTTCCATTCTTTGCCCAGCGCTCCGAAGCCACCACGATGCTTAAGGTGTCGCAAGAATCTAAACCGGGTTTGGGTGACTTTGATAGTAATATTTTGGGGTTTGTTGAAGCTTTTAGCACAAATAAAACAGCAGCCAATTACTACCAGTATAGCAAAGGTTATAATTCATCCTTTAGTAACCCAGTCCTGAGTTTAACCGCTAAGCAATCTCACCTTTTTTTTGTAGATGCTATTGATGGTCTATCACTGTTCATCGTTCATTCTAAGCCGGGTAATCCAACAGGTGGAGCGGCTAAAATGAGCTTTAACTTGTTGGGAGATACGGCAGAATTAAAAATTGTAGACGATTTAGGTGAGGCAACTGCAAATTCCACTGGCACTGTCTTTACTTCAAATCAGAGCTGGGGGGTTTGTTGCACTGATGGTTTAGCCATTGGTTCGCTTGACAGCAATTGGGAAATGTTGGTGCAATTCACTACGCCGCCTAAAGAGTTGAACAGCTGGCAAGTGTATTCTTCATCAACCTCGTCAAAAATTTCTCTCTCGCTGCAAACAGGGCGTCGAGTAAAGTTAAACGTTGCACCCGTATCTACACCTGAGCCTTCAAGCATGAATTCCTTAGTTTTTGCCGGGTTAGCACTGGCTGTACGTCGTCGCACTCAGGGCGGTATTTTGTAATGGATAATTTGTATTTTTTATCAGACTTCTAGGTATGGGGTTATCTTTATCTTTATACAGTCAGCAATGGTTTGGATTGATAAGGTTCTATAAGCTACAAAAAACGGGAGCATCCCGCTTTTGTAAAAAAGCCACAAACGGTCAATCAATTCTAGAGTTGCTCGATCGATCGCCAAACTTGCGAATGATACTCGATAAAGTGGGGAAAATTTTCCTTCAGTTTTGATGGGGCATCAAAAACTGGCATCTGGAGAGTCTTGGGAATACCCCCTCCCCCTGGATTTTGAGCTGCGACCGGATCGGCTAAGATATCAAGGCACACGTAAAGGGTAACAACGTGGGGAAACGCCGGTGCAAATCCGGGGCTGTGCGGCAGCTGTAAACGAGGTGACTCTCGGAAGCCAGAATGCCTACTTAGTACTACCTTCATACAGTCTAACTTCCTGCCTTGCACGGGAAAGGAGCAATCAAATTGATGCCTAGTATAAATTCAACCGATCTGATGGGACTGCAATCCCCTACTCCCCAGTCGATTCAATTGCCGCCGCTACCTTTGCGTCGTCCGTTGTTGATGGTTGGTCATGGCACCAAAGATGAGGATGGACGGCAGAGTCTTCTAGATTTTGCCGATGCGTATCAAGCGTTAGACCCGTCGCGTCCTGTTTTACCTTGTTTTCTAGAACTCACTACCCCCACGATACAGGAGGGGGTGGATCGCTGTGTAGAAGAGGGTTACACGGAACTCTCTGTATTGCCGATTTTGCTATTTGCAGCTCGACACAATAAGTTTGATGTTACGAATGAGTTAGACCGGGCAAGGGTTAGACATCCCCAGGTGAAGTTTTACTATGGGCGTCATTTTGGGATTACGCCAGGGATTTTGGATTTGTGGCGATCGCGTCTTTCGGAATTAGACCAACCCCAGTACAATCGCTCAGAAACGGTTCTGCTCTTTGTCGGTCGGGGTTCCAGCGATCCTGATGCGAACAGCGATGTTTATAAGCTTGCCCGGATTCTGTGGGAAGGTAGCGGCTACGCCACCGTTGAAACTTGCTTTATCGGCATTACCCATCCTCGCCTAGAAGAAGGGTTCCGCCGTGCTAGACTCTACGAGCCAAAACGCATTATCGTCCTGCCGTACTTCCTATTTACCGGAGTCTTAGTTAAAAAGATTTTCGACATCACGGCGCAACAACAGGAGCAATACCCGGATATTTCCATGACTTGCCTACCAGAAATGGGCATTCACCCTCAGTTGTTGTCTGTATTAAGAGAACGAGAAATTGAGACGCAGTTGGGGCAAGTGCAAATGAATTGCGAAATGTGCAAATTCAGGATAGCAGCCAATAGCAGTAGTAACGGGCACACTCCCGCCCACGATCATTCTCATCATGGGCATGGACATGGGCATGGGCATGGGCATGGGCATGGGCATGGTCACGATCATGGTCACCCTGCTGAAGATCCATACAGAAATGTAGAGCAATATCACCAAAAGATTTGGCAAGCGCCTTGAATATTTGATAAGTAGTCATTAGTCAGTTGTTATTAGTCATTGGTGTCACTCGCAAAGAACTTAGAACTAATGACTACTGACACCCAACTACTTCATTACCTAAAAACTGATGTCTAAAGAATTTGTAATTGGTGAGCGAGTCCGTGTGGTAACGTTGCCGCCTTACGTTAAAACAGCGGAACCGATGCCGATGCTGCGTCCTCCTGATGTGATTCAGCTTGGGGAAGAGGGGGTTGTTGTTGACCGGCGTCCAGGGGGATATTGGAGCGTCCGCTTTGCCAGAGGAGTTTTTTTGCTGGATAGCCAGTTTATAGAGTCTGTGCAGGCGATCGCTGATACCGAATCAGAGACAGAGGCAACTGATGTGCGATCGCACAACGTATCGCTGGAGCAAAAATATATCGTTGATCCCAGCTGAGTCAGAGGCGATCGCGTGTCTTCAAAACGAGGCGTTCGCCTAGCGCTGACCTGTCAGTTCGCACCTCAACAATCGCTAACCCCGATTAAATTACTTCCGCTTTTTCTGGTTTTTCTTGCGTGACTCCTTGGACATCTTTTTTTTAGACTTGGCTTTGGGATCGCTCTTGCCAGGGCGAAAGCCTTTTGCTTCCTGAGAAATTGATGAACCCGTGAAGCCAGAATCGCTGACCCCCTTTCTTTGAAAGCTCTGGTTAAATTCTTTCTTCGGTAATTCTTCAGGCGACTTCAAGCCCAATCCCACCTGCACATCATCCCAGTCTCCTACCAAGAAACGATCCACGGTATCAGCAGCAAAGACACGCTCTATCAGCGGCGCGGACTCTACCGCCTTCAGATCGACCAGGGAACCTATGAGAAAGCTATTCAATTCTGAGCCGTTTTCTGCAAACGATTCCAGTTGATGGGTGAGAATCGCAACACACTCAGGACGAGCCTCAGGATGATCGATTGCAATGTCTTCCAGACAGTTAAGAGCCGTTGTGCGGGGGAATATCGCCTGAGAGGTATCCGCTAGATAAGCCGCCAGAGCCGGAATCGCGGCTTGCCCGATCATGCTATAGACTAATGGCAGTTCTTCGGCAATCCATTCCCAATAGTTGCTTTCCTCTTTCTCAAACAAGCCCATGAGCGGCTCAATGCCAGCCTCAGCGCGGAGTTGGCCCAATGCTCTCCAGGCATGAATGGGTGCCCAGGATTCGAGCGTGTCTTCATCATCCCGGTATAACTCGTTGTCTGTTGCCATGCGGATCAAGTTAGGAATGTCCGTGGGGGCAATACCGAGTTCCAGATAGTCAGGCCAATTGTCAAAGTCCATCTCGGCGCAATTGCCATAGGTGAGCAGCTGGTTTACTGGTGGTGGATAACTCTCTATGCTCATCTCAACCCCTTTGTTTTCATCTCGATTGCTTCTCCCTAGATTCACTTGAGCTTTGGCACCCTCAAGTCCTCATCTCTATCACGATACCGAGGATGAATCAATATAGATAATTAGTCGCGGGATAGCGAAGCAACGTTACTCTCAAGCGTGCTTCGCCTTCATTAATTCACCGCTACTAGGTGAAAAAGTGAGTTGGGAGGGGAAGATCCCCGGTGCGATCGCCCTCTTGTATTCTTTTCTCTGGCTTCTTCGCAGTTGGTTTAGTTCCTGTGCCTTTTTAGGGTGCGGATGATTGCCTCGCGCTAACTTCTCGAACTAAACGGTCTAGTGCAAGTTGCATCTGGGTACAAACTTTTTCATAGCAAGCATTCACATAAGCGCGATCGCTCGCTGCTGCACGACCATAGCGTTCAAACACAATTGGGGCTAGGACGCGGGTATGAATTTGCACTGGTAGCGGAAAATTCGGGATCGGGCCAATTGCCACTCCCCAAGGCAACCCTAAATAAAGTGGAAATACACCCGTCTCAGCATCTAACTTCCAGGGAAAGCCCCATTCATGCAGTTGTCGCACTTGCTGGTAGAAATCGGCTAGAACAATCAGCGTCTCGTGGGCACCATGAGAAATAATCGGTACAATTGGCGCTTCTTCCCGCAGTGCCAGTTTGATAAATCCCTTACGCCCTGCTAGATGAATTTGATAACGCTGGTTGTAAGGACGAAACATATCTTCAGCCCCGCCAGGATAGACGAGTACGGCAGCACCCTTCTGGAGGGCAGCGATCGCTACTTTCGGATGCGCGATCAGCGCCCCTACCTGGGCAGCTGGCACCGCGAAGATAGGAGTTTTCCAAGCAGACGGATGCATGAGTCCATAAGCTAAGCGTTCGTAGCCAAACCGGCGGAACCAGTCATACAAAAACATCGAAGTATCGGGCGAAGCCAAACCTCCATTATGGGAACCGACAACCAGCACCTTCCCTTCGGGGGGCATATGATGCCAGCCATCCGTTTGAACCCGAAAATAGTGGCGGTAGAACCATTCCCATACCGGCATCCAAGCTTTAATCACATCGGGATTTCGCTCTTCTAGCGACCAACCATCAAACTGATGACCGGCGGTTTTGCCGTCACTGCCTCTGCTACCCGTAGAAACATTAATATTGTCAAACAATGGTTCTTAACCACCCGAAACTCATAAATTGCGTTCTTTAGGATAATCTGCTGCCGAGTCTATTGGCAAACATTTTCCCTTTTTCTAGCGATCGTTTCCCAATCTTTTTCGGTTAAGGCTCGATCCCCAAACCCTGATTAACAAAAGGGGCAAATTTCCTCCCTTTTAAGGGGCTAGGGAAGGGATTTCTAAGGAGCGAACACCACTAAGGGGACGTATTGCATTACTTGCGCTCTCAGTTTACCTATCTTGCCCTCATTTCTACCTTTTGTGTTGTTTGCGCCTGGAGTGGTTCATTTCTTTTCTGGAATTACCAAGTCTGCAATTAAAGGTCGGTGGTCTGAACCAACATTCGGCCCAGTGCGAATATTCTTGACTTTAATTTCTGGACTGATTAAACAATGATCGATAGGAATGGATAACGCAAAAGAGAAAGGTGGGAGAGTTTGAGAATAAGAAGCTTTCATAGGCCAACTCGGTAGAATCCCAAATCCTTTCTGGGCATTATGCAGCCCAGTTTTATTGATAAATCTTTTGTAATAAGGAGACCACATAGTTATATTTAAATCCCCAACCATTACAACTGGGGTTTTCAATTCTTGTATATATTGGCTGATTTTGTCTAGCTGCTGATTCCGAGAATGAAAGAAGGTAGGTTTGACGGGCGGTAGCGGATGAGTGGCAATCAGGGAAATCAATTGTCCGTTCATCGTAAAGTTGCCAACAATACTATTATTTTTATCTGTCCCAAAAAGATTGATAGAAGCGTTGGTGAGAGGCTGCTTGCTATAAACGGCGATACCTAGATTATAAGGATTAGGTTTTTTAATGGAGTAGGGAAGAATATCAAGAACAGAATCTAATTGTTTTATCCAAGCGTCGTTAACTTCTAAAAAGACAGCAATTTCTGGTTTTTCTTTTCTAACGACAGACAATATTTTTGAATAGCTTTTATTTTGCGTATTCAGATTTGAGCTTAAAATTCGGATAGATTCAATATTATTCCCCGGTTTTGGCGATAGAGAAATATACCAAGGGAGTATCTCTGCCAAAAGTAGAGAAATACAAAATAGGCTAATCAAGATTAAGAGTTTTTTGCGAGTCAGTAAGAGTAAGGCAAATAACACTAACCCTACAATGAGATATTGCAGTTTAAAGTGAGAAAGCTGTTCTAAAAAGATATTCCAGCCAACTAAGCTAAGCAAAGAAAGCAGCGTTATCCCCAAAATCCCCAAGAATAATAAATAGGGAATTACCTTGATGAAGAGATGGTTGTGGGAATTTTTATTCAGCGATCGCATACACAGTGTTACCAGCGCCTCCCTTGAGCGTACCAGGTTGAACGCGGGTGGGGCTAGAGCTGTCTCATCTACATAGACAACTCTATTTTTGCGGAAGATGGGGCCAAATGAGCGCGATCGCTAGCCGTAACGACTCCCCCACCATCGAAAAACGCGCCGTTTCATCCGCCGTCTTCTCCCACTGCAACAACTGCTTTTGGAACGTCTGGTCTTGCTTTGCTCGCTTTACCAGCGCCTGACTAATCATTGTCTTTTGGATTTCTTCGGTCGAGATCCCCTCGTTCTTCAGGAAATTCAACAACCGCTGCACGCTTTCGACCAACTGCTCTGGCGCTTGGGAGAGGATAATCAGTTGGATCTGTTTCACCACCTCTTGATAAATCCGCAGCCGATAATCGGGTGGAGGCGACGGAAGTAACGGTGGCGGTGGCGGTGGCGGTACCTTCAGCGTTACAGGTGGATTTTCTGGGCGAACCTTGATTTCCAGCAGATCCAAGATCGCTTGTCGCTTAGACTCCACCAACTGGAGCATCTCCGGGTAGATCTGCAAAACTCGTTGAGACAGAGTTTTCGCATTCACAAAATGACTCGACGCCAGTTTTAGCAGATACTGCTCCTCCTGGGGTTGGTAAGACTTAATACTGAGTTGCAAGTCAGGAGAATCGAGTTGCACCTGAGCCAAAGTAAACACTAGCGCTTCCCAATTCGGAGCTTCTTTCAAAAAAACTTCTATGGTAGTGGCACCCTCCGCACCCTCCGCGTCCCCGGTGCTATCGTCCTTGCCAAATTCCCCCGGCTCAAAATCCCGACCGATTGGAAAGCGCTCAGTCGGTTTTTTAGTCGCGTAATTAAACCGGGTAAAAACATAACGGCACTCCACCTTAGAAAGATCGACATCCTCAAGATGCCAGTTGCTGATGCAACAGCCGGTCAGTTGCGCTTGGTCCAGATTGGTGCGAATCAGATGACTTTCTAGAAGATAGGCGTCGCCCAAATTTGCCTCGGACATCGTGCAGTCGCCCAGGTATGCCCCGCTCAAATCAGCTTTCCGCAGATCCGCCCCGCGTAAATTTGCCTCGCTCAGGTCGGCACGTAACAAATACACATCCTGCAAGATCGCTCGCAGTAAATAAGCTTTTCGCAAACTGGCTTTGAGTAAATACGCTCCCGTTAAATTTACCCGACTCAAGTCAGCACTATTGAGAATCGCCTCGCTCAAATCGGCACCGATGAGAATTGACCGATGCAAGTCTGCCTCAGTCAAATTTGCCGCCCGCAAGTAGGCGGAACTGAGGTCGGCTTCCGTCAAGTTGGTGCCGACTAAAATTGCATCTCGTAAATTCGCAGCTTCTAGATGCGCTTCCCGAAGATTTGCACTGCTGAGGTTTGCGCCAACCAAGCTAGCGCGACGGAGATTTGCCTCCATCAACTCGGCTTCGATTAACTGAGTGCCGTTGAGTTTGGCATTTTCGAGATTGATTTGATCCAGCTTCGCCCTACGCAAGTCAGCACCGCTCAAGTCGGCTTCTTGAAGCACCGCCCAGTTGAGGTCGGCGTCTTGGAGAGTGGCTAAACGCAAGTCCACTTTCACCATCCGAGCGCGACTCAAAATTGCCTGGTTAAGATTGGCACCTGTGAGGTTGACACTCCGCATATCGGCTTGGCGCAGACAAGCACCAATCAGCTTGGATTGGTTCAGAGAAGCCCAACTGAGGTTGGCACCGCTCAAGTTCGCTCCGGTTAAGTTTATATCGCGGAGATTGACCCCGCCGAGGCTGGCTCCACTGAGGTCTACATAGGAAAAATCGCGTTCTCCTTGTCGGTACCGATCGAGGAAGTTATGTATTTGCACACCCTTGAAGGATAAAAATTATTAAATTTTAAAAATAAAAAATTTAAAAGGCAAAATTTTTAGGGATTTCCTTCTTTATTTTGCCTTTTAAATGAGTAAAACTTGGCTCTTTTATGGTACCCAGCGCGGATGAAATCCAGCGAAAGGCAGCGCCTCTGGTTGGAGCTGGGCTTGGGGTTGTGCAGCTTCTGGCTGGCTCAGGGGAAGCAGCCAAAGGCCACTGGTCGCGATCGCTTGTCCTTCACTGGTTCTCAAACTGTCTGCCGCGGTTGCCGTCTCGTTGGTCACAACTTGGTCGAACAGCAGCGCTAACCCATCCGGTGCCAGACTCATCTGAATATCCCGCTGGGTGGGCAGGAGCAACAGCGGCTCGATCGCCTTTGCATCCAGAGTCCCTTTCTCTGTCTGGAGGTCAATTTCCGCAATGTAAGGCTGTTCTTGGTACTCTTCTCCTGGCAGTAACTGAGTCAGCAGGCAGTAGAGCGTTTCCTTATAGGGAGCAAACTGACAGTTGAGTATTGAGCCATTTGTTCGCAGCAGTTCTTTCTGTGCGCCTTGGTTGGTGACTAAAAAGAGCGATCGCGTGTAATCTGTATTAAATTTCACCATCGCTGCTGCCGAGCCATCTCTGGCAAAATCCAGCGCCATCCCAAACTTGGGCAGAAAATCTAGCGGTTTGGCTCCTGGTGTCAGCGGCAGAATCGCGATGCCCTCTCCCTGAGCGCTTGCCACCGAGGCACTATCCGGCGCAATCAAAAAATCCCCGCCCGGTTGGTTATTCAGCGGTTGCGGCGGTGCATTCGGTCGGACTACCCACAAGCCAAATTCGGCTGGATTTTGGCTGTTCACCCGCTGAACAACAATCGTTTGCCCATCCGCCGCTAAGTCAAATTTGAGATTCTGGTAATTTTTATTATCTAAAACCAGATTCATTCTGCCTGGGGGATCGAGATCCTTTTCAGATTTTCCTTTGGTTTTGTAATGGAGTCCGGTACTGACGGTGTACAGTTGTTGTGCCAATACACCGGGTTGGTTATTCGTTGCGTCGGTGGCAGAAAACAAAACCTTGTCGCCATCTGGATACACCTTAAAGTCCATCACCACGAGGTCTTTAGGCGTCAGAACAGTTTTTTTGTTTTGGGTGAGGTTGTAGAGGATTAACTGTCCCTGTTCTTCTTTCTCAACGCCCAGGTAGATAAAAGCGCGATCGCGGGTGCGAAACTGACTCGTAAACGGCTGAATTGCCCTTCCTGTTTTTCCTTGAGTCCCCAAGCGCTCTCGCGCCCCCTGTAATTCCACTTTATAGTCAGTGTCATAGGATGCTGGGGAAGTGAGGGTATAAGACATCTTCCGCCCCGCCCAACTGAATTTACCCCCCAAAGGTGGAGCGATTCGCAGATTTGCTTCCACGCTGCTGTGTTCCATCGGGCGGCTAAAGGTGAGGATAAAGGAAGTATCCTCAACACCTATTTTTTCTCCCTGCCAGTTGAAATCCCGCACGCGAGGCCCGGTGACTAAAAAACAGTTCGTGCCGCAGGCATCGCCACCCCACACGACTAGCCCAATCACCACGCTTAGCACCAGCATTAGCGCTAGCGCTAGACGGTCAACAGGTTGCCCCCATTTTCGATTTTCGATTTTTGATTTTCGATTTATCACTGCCTTCGTCCTCGCCAATCTAAAATCTAAAATCGTCTAATAATCATACGGGTTCTTCGGTGCTTCTATTTTTTTGAGGGAGTTTGCCTTGATGGTGAGTTGGCGTTTGTTTTCTAGAGTTTCAGTGATCATCTCACCTTCAACTTCTAACCAAGTATCAGGGGCATAAGCTGTCCGGTTTTCAGTGAGTTTCACTGGCAGTCCCACGGGATAAGCATCTGCGGCACAGCAGGTAATCACAAATTGCGAAATTAACAGATATTGCTCAGAGAGTTTTGGTGGATGGACAACAAATCCCTTTACTTTAACTTTTTGACCCGTGTAGGTATCGGGTTCTGGATTGAAGTTGAGCGTCCGCACCCAGTCCATGAGCGATCGCTCTTCCGGTCTTGTTGAAGAGCGAAATGATTGGGGTTGCACTCGTGTCAAGGTCAAAGAATCGGTAATTCCCCGATCGAGCGCTGTGCTTGAGTTAAAGGCGCGGGGGGCAACCAATAAACCAGCGATTGCCGTCAACAGTAACAATACACTGCTCCAACCAGGAGGAAATAGGGTGATGTGCTGAAGAACTGCCACCGACCGCTTTTCCTTCCGGTTATTTAATATTTTCCCAATCAGTTGCATGGCGCTCAATGCCGCCATAATTAACAAGCAGATGGCAGTGACAACAACATATTTAAAGTAATCTTTGTGAATCAGCAGGTATAACTGACCCGTGAACCAATATTTCAGGAGCAAGGCTCCCCAAGCCGTTAGTGCTAGGACATCCAAGCCGGGAATTATAAATTTTTGAGAAATAATTTTTGGTTGATTGGTCATTGGTAAGGGTACGAATCGCTAATTTAAGACGGGTTGATTGTGAATCGTTCTAGGAATCTGTTTTCCCTGAGCCAATTGCAACTCACCACTCATCTTAGAAAAAGTACGTATACAGGAGAGTCATTATAAAAGTCAGCTGAGCTGCAAGACCAAATAGGTAAAACACAGCTCTGGGTTTGAAAATGGATAACATCAAACCGATGCCTTTGAGGTCAATCATGGGGCCAAATACCAGAAAGGCTAACAAGGAGCCGCTGGTAAATGTTGTGGCAAAGGAAAGGGCAAAAAAGGAATCGACCGTTGAACAAATGGACACGAGAGCCGCTAATCCCATCATCGCAAGGATGGAGGTGATTGGTCCCTGACCCAAGCTGAGGATCAGTTCGCGGGGAGCGAGTACCTGAATCGCCGCTGCGATCGCGCTTCCCAAAATTAACACGCCTCCCAATTCCCGCAGCTCTTGCACTGTATTATCAAGGAACATCCGCAGCTTGAAGGGCAGGGGTTTTGACGTAATCGATTGACCCATCATCCCACCGCCGGAGACGCCAACGGCGCTCATTATCGGTTGCGGTTGTCCCAGCCAAAACGTGCCGGATTTTAACAAGGTGGGAGTATCGTCTTCCCGTGCCCCTTGAGTTTGCATCTGAGGTATGGCGCAAGCGATCGCGGGTTGCAGTAACGGCTTCAGATTAGATTGAACGCTGAAAACCGAGGCAATAATTGTCGCGATCGATAAAGAAAATACCACCCGCAAAACGACAATTTCTGGCTGATCTCGAAACGCTACCCAGGTTGACCAGATGACGATCGGATTAATGGTCGGTGCCGCGAGCAAAAACCCAACTGCCACAGGTGCAGGCACTCCCTGCATTAGCAACCGTCGCGCCACGGGCACGTTGCCGCACTCACACACCGGAAACAAAAAGCCCGCACAACTGCCTACAAATGCCCCCAAAATGGGGTTTTTCGGCATGGCAGAAATCAGCTTGCCCTCATCAATCCACAACAGGAGCAAACCGGAGAGCAATACCCCCAGTAGTAAGAAAGGCATTGCCTCTACCAGCAAACTCAAAAACAAGGTGAAAGCGTTGTGCAGTTGATTCATGCTTTGGATCGTGAGAAGCCTTTTTTAGCTTTATGAGGTTGCCAAGACATTTTAGCGGTTATTACTACTCATCACTAGGGCTGATGAATGTGCTAGTGGACGAACCCGATTACCAAAAGTTGCTCGCTTTCTCCCTTATCTATCGGTTGCTTTACCGTAAATTTACGGAGTTTACCGAACCTTTGTAGTTTGTAACACGGACGATTGCTAGTGAAAATGCTATCCTAAGCTTGAAGTATACTCAAGCTTCCATTGCTGCGTTTTCATGCAGCGGGGTACCCTGTGCTGAACGCATTTTTATCACTTCCTTTGTCATCCAATCGAAGCCAGCAAGACTTGTGTTTAGAGTCCACGCTGCGATCGCTATCGCTTCACGATTGTCAGATTGAATATCATCAACTTGGTTGGGAAGTAACTCAGACTCTTAAAGCCAATCCCCTACTCCCAGGCGTCATCTTGATGAAGCAGGGTCAATTCGCTGGGATGATTTCGCGGCGGCGATTTTTGGAATACATGAGCCGTCCCTACGGATTGGAACTCTTTTCCAAACGTCCCATTGAATGTTTATATCGTTCTGCCGAAACGGAAACTTTGATTCTGAACGGCGATACGTTAATTGTGGCGGCGGCGCGTCACTCTTTGCAACGAGCGGCTGAGTTACTTTATGAACCGATTGTGGTGGAGGTCGCGCCGCAAGTTTATCGATTATTAGATGTACATGAATTACTGATTGCTCAGTCGCAAATTCACGAATTAGCAACTGAACTGCTCACTCAACTTTATACTCATCTGGAAGCAGCAAACCAACAATTGCTGCGCCTTGCCACTTCTGATGGTTTGACTGGGGTTGCTAACCGACACCGTTTTGATAGCTATCTCGATTCCTGTTGGCACCAGATGCAGGCGAGTAATTCAGCATTATCGCTGATCTTGTGCGATGTTGATTTCTTCAAAAAGTACAACGATACCTACGGTCATCAAGCGGGTGATGACACTTTGCGACAGGTAGCGGGTGCCATCCAGCAAGCAGTGCAGCGACCGGAAGATTTAGTGGCACGCTATGGGGGCGAAGAATTTGCCGTGATTTTGCCGCACACATCGCTAGAGGGTGCCCTTCAGGTCGCAGAACGCATCAGACTGACCGTGAAAGCCTTGAAGATAGCCCATGCTTGCTCAGAAAGCGATTACATCACCTTAAGTTTAGGTGTTGCTACGATTTTTCCTAGCTCAACGTTTATGCCTGCAATGCTGATTGCAGCAGCGGACAAAAAGCTTTATCAGGCAAAACAGACAGGACGAGATAAGGCTGAAGGCCATCTGCTTTGCGTACCGCGCGATCGCTCATCCGTTTTTGAGCCATCTGCAACTTCTTGAATACAAATTATTCCGCTTTAGATAAATATATAGAGTTGTTTTAGTTTAGTAAAAAGTGTAAATTATTGTATTTTTATAACAATTAAAAAACCTCTTGAGTCGTCATTTTTTAACCAAAGGTTAATCAAATCTTTAAATCATATTTAAAGTTAAACTAAGGTTTTAGCTGTAAAATTTATAACTTAAATCAGTAGAATGTGGGGATAAAGTAAATTTTGCATCTCCCTATACAGCGAATAAGAACTGATTGAGGTAATTTATGATGGCTTGGCAAGAATCTCCGTCGGAATTATCAGTTCTCCCTCTGTCCCAGATAAAGAACCTCAATTTAGAGTCAACCCTTCAAGAGCTTCCCCTATACGATTTTCAGATAGAAGCCTCTGGTCTGGGGCAAGAAGTTAACAAAGAATTTGAAGGAAATGCGCTGCTACCAGGAGTCATTTTAACGATAGAAAATCAGTTTGCAGGAATGATTTCGCGGCGACGATTTTTAGAACAAATGAGCCGTCCTTATGGACTAGAGTTATTTTTAAAACGACCCTTACAATCTTTATATCAATTCGCCAGTACCCATGTTTTGAAACTTTCTGGCGATACGTTAATTGTAGCGGCGGCAAAGCAGTCTTTGCAACGGCCTCCTGAGTTACTCTATGAACCGATTGTGGTAGAGTTAGCGCCAGGAATTTACCGATTACTAGATGTACATCAATTATTGGTGGCGCAGTCAAAAATTCATGAACTCACAACCGAGTTGCTCAACGAGCAAACGAAAGCTCAGATGTTGCAAACCGAAAAAATGGCGAGTTTGGGACGGACGGTTGCTGAGGTTGCCCATGAGATTAGAAATCCGATTAACTGCATTAATGGTAATTTTGGTTTTGTAGAAACTTATTACAAAAATTTAATCGGTTTATTGGCAGCTTATGAAAAAGCTGAAACTTTGAATACAATCGAAGAATTGAAAGAGGAAATTGAATATGATTTTCTTCTAGAAGATTTGCCTAAGTTGATAGGAAGTATGAAGCTGAGTGCGGAACGATTAACAAAAATCGTTGGCAGTCTGCGAAACTTTTCTCATATGGATGAAACCAAGAGACAGCCTGCTGACTTACACGAATGTATTGAAAGTACCTTATTAATTTTAAATAATCCGATCAAGCAGGGGATTCAAGTAATTAAAAATTATGGTGATTTACCACCGGTGAATTGCTACTCAGGTCAACTGAGTCAAGTATTTATGAATATCATTAGTAATGCGATTGATGCACTCAAAGATCAAGTCGCTGATGGGTCGGATTGGCAACCCCAGATAGAGATTACGACGGAAGTTTTAGAAATCCAAGATTCTGAATGGGTTGTAATCCGGATTGCGGATAATGGGCCGGGAATTCCACCAGAAATTCAGGATCGGATTTTTGAGACGTTCTTTACTACAAAGTCGGTGGGCAAGGGAACGGGATTGGGATTGGCAATTAGTTATCAAATTGTTACTGAGAAACACGGGGGTCATTTATCGGTGCGATCGCGTAGTGTATGTCCAGAGGATTGCTCGCCTTTGGCGTATCCTCCTCCTAGCACCGCCTCCCATAATGGTTCCGTAGTTGAAGCGTTGTCGGTGCCCGTAGCTTCCGCCGTAGGAATAGGAATCGCAGATTCCTATCCCCGGCAAGACAGAATCTATAGTGCGGCTAGCGGATGCGAGGCACCAGCAGCGGCACAGTTGCTAGCTAATTCCAGGGAGATAGAAGATTCACAACCAAGGATGGGCACAGAATTCGAGATCCGATTGCCACTCGGTTAAGGCGCTTGTTCACAATTTTTCTGGAAAATAGTAGCAGAAATTAACCTCAAGGGCAGGTGGAAAACTGCTGAAAATGGTAGTCTATGGTCATAGCTGATTCCAGCTTCACTGCTGCATTTGTGGGCGTTGTGTGTCGGTACCAAACGGATTTATATCACTTCCGTCCTTGTCCCAAGGGAGCGATCGCGACCTCTCTATAGAGTCAACTCTTGGGGAATTGCCGCTGTACAACTTTCTGGTAAAACCCATCTGTCTGGGTGTGGATATTGCCCGGATTTTTGAGAAGCATCCTCTACTGCCAGGAGCCATCTTAGTCGAACAGGGTCAGTTTGCCGGGATGATTTCGCGGCGGCGGCTTTTGGAGTACCTGATCCGTCCTCATCGACTAGAGCTGTTTTTGCACAAACCGCTGCACATCCTCTACAAGTACGCCCACTCTGAGGTTTTAATCCTTCCCGATAGTACGCCGATTTTGATAGCAACCCAGCAGGCGCTGCGGCGATCGCCTGAATTTTTGGCAGAACCTGTCGTAGTGCAAGTGGGAGAATCTGATTATCGGCTGTTAGATGTTCAGGATTTGAATGTTGTTTCTTGGCAAATCCGGGGAATCGAAGCTCAGGTGCGATATGAACGCACCCAAGCTCAGATGATTCAAAGTGAGAAAATGGCAAGCTTAGGGCGCTTAGTAGATGGAGTTGCTCACGAAATTTTAGACCCGGTTGGCTTTATTTGGGGGAACTTAACGTATGTCTCAACTTATACTGAAAACTTGATAGAATTGCTGTCTGCTTATGAGACACATCTGCCGCAGATTCCTGAAGAAATTGCGGCTCTGAAAGAAGACATAGAATTTGATTTTGTACAACAGGACTTACCCCGCTCAATTGCCAGCATCCGAGCCGGAGCAGAACGATTGAAAAAGCTCGTGATGAGTCTGCAAAACTTCTGCCATATTGATGATGTTTATCCTAAGCCTGCCGATTTACACGCTTGTTTAGATAGTATTGTTTTGCTTTTAAAAAGTCGTGTAAACAACGAAATTGAAATTATCAGAAATTATGGTCATTTGCCGCCGGTACAATGCTACGCGGGTCAATTGAATCAGGTTTTCATGAATATCCTGACGAATGCGATTGATGCATTGATTAATCAAGCAGTCGTTCAGCAGTTTACTCAAGATTTTCAAGGAACATCGCCCCCGAATATTCAAGAGAAACCTCGGATCGAAATCACGACTGAGGTTTGTTCGCACAAGGCAAGTCAGACAGGAATTTCTGATTCGCGCTGGGTTTCCATTCGCATTGCCGATAATGGCCCTGGGATGTCTCCTGAAGTACAGCAGCAAATTCTTGAGTCTTTTTCTGTAGAGAAACGCTCTGCTAAAGAAACGAGTTTATCGGTAAGTTATCAGATTGTGACGGCGAAGCACGGTGGAAAATTAAGAATGCGATCGCGTAGTGTATGCCGTTTGGGCGACTCGCTTAGTGTATGTCCTGAGGATTACTCGCGCAGTGGATGCCCAGAGAGCGGATCTCCTCAGGGGTATGCCACTCCTAGCAATTCCAGCGGAGAACCTAAACCAGGCATTGGCACCGAATTTGAGATTTTGTTGCCTTTGGTTTAATTAAAAATTAACAAGCCGCTGTATTTTTAATTGGGCAACTTTCAGGACTCTAAGGCTCTACTTTTACAGGAGTTCCGATGTTGACCTGTGCATACAAAGCCAAAATATCCTGATTACGCATCCGGACGCAGCCGTGAGAAACTGCCTGTCCCACCAGTTTTTCCTGGGGGGTGCCATGAAACCCGATAAAATTGCGTCCGTCTGTCCAAAAAGCAATCCACCTGGCTCCTAAAGGATTATCTGCACCTGGAGGAACGACTTTTCCATTCCAAGGATGCTGCCAAGCTGGATTGCGTAGCATTTGCGTCACCTTAAACGTGCCTGTAGGCGTCTCCCAGCCCTTTTTCCCGACTGCGATAGGATAACTTGCTTTCACCTGATTGTCTCGGTAGACATAGACGCGGCGATCGCTTAATTTAATCACCAAATGAGTATCGGGCGTGGTACTCGCCGGGGAGAGTTCCTCCAAAGGTAGATAGAGAGAGGGTGCCCCCAGCGGAGGCAATTGGGGTTCCGAAGGCAATTCAATCGTTGTTGCCTGTCTGGTAGTTGCCATTTCTGTTGGCACTGAAGCACCAGATGGCTGCCGAACGCCCAGCAATAGAATGGCTGCGAAGTACAGCACCTTGAAGCTTCCAGACGGTAATTTACCCCTGAGCATTCCTGTCCTCTCTTTTCCCTGGTCAACGACTCTTATCGAATTATTATCTGAGATCAAAACAATAAATCGCACAGAGCTGACTGACTTATTTAAAATTGACTTTTCTTAGTCTTGTCAAGTCTCACAAAGTCAGATTTTATTCCCAGCTCTCCTCCTAAGGGCTTATATAGTCCGGTAGATTGAATCTTCAGTAGAGCTAGATAGGATTTGGGCAATAATCCAGGC
Organism: Trichocoleus sp. DQ-A3; assembly: GCF_039961975.1. NCBI lineage: Bacteria > Bacillati > Cyanobacteriota > Cyanophyceae > Leptolyngbyales > Trichocoleusaceae > Trichocoleus > Trichocoleus sp. DQ-A3. The sequence goes on along the minus strand of NZ_JAMPKC010000006.1, from coordinate 250,227 downwards.
ATTTTCATCCGTTGCTAAGTACAACTGTTGCCGATAGTCAAGTTTATTACCCAAATATTTTAAAAGTGAGGGTGTAATGCGTTTACAAAAAACCAAAGTATTGACAGGTACGATGCTAACACTGTTACTCTCGGCAGTATCAGTGTTGCCAGCGATCGCTCGCCCAGTATCTGAAGGTGAATCAAGGCAGCTCATTAGCCAAACAAACACCGACACACCTACTGCCAATCCAACCAACACCAACACAACTACTCCTAACTCAACCGATACGAATCAAGTAGTTAGAGGCACCGTCAGCAGCGTTAGAGGCAATGTAGTCACGCTAAGACTGCCAGACGGTACAACCAGAAGTATGATGCTCTCACCAGAGGATCTAACTCGGTTGAACCTCATGCCAGGAATGGAGATTAGCGCCACATTGGATGACCAGAATATGGCTAGCAATGTGAGTATGGTTGAAGCAGCCGATGCGACAGATACTACTCGCCTCAACAGAACCCGTCGAGTGGAAGAGACAACGATTCAGCGAAGAACGGTGCAGACAACACCGTCTCCTGGTCCGACAACAACCACTGGAGAGACCACAAGCACTCCAGATACAGCTCAAACCGAACCGCAGACGACTGAGGCAGCGCCAGTGCCAGCGCTTTGGTAATGACTTCACCAGCATTCTTGAGCAATTAACAAAGAATCGTTAATGTAGCCATGCCGTCCCCAAAAGGACGGCATGGTTATTTTAGGAAATAATTTTCCGAGATAGATTCCGAGATAGATGCTTGGTTGCGATCGCGCTGGGATTCTGAAAAAATTCAAGCTTCCTGATTCATTTCTAGCAATCCAGGCGGCGGCGTAATTTCAATTCGTCGATTCTCCAGGTCTACCACAGGCGCGATCGCTTTGACAAAAGGAATCAAAATTGTAGACGGCTTCGGTGGCTTGGGTCTAAGAACTTTCCGTTTTTTACTGGTTCGATTGACTTCCCCTTTCTGGGGTTGTTCCGGCTCATCCTCAGGCGCTACAGCTACAGGTTGCTGGTGCAACTGCACTTCCAGTAAATCGTTGCCAGCCGGAATTACATTCACCACCACGCCCAAGTTTTCTCCCGATTCTTGAACGAAAACTTCCATCCCAATCAAGTCTAGAACGTGGTATTCATCTTCTGCCAAGATAGGGCGATCGGAAGCTTTTACCATTAACTTGGTTCCCGCTAGCGCCTCCGCTCGATCCCGATTTTCTACCTCAGCAAGCTGTACAACGTATAGATTTTTACCATCTATATACCGCCCTTTCACCAATTTCACTGGCTGCGGTTCTGTCTCGCCCGGTCGCAACATCCAACGCTCTCCCGGTTCCTCAAAGCGTTCTGGGAATTGGGATTCAGGATACACCCGCAACTCCCCTTTCATCCCTTGAGCGGCAACAATTGTGCCAATTTCTAACCACTGGTCATTGGTCATCAGCTTTCTGTATTCCGTATTCCGTATTCTTTTTCATGCCCTACCGTGTACGCACAAATCTTCTTGTACTTGCCAGTCCCGTTTTGATCCCCCTAACCCCCCGCTAAATTGGGGGAGCCATCAACGTTTTGCCACTTAATCAAAGATATGTGTACACGGTAGTGAATGCTTTGATAACTGGAAGGGGCGGCGACACAGAGACTTCTAAAAGTCCGCGCTTTACTGACTTAGTTTGCATAGCCGCGAATTCTGTCCGGCAGGGCTTTCTAACATTTAACAACTGAATATACTTGCTCTACCACCTTCCCTAAGCGCTGTATCCCGATTTCAATTTCCTGGTCTGTAGCAGTCAGGCTAATCCGAATACATTGTTGCTTGTGCGCCCATTCTTCGCGCAATCCGGGGAAGAAAGAGCTACCTGGTACGACAATGACACCGACTTGCTTTAACTGCTGGTACAGTTCCCAGTCTGTAATGGGTAAATCTTGTAACCACAGCCATGCAAAGATTGCTCCTTCGCCGCGATGCAGGAACCAAGGCAAATCTTTGGGCATTGCCTGTTCGATGCTGCTTTCCACAACATCAAACTTTTTCTGGTAGTAGGGGCGAATCACCGTGGTAGCGATTTCTGCTAGCGTTCCCGTTTCAATCGCACGGGCAGCGATCGCTTGCCCATACCGAGACGAATGGATACACATATTTGTCTGGAAACACTCCAGCGCCTGAATCCACTTTTCATCCCCAATTGCAATCCCAATCCGTTCTCCGGGTAGCCCCGCTTTCGATAAGCTCATGCAGTGCAGGATGTTCTCTCCAAATACCGGCGTCATCTCGGTAAAATTTAACGCCGGGAACGGAGGTGCATACGCAGAATCGATCAAGACTGGCACATCATAAGGCGCAGCCAAATCGGCAATTTTTTTCACCTCGTCATCCGTGAGGACGTTGCCGGTTGGGTTACAAGGACGCGAGAATAACACGCAACCCGTATCTTCCGTAATCTTCAGTTTGCTGAAGTCCGGACGATATTTGAAACTGTGGGCAGCGGCATCAATGTCCAAAGCGGGTTTATAGGCAAATAATGCCTCTGGGGTTAAAGTTAGACCCCCATACCCCGTGTAATCTGGACTCAGGGGCAGGATAATTTGCTTTAATTTACCGCTTGTGGTGTACCCCCCAAAGGCATTCGCTGCAAAGAAATAAAGCGTTTGACTGCCAGGGGTGATCAAAATATTGCGATGAGTCAGATTTAGTCCGTAGCGGCGATTGAAATCCTTTTCTACCGCTTCGATTAATGGCTCATAGCCTTGAGAGTCACCATAGCGACAAACTACATTCCCGTAATTTGAGCTAGCGAGCAATTCTTCGGTGTAATCCCGCCATAACTGCTCTACTTCTGGCAAAATCACTGGATTCCCAGGACTTAAATTAATATATTCCTGTCCAATACCTGCTTGCAGAGTTTCCTTAATATCCTTCATAATTGCCCGCACCCCAGTGAGGTGGGACATACAATCGCCAAATTGAGTCAGGGCAGGATTCATAAGCTAAAGCGACTTTGAAAATTGAGAGTTTAACAACCGGGGTGCCGAGTCAGTTGAGGCTTTTTCCCCCTTAGTTAATTTAATGAATCGTTGGTACTCTAACCAATTTAACTGTAATTTTCATGACTAATTGGCACAACTACAGCCAGTCTGGGGTTGAGAAAGTCGCAAAACCGGCTGTTTAGATTAGGCACGGTTTGGGCGTTGTCTGATAAAACTTAACAAAACCATAATCTTCCTTAGATTACTTGACTAATTTTTGGGGGAAAAATGTAAAGAGTGTAAAAAAACACAGTTTATATAGGAAATCCTGTAAAGCTATAAGTCGGGCTGGATAGCCGGAGGTTTTCTGGCTCTTAGCGCCTCTACTTTTTTTAGCTAAAAGCCAAACAACCCGTAGAAGATAACACGCTCCCTATCCAGACGAATCTGAAGAGCAAGCCTGTCAAGTGTAGTGCAACGGAATTTATGACAACAATTGAAACGCTGCGTGCGAAGCTACCGTTTCCTCTCAAGCGATTGGCAGACCTGGCATATAACTATTGGTGGAGTTGGACGAGCGATCGCACTTCTCTATTTCAGAACATTAATCCTGATGAATGGCACCGCTGCGGACATAACGCTGTCGCTATCTTAGAATCAGCTTCTTTAGTGCGCCTCACCCAGCTCGCTCAAGACCCCGCTTATATCAAACGGGTGAATGCACTTGTCGAGCAATTTGACAAGTACATGAACGAAAAAAATGCTTGGGCGTCTCGCGTCGCGCCGCAAATTTCCCCACAGCGACCTGTCGCCTATTTTTGTGCGGAATTTGGCATCCACGAATCCCTCCCTATCTATTCCGGTGGTTTGGGAATTTTAGCCGGAGATCACCTGAAGTCCGCCTCTGATTTAGGCGTGCCGATGGTCGCGGTAGGGCTTTGTTATCGCCAAGGTTATTTCCGTCAACGGTTGAATAGTGGCGGTTGGCAAGAAGAAAACTACGTTAACAATCCCTTTGACCAGATGCCCCTGGAGTTGCTCAAAAACCAGCAAGGGGAACCCATCACCATTGAGATGGAAATCCGGCAACGGATTGTCAAAGCCCAAATTTGGCTGGCGCGAGTCGGTCGCGTCAATCTTTACCTCCTAGATACCGACCGACACGACAACGATCCCATTGACCGCTGGCTGACGGGGCACCTGTACGGCGGCAACCAAGAAACACGCATCGCCCAGGAAGTCGTGCTGGGGATTGGCGGCGTTCGGGCGCTGGCAGCACTGGGGATCGATCCATCGGTTTGTCATCTGAACGAAGGTCACGCGGCATTCTGCACCCTAGAGATTGCGCGACAAGAAATTCAGCGTACCGGCAAGTCTTTCTATGATATCGAGGGATTGGTGCGCGATCGCTGCGTTTTCACCACCCACACCCCCGTTCCCGCAGGTCACGATGTCTTCTCCTCAGACCTGATGGATTCCTACTTCGCCCACTACTGGCCTACATTGGGCTTGTCGCGCGAACAGTTCCTCTCCTTAGGGGCACGCCGACTGGGCGACCCTTGGGAACCCTTCGGCATGACCGTCTTAGCTTTGCGGATGTGTCGCACTGCCAACGGTGTCAGCGAACTGCACGGTCAAGTTTCCCGCAAGATGTGGAACATTCTCTATCCCGACCGTAGCGAAGAGAAAGTGCCCATTGGTCACATTACCAATGGCGTCCATGCGCGTACCTGGACAGCACCCCTAATGGGCGACCTATATTCTCAGTACCTGGGTGAAGATTGGTCAACCCGCATGGCTGACAAACAGATGTGGGCAAAGGTGGACGGAATTCCCGATGAGGAAATCTGGTGGCGGCACCAAGTTCTCAAAGAGTGCCTGATTGCTCATACCCGTTCTAAAGTGAAATTGGCACGGATTAGTCGCGGTGAAGAGCAATTCCGCATTGATGCCGCCGACAAGCTGCTAGACCCCAACGTGCTGACGATCGGATTTGCACGACGCTTCAGCCCTTACAAGCGGGGTGATTTGCTGCTGCGGGAAGCCGAACGCGCCTTGAGGATATTTGGGAATTCCCAACGACCCGTGCAGATTGTCTTTGCCGGTAAAGCGCACCCTCATGACGAAGAAGGCAAGCGGATTATCCAGCGGTTGATGGAGTGGTGCAAGCACCCAGACATTCTCAACCGAGTTGCCTTAGTTGAAGATTACGACATCTACACGGGTCAACATTTGGTGCAAGGTGTTGATGTTTGGTTGAACAACCCGCGTCGTCCTTTAGAAGCCTCCGGTACGAGTGGGCAAAAAGTCTGCTTCAACGGCGGCATTAATTGCAGTGTCCTCGATGGCTGGTGGTGCGAAGGCTATCAAGAAGGACAAGATGGCAAGGGAAGCAATGGCTGGGCAATTGGGGAAGATGCCCACACCAGCGACCAGGAGTTGCAAGACCGGATTGATTCGGAATCTCTCTACCAGCTACTAGAAGAGGAAATCGTTCCTCTCTACTATGACCAAGATGAGAATGGAGTTCCTCATCGCTGGATTCAGATGATGAAGGCGTCGATTAAGACAAATTCGCCGCTATTCAACACTGACCGGATGATTGCGGACTACGTGACTCAGGTGTACGCGCCGGGAACTTCCGTAGGCACTGAACCAATTCTGGCGAGTGCGCTGGCGTAGCAAATTTGTAGGGGTGCGCCGTTCACCCCTACATAGGTATGAATTGACTCGATTTTGAGCTAAAAGTAGGGTGGGCAGTGCCCACCTGCTTTTTTTTGAACCGCAAAGAAGCAAACCGCAAAGAAGCAAAGGACGCAAAGGAACAGAGAACAGATGAATCGGGTTTGGCAAGCTGATTTTTATCGGCGTCCTCTCAAAGACGAAAAAGGGCAGGTGTTGTGGGAATTGTTGCTTTGCGATGCCACACGCAGCTTTAGTTATGACGCCTTTTGTCCTCAATCTGAAGCGAATGCTAGTTGGTTGGTTTCTCAGTTACAGCAAGCAGCCGGTGGAAATCTGCCGAATCTCATCCAAGTGTTTCGTCCCCAGTCGTTGAGTTTGATTCAGGCAGCGGCGCAACAACTGGGTATTCAGGTGGAAGCGACTCGACGCACTGGAGCGCTGAAGGAATATTTGCAGGAGAAAGCGCAAAAATACCCCAATTTCGATAACTACACCTACACTGGCGAACTCTCATCTCTGGACAAACCGCCGCCAGTCCCATTGCCAGAAAACCTTTGGGGAGAACAATGGCGATTTGCCACGCTTCCGGCGGTTGCTGTGGTGGAAGCTTTTGCTGAACGCCCAATTCCGATTCTGGAGATGCCAGAATTTCTCTTGCCGATCAATCTGGGTTTAGCGTCTACGGTGCCAGTCCCCGGTGTGGTAATTTACGGTGGGCGGCAATCGATGCGTTTGGCGCGTTGGCTACAAGAAGCGCGTCCCGTTTCTCTTAATTACATTGCGGGTGCACCGGATGGGTTGGTATTAGAAGCGGGATTGGTTGACCGCTGGATTGTTGCCACTTTTGAGGATAAAGAAGTTACGGCAGCAGCTCAAGCTTATCAACAGCGCCAGCAGCAGAGTCGGGGATTGCACTTTTTGCTGGTGCAACCGGATGAGTCGGGGATGACTTTTAGCGGCTTTTGGTTGTTACGAGGAGAGGATTGAGGTTCTTTCTCTACCAAAAGATAGATTAAAAGCAGATTGATGCGATTTGATGCGATCGCGCTTACACCCGGTACGCTCAAACCACATTGAAGATGCAACAGCGGTAGAAATTCATCGCACTATATCCGAATTAAGCACTATCGCAATCCTGCTAACGAGTGATTAAATCCTATGTTCTCTATCACAAGTTATATGTGGTATCAATCAATGTCTAACACAGAATCTTAGTGAGATAATAAAGGTGTGAGGAAGAAAACGGAACAACCTTTTTGATAAAGGGGGGAGTATTATGAAACTCAAGCTATTCGCGACACTAACATTACTCGCTCCACTATTTTTAACTATGCCAGTGAAAGCGGAGAATCCGCTACACGTAAAACAGCTATTGTCAACGAGGGAATGTGTTCGGTGCGATTTATCAGGAGCCAATCTCAGCGGCGCACATTTGATTGGTGCGGACTTGAGAGAAGCCAATTTGCAACGCGCTAACCTGACGAATGCAAACCTCGAAGGTGCTGATCTGACGAAGGCAAACTTGACAGCAGCTAATTTAACATCAGCTTTTGTAACGAATGCCAATTTTCAGGAAGCCAATCTCAACGCCGTAAATTTTACGAACGCTAAAATTTATGACGCTAATGTGTATGGGGCATCAATGGATGACCTGACTCTTACCGATGCTGAAATATTTAACACCGGAATCGGTATTGGTGGGGAAGATGCCGATATTCCTCGTTGGGACTAGATGGCGCTAATTAGCACTTAGGATTTTACGGAGAATTGGGGAAGTCTAATAGATTTAAAACGAGCGGCTTCCCTATTTTCGCCATCAATTAAATTTATCTTCTGAGTATCTATTAATATCAGTATTTGAGTACCCAACCCTTGAGAGGTTTAACCACCTCCGGTGTCGCTCCAGGTTGTGATGTTACTCTTTGAGAGATTTAAACCCAGTTACCTTGTCTTCGCACCGCCTGGACACGAGCGCTTCTATTGAGTTTAGCGATCGCTTGTGATTTAGTGCTAGGTCTTTTTCGGATATTGAGATTATTAGCGTTAATCAATGAACAGACGCCTTTTGTATGCAAAGGCTCAAGCTTATATGAACAGCGCCAGCAGCAGGGTCAGGATTGCATTTTTTACTTGTGTAACCTGATTGATGGTGGGATGACTTAGAGCGGCTTTTGGCTGTTTTGAGGGGAAGATGGAAACTCCGAAGCCTTCCAAGACTAAGATTTCAAACAACTTTAAAGAGATTCTGCAATCTCTGGTTAGAGTTTTGGTTCGCCGATGGCTCATCTCATCAGGGCGCTCATCAGGGCGATCGCAAAATCCATAAAAAACTAATTCTCTCACAAAAAAGTAGTGTGCATCACACTCTGGATAGATGTGCAAACTGTATATTAGTGCAGGGTTAGTTCTAAATTTAGGTGCATCAGTGAGTGATATTCTGCGCGATCATCGTGTGTTAGTAACCGGAGCTTCCGGTTTTATGGGTTCTTGGTTGACTGAGTGCTTATTAGAGCAGGGCGCGACGGTGACGACGATACTGGCTGACTGGAACCCAGACAGTCATTTTGTGCGTAGTGGAATCGTTCATCGTGTCAACAATGTTGTTGGGTCAATCGAGGATTACGATTTACTTGAAAAGGTAATAGGCGATCGCGGCATTGATACGGTGTTTCACTTAGCAGCAGTGTCGGTAGAAGGTTTGGCGTTTGAGAAACCTCGACTGGCATTTGAGATAAATATTCGTGGCACATACAACATTTTGGAAGCCTGTCGCGTCCGTTCGGATTTGGTGCGGCGGGTAATCGTGGCATCAAGTGATAAAGCCTACGGTGATAGTCCCGTCTTACCCTATACAGAAGAGATGCCAACGCTGGGCAGACATCCTTACGATGTCTCTAAAAGCTGCGCTGACCTAATTGCTCGAAGCTACTATCACAGCTACGGGTTGCCTGTGGCTGTAGGGCGATTTGGTAATATCTACGGCGGTGGAGATTTAAACTGGAGCCGACTGATCCCAAATACGATCCGAAGGCTACTGAGCAATGAAAGTCCTCTCATTCGTATGCCCGATAAAGGTAATTTTATGCGGGACTTTTTATATGTCAAAGATGCAGCCCATGCCTATATTGCAATGTTTGAAGGGCTAGCTCGTCCAGAAGTTCATGGAGAGGCTTTCAACTTCGCAATGGGTGGTAGTTGGACGGTGCTAGAAGTCGTGCAAAAGCTCCAGCAACTGATGAATTGCGAACACATAGAGCCGGTAATTATGAATCAAAGCCACGGGGAAATTTGGCACCAGCAGGTATCGGCAGAAAAGGCGCAAAAAATGCTTGGGTGGAGTCCCCGATATTCTTTTGATAAAGGACTAGCTGAAACAATTGAGTGGTATCTGGAGTATTTATCACCTTCAATGGTGGGCAATATTCCATCTTCAGTAGTATTAAGTGTCTAGTTGCTCGGAAGTATTTTTACCCTACCTTCTGACCAGACTTAGAAGTCTGGTCAGAAACTTCCTTGGAGAAAAATGTTTAAACGTCTCGACCAAAATTTAATAGATACAGTTGCTCAACAGGCATCCAGTAGCGATCGCTTACGACAAAGCTACAACTTCCACACCTTAGAAGAAAAAGTTCAGCGATCGCTTATTTGTCTGCAACCAGGGACTTATGTGCGCCCCCATCGCCATAAACGGGTAGGTCTCAATGGATTCGAGCTGTGCCTGATTTTGCAGGGAGCCGTAGGAATGCTTCTATTTAACGAGCAAGGCGCAATTATTCACCAAGAACAGATTAGTGCTGATGGAAAAACTTCTGGGATTGAATTACTGGAAGGAACTTACCATACACTAATCGCTTTATTGCCAAATACTGTAATTTTTGAAGTTAAAGAAGGGCCTTACGATTCCACTACCGATAAAGAATTTCTTTCATTTTTCCCTCTGGAAGGAACGATAGCGGCTCAGAAACTGGTGCAAACCTGGCATAGTTACTTTGTTAGCCCAATATAATTCACTCCATACCATGCCTGTCTTGTGATGTTTTTGACTTGAAGCGGGGTACATTGATTATTTGTTATTTATAACTCCCTGCTTTGAGCGATGGCTATTGTTTAAGCATGGATTCTTGGTTTTTATTGATTAATTTATTGTTGGGAAGTCCCCAATTAATCGAGTGCGATCGCCGATATCTGCCCAGTTTCCCGCGCTTCATATCTGTCAAGTTGTTTTGCCTTTCTCTAACCGTCGAACTCACGTTAAGTTAGTATCTGGGTAATCTGTAGTTTTTTGTAGACAAAGGCGGATTCATGCTTCAAGACATTACTACTGAGATTGCTTATTTCGACTCACTGCCATATTTCGCCACAGTCTTAGGCGTTACTAGCATAGCGGGAATAATTGGGTGGCGCTGGTGGAAACAAAATAACACATACAAATCGCTGCGATCGCTCCCTTCACCTCCTAAACACTGGCTGTTAGGAAATATTCCTCAACTATTAGCAGCAGTGAAACAGAAAAAATTATTCCAGCAAATGTTTGATTGGAGTCGAGAGCTAGGCCCGATGTATGTTATATGGAATGGCAACAGGCCTGGTGTTATTTTAAGTAAAGCAAAAGTTATCGAAGATACCATTGTCAATGGGATGAAAGATGGTACCTTAATCAGATCGGAACAATTACGCAAAGCTTGGAACGATGTCAGTGGCCCGATTCTATTAGGAGAAACTGGATCTGAGTGGCAGTGGCGACGCAAAGCTTGGAATCCCGAATTCAGTTCTAGCAGCCTCACGAAATATGCAGAAATTATTAGCGAAGCTTGCGAACAAGTAATTGCAACATTGAAGGAAGCACCACCACCAAAAGAAGTTCAGGTAGATCCTCTGTTTGTAGAACTAACAATGAGAGTGATTTCTTGTCTCGTACTGGGCATTCCTGTGGATAGAAAGATCGCGAGTCCTGAAGGGCCACCCCTGGAAGTTTCCAAGCTGTACGAAGCAATGTCTGTTGTAGGCTATCGGTTCCTACGACAAGCTACTGGCGAGAAGATATGGATGAAATATTTGCCCTCTAAAAATTCACAAGATTATTGGGCAGCAAAGCGATATTTTGAGGAATTTTTAACGCCCCGTGTAGACTTAGCTTTACGATTCAGAGAACAAAACAAGACCGATTTACCACAGGTATGTTCTTGGTTCTCCGAATCAATGTTAGTCAAAATCGCTGCCAAAGAACCAAAATACAATCGCGACACATTAATAGCAGAATGTGTTGAACTCTTAATCGCTGGTACTGATACAACAGCCCATACTTTATCCTTTGCAGTAGGAGAGTTGAGCTTCAATCAAAGGGTTTTTCAGCAAGCACGAGACATCGTTGACCAAGTTTGGCAAAGCAAAGGCTTGATAAATACCGAAAGCCTCAAGGAATTGGCTTATATTAGCGCAATTATTAAGGAGACCTTGCGCCTTTATTCAGTAGCCTCAGGCTCGACTTCATTGGAGGCTCAACGCGACACCCTCATTGATGGTAAAGCGATTCCTCGCGGTACAAGAATAGCTTGGTCAATGCTTGCTGCGGGAAGAGATCCAGAAGTCTATGCTAATCCAGAGGAATTTCTGCCAGAACGTTGGTTAGAGAAGAGCAAGGAAAATAGTTCGCTGCCAATGATAGACTTTGGCTCAGGACCTCATCGTTGCTTGGGGGAGCATTTATCAATGCTGGAAGGAACGATGATGCTAGCATTATTGCTCCGCAACTTCGACTGGGATTTAGTCAAGGGTCGTTCTTCTCTAGAACAATTACAGCAAAACCTGTTAATTTATCCGTCTGATAAAATGCCAGTGCGCTTTAAATTGAGAAATTCCCTTCCACTATAAAAAACCTATCTTCAAGGTTTGAATTAAACTATTTACAGTAGCTCGAAAAGTTTTGCCAACGCTAAAGAATAGTAGCGTATAGGGTAGTGCTAAAAAATTAATGCATCATTAATTTTTTAGCACTACCCAATATTGGCTTAATTCAATAGAACAGCGAATTAAGTGGTATTTTTTATGTCCGCCACCGATCGAATTGATCTTCAGAGCATCCATTGATGTAAGTATTGAGTACCCAACCCTTCAGAGGTTTAACCACCTCCGGAGTCACTCCGGGTTGTGAGGTTACTCTTCCAGAGATTTGAACCCAGCTACCCTGTTTTCGCACTGCCCGAACCGTATCGCCTCTATTGAGTTTGGCGACTATATTGGATTGAGTATTGGGTAGACTACGGATATTGACGTTATTTCCATTAATAAATGAACATACGCCTTGGTTTTGTGCAGGTCTCGATTGAGCCTGTAAAATTGGTGTAGCTGCATTTGCCTTTGTTTGGGCGATTAGCTGCAAGCCAGTGGTATAGAAACATAGCAGTGCGATCGCTGTCAGAGAGTTTCTCGAATTGCTCATCTTTATGGATTAAGTGCATCTGCACTGATGTAAATTCAGTCTCACCTTAACTGACTTACTTCCAAATAATATATTTTTTGATATTTATTTAAATTGTTAAAAGGCTATCAATCCCTCAAGCTTGCTACTTTAAGCGAGCTGACATAAATAAAGTTAAAAGTCAACTCTTCTTAATTAATCCACTACTTTTAGCAATCCCTGCTTCAGTGCATCAAACACGCGATTAATTAGCAGGTGTTCTGCTTCACTTAGGGTTTCCTGCGATAGGAATGTTGACATCAATAGACGTTGATCGGTACGAGAAATTTGGCGAAAGACAAAGATTCGCTCAACAATTTGTTGAACGGAGATTGTGGGTAAACTAGCTGAAACTGGCATAGTTCTCTAGCAACTTTATGTAATACTGCTGCGAATCCCGCAGAACGAGATTCTGAGGACATATAAAAATATTGTAATATTTCTTTACAATCCTGCGCGCTCGCCATCTTCAAGAGAATGTAACAATTCCTTCATAATTTGGTGATTCTCATCATTGACAAATCAGATTGCCTATCCAAACACTCCCTAATTTCCCGTAAAATAGCTTGGCGTTGTAGCAAGAAGGCAAAAAAATGACTCAGGCTCGGATTGGGATTATCGGTGGCAGCGGTCTCTACAAGATGGAGGCGCTCAAAGATGTAGAAGAGATGCAAATCTCCACGCCTTTTGGCTTCCCCTCTGATGCTTTGATATTGGGAACTTTGGAAGGAACGCGAGTGGCTTTTCTGGCACGTCACGGTCGCAATCACACGCTGTTGCCTTCTGAGTTGCCGTTTCGAGCCAACATCTACGCCATGAAGCAGCTAGGCGTCGAGTACCTAATCTCTGCATCGGCGGTAGGTTCTCTCAAAGAAGAAGCGAAACCTTTAGATATGGTAGTGCCGGATCAATTTATTGACCGCACCAAGAATCGAGTTTCTACCTTTTTTGGGGAAGGGATTGTGGCTCATATTGGGTTTGCCGATCCCGTGTGCAATCAATTGGCTGGAGTTGTGGCAGATGCGATCGCATCTTTAAACTTACCCGACGTCACGCTCCATCGCGGTGGTACTTATGTTTGTATGGAAGGACCCGCATTTTCTACAAAAGCTGAATCGCATCTTTACCGCAGTTGGGGTGCCACAATCATTGGCATGACTAATTTACCAGAGGCGAAGTTAGCCAGAGAAGCAGAAATTGCTTATGCAACCTTAGCATTAGTAACAGATTACGATTGTTGGCACCCCGATCACGACAGCGTAACGGTAGAAATGGTCATTGCCAATCTGCAACGCAATGCAACCAATGCTCAAAAAGTAATTCAAGAAACTGTTCGGCGTTTGAGTGAAAATCCGCCAGTTTCTGATGCTCACTCGGCTTTAAAATATGCAATCCTCACGCGACTAGAGAACGTTCCGGCAGCAACAAAGGAGAAAATGGAGTTGCTGTTGAAGAAGTATTTGTAGTCAGCGGTTTTTTCATGCATTAACTTTCTACCAAGGACTCCCAATCATTGTGAAAGCTGACCAGAAATAAGGATGCTTTAGGTCTTTATCTCCGATTGATGCAAGAGAGGAAGGTAGAGGCATATTGCCATCAGAAGTATGCAGTTGTCCCCCTTCTAGTCGCACCTTTCCCTTTAACATTGCTAGCTGTGCCTGTCGCAAAGCTTCCGCCTTAATAGGGGCTTTTTTCAATTCTTTGTAGAAATCTGTCATTAGCCCCAATGTACCTTCATCGCTGACGTACCAAAGACTTGCCAGCGCTGACTTCACGCCTGCTTGCACCGCAAACCCGGCAAAGCCCAACTCGGCTTCTTCATTTCCCAGTGCTGAACGACAGGCACTCAGCACTAATAATTCTACCGCTGGTTTATTCCAGCCCAACTGACGCACTTGATCCAATCTCAATTGGGTGTCCCACAGCTGAATATAGGAGTTACCGAGTGCCCCTGACTTAAATTCTGCATGAGTTGCGAGGTGGATAATTTCGTAGGGTGTAGAAGTGCGTTGTGCTTTTAAATTCTTCAGGGTGAAAGCTTCGTTGAGGAAGGATTTACCTTGCCATAGCTTAGAAGTAATCATCGACAATTCTACCGGCACAGCAGGCAATGGATTTTGCGTTTTGTTGGTAAAGCGGTCGGCACCCATTGCCAGGACTTTAGCGTTTTTAAGGTTAGCGTAGCGGGTATCGGTGAGGCTGAGGCTAGGCATGAGACCGATACTATATTTCTCGATTAAAAACTGTTGACCGTCGTGGAGGGCGGAGATAGGAAGCGATCGCAAGCCTGCATCCATAATGAAGACTAAATTCTGGATACCTTGGGCTTCTAACTCGTCCTTGATAGGTGCAATTAGCCACTGATAGAGTTGTTCGGCGGGGGCACGGTAGTCGTCATTCAGTTTATTTTTATTGGTAATGGCGTTCCGCAACTTTCCAGCGACTTTCAGGATTTGCGATCGCGAAGCGGATGCGCCCAGCGCTCCTCGCTTGCTACCTGCTACACGCACCCGTTTCGTTTTCCCCTCTCCTGTTACCAGAATTAGCTCTAGTCGCTCATCGTCTTTGTTAATTTGAGTTTTTTGGCTACTAGAGACTTGATCCGGTGCAAAGACTGCATAAACAAATGCTGATTTGATGCTCGTCTGCTTCTCGATTTGGCTCAATAGGTTGGCGGCTGCTTTCGGATTGGTGATATTTCCCGTTTGCCCCAGATGTTGGTCAAATTTAGAGGTGATTGTGCTATCCAGGTCGCTCGTAGTATCAACCGTTACGTCAGAGACGCTAGTAGGCGTATTCAGAGGCATCGCGCCGAAGTAGGGAAGCAGGTTGTCTCCCGGACGGCGGGGAGTAATTTGAATATTGCCTTGGCGGTAAGGGCCAGGAAATTCTTTAGATGGCAAAATCGTACTGAGGAACCCAGTTCCGGTGGTGAGAGCGCCAGCCGTTCCGTTTTCTGTGGCATCTCCTACGACAAAGGGAGTAAAGGAGGAACCGCCTCCGTGGGAAATCATAATCGCGCCGTCCCCAGCGCCTCCAATTGTGGAAATGCTGGTCGCAAATGGGTTTTTGGAATCGGTGAAAGTGCCTGTAGCGCGGAAGAACCGATCGGTTGTAATTTTAACAACGCCTCCGAAGGCGCTCCCTCCACTTTGGGCATTGATGGAGACAACTTGAATGTCATCCATTGGCTTTTTGTTGAGTTCAATCAGTGGGTTTGCCAAGGTGACGTTACCACCTTTCCCGAAGCTGGAACTAGAGTCGATAACTCCAGCAGTGATGATGCCTTGAGCGGAAACTTCAATATCCCCACCGCCTGCTGTTCCTTGAGAGAGCAAATTGCCGCTTTGAATGGCTGCTGCATCACTTAGGAGAGCGTGAAGCGGAGCTATCGCCGTTAGGCGAATCGCTCCCCCGGTGCCATTGGTAGAAGATGTGTCAATATTTGCCGTGGTGATGCTACCCGGAGCCGCAACGGTGACTGCACCCCCGCCGGTTGTACCTTTGGAGGTCACATTTGCAGCGGTAATGGCTCCTTTTTGGCTGGTAAGTGCGATCGCTCCCCCGGTGCCTTTTTCGGAAGCAGAATCAATATTGGCAGCAGTGATATTGTCTTGAGCGGAGACGGTGATGGGAGAACCGGAAGTTTTCACATTTCCCGTCTGTACGGTTCCGTTTTGGCTGGTAAGTGCGATCGCATTTCCAGCACCTTTAGTCGCTGTTGCGTCAAGATCCAGCGTCGTGATGCTGTCATTGGCGATAACTGTAATTCCCCCAGCATCCGTATCGCCTTTGGATATCAAACTTCCCGTTTGTATCGCGCCTTGTTTGCTGTTGAGAGCGATCGCACCGCCAGCACCCGTTGCAGAAGAGGAGTCCAAGGCTGCGGTATTAATGGCTCCCGTGTCACTGGTAAGGCTAATTCCCCCACCCTTAGAGGTGATATTGTTGGTAGTGATTTTTTGATTGGCGGTGAGATTAACGTTGCCACCGGATGAATCTAAAGTGCCATTACTCGCGATCGCACCTTGAGTGCTATTGAGGGCAATTTCCCCACCTTTGGAAGTGATATTGCTAGCGGTGACTCCGCCATTCCCATTTAGATTAACGTTACCGCCGGATGAATCTAAAGTGCCATTACTCGCGATCGCACCTTGAGTGCTATTGAGGGCAATTTCCCCACCTTTGGAAGTAATATTGGCTGCGGTAACGCCTTGATTGGCGGTGAGATTAACCTTGCCACCGGATGAATCTAAAGTGCCATTACTAGCGATCGCACCAGAGCTACTATTGAGAGCAATTTCCCCACCCTTGGAAGTGATATTGGCTGCGGTGACGCCTTGATTGGCAGTGAGATTAACCTTACCGCCGGATGAATCTAAAGTGCCATTACTAGCGATCGCACCTTGAGTGCTATTGAGGCTAATTTCCCCACCTTTGGAAGTGATATTGCTAGCGCTGACTCCGCCATTCCCATTTAGATTTACCTTGCCACCATTGGTGTTGAGACTGCCTCCCGCCTGAATATTATTGGCGGTAATATTTACACCAGCTGGCTTAGTTGTCGTAATGTCACCTGCCAGCGTCGTAGTGCTACCAGATAACTGCGTCAGACTGTCTGCAACAATCGTCGAAATGGCGGTCACATCGGTAGCATTCTCAATTAAGATTGCGCCTAACCCTTTACCATCTCCCGCACCCACCGTTTTGCCGAAGAAGATGTTGCCGGTGCCTGCGATCATCTTTAGGTCATTATATTCGCCCTTTTCGCTATCCAGAGTGCCATTGAAAGAAATGTTACCCGCACCCAATGAGCCTGTATTTAGGAAAGTATCATCCGTCAGAGTGACATCACCATTAAAAATGATGTTGCCATCCAAAGTCGTGATAATGCCTGATAAGAGTGTTTGCTTGGCGTTGACAGTCAATTGTTGGTATACATCGGCGCTGTTGCCTTTTAAGGTCGCATTCTCGCCACCAATAATCACAACACCCAAGTCATTATTGATAGTCAAATACTCCAGGAGATTTGGACTACCGACGTTCCCTTTAAAAATTGCTTGACCTGCACCCGGATTCAGCGTCAGTCCCTGCTTGCTATCGGCTTGAGCGCTAACATTGCCTTCAAAGATGATGTTACCACCGCCGCTTGCAAGTGCAATATCGGTCTGAAGCTCCACAGTTTTGCCGAGTTGACCGAGGGTAATGTCTTGCCCCTGGGTGGAAATGTTTGCCCCCAAGTTGGTTGTTGCACCGTTGAGAGCGATCGCAGCATCATCCACTCCCTGAATTGTCCCGTTGACGTTAATCGTGCCATTCGGAGACTGAATTTTCACCGGATCGTCGAAGGTGACAGCATTGACATCAATCGTCCCAGTTCCGCTGTCACTACCAATGATGATGGGCTTAAAGCCACCCAAGGCATTAATATCTTTTTGGGTGATATCCAGCGCCGGTGTTTCTTCAAATCCGCCAATTGCGATCGCTTGATTGGGTGTTGCAGGCTGAAGCTGAACGGTACCGCCGCCAACGATTGTATTGTCTCCCCCGTCAAAGTTAATTTCAGCAGCCGTCAAATTGAGATTTCCTGTCAGATTGGCAGTGCTTTTAAATGCGACCAATGCTGCATTACTCACAGTCACATTGCTGAGTGCAGCGCTTTTTCCCACCCAATTATTAAAGATAACGTTGCCAGTACCTGCTGCTAGATTCAGGTTCTGAGTTCCATTGACAGTATTGCTAAAGTTGATATCGCCTACTCCCGCACCCGTGTTGAGAGAGACTGCGCCGGTTAGGTTCACCGCACCGCTGAAGCTAATAGTGTCGTTGGTGGTAGTAATATCCCCAGCGGTAATGACTCCTTCCGTGCCACCTTGACTGAAGGCTCCATCGAGGTTCATATCTGCGGCAGCATCAATTGTCAGCGTTCCAGTATTGTTGATACTGACGCCACCATTATTCGTCGTGGTAACTGGGTTTTTGAAAACAAAGTTGTTGCCGTTTAAGTGAATGCCGCTGGCGCTATTCGTATTCAGTGCGCCGTTGAATGTGGTGGTGCCACTCCCTGCACTTTGGGTAATGCTATCGGCTGTAATTGCTGCTGCTTGTACGTTTTGGGCACTGTTAATGGTGATAGAACCGAGTTTGTTGCTACCCCCGACTGCATCTGTAAAATTGATATTGCCAGTACCGGCAGTCAAAGTTAGGTCGTGATTGCCATTCAGGGCATTCAGGGTGTTGCCAAAGCTAATATCGCCTGCACCCGTTTCCAGGAAGATAGAACCTGTAAGATTGACGCCTTGGGTAAATTGAATGCTGCTAGCGGTGATATTCCCTGCGGTGGAAACGCTACCCGTGCCATTTTGCACAAAGGCTCCGGTTAAGGCCATCTTTGTACCCGAAGCAATCGTCAGCACATCACTGTTGGTGAGGGTAAGATTGCCTCCATCTGTGGTATCGATGCCTGAATTAAGAGTCGTTGCACCGCCGATGAGATGAATCGATGCATTACTGGTAATTCCCGGCGATGTTCCCTGCACCGTCAGCGTTCCTTTGCCAGCTTGAATCGTTACAGCATCTTTGAAGGTTGCCGAATCTACAACGATGTTTTGGCCTTTGCTAGCATTCCCAATAGTGATGCTGCTAAATCCGTCTTTTAACGCTGCCAAATCGGTATCGTTGATATTTAGATGGGAAGCATCTTGATCGAACCCAATTGCGATCTCGTTCCCCACCGTTGCTGTCTGAAGTGTCAGATTTCCCGTGCCAGCAACCGAATCCGTTCCGCCCGAAAAGTTAATTTCATCCCCCTTTAGGATGATATCCCCGGTCAACAGAACATTATTCCCATAGCTTTGACTATTAGCAGTGGTCACATTACCGTTGAGCTTGGTTGTCCCACCAACTCCAGTGGTAGCTAGGCTAGCAGTATTGACAGTGCTGTTGAAGGTGATATCACCGATACCAGCGTTCACAGTTAAATTTTTCTGACCATCAACTGTACTGTTGAAAGCGATCGCGCCATTGCTACCGCTAGTATCAAAATTAACATCACCGCTTAAGTTAATGCCTTGGTGAAATTCAATGCTGCTGGCGGTGATACTTCCACCTGTAGAGACTTTACCCGTGCCATTCTGGACAAACTTTCCTGCCAAATTCATGTCGGCAACAGAGGCAATGGTCAGCAAATCGCTGTTGGTAATCGTGACACCGCCACCCGTAGTATTGATGGCACCATTGAGGTTAAAAATATTACCAGTTAGCTGAATGTCGCTGGCATTTATGGCACTGTAAGTCCCGCTGCCAGCTTTTTGAGTGAGGTTAGCGGCGTTGATGGCAGCACTGGCGTTGACATTGCCGCTGTCAATTGTAAGGTTGCCTAAAGAGGTAACGGTGCCAAGGTTATTCTTGAAGTTAATACTGCCGCTACCTGCGTTCAGGGTGAGATTGTGATTGCCATCAATTGTGCTGTTGAATGCGATCGCGCCATTACTGCCACTGGTGTTAAAAGAGACATCGCCAGTTAAACTAACGCCTTGGTCAAACTGAATACTGCTAGCGGTAATATCTCCACCCGTAACAACATTACCCGTGCCATTCTGCACAAACTTTCCCGCCAAATTCATGTCGGCGGCAGGTGCAATGGTCAGCAAACCGCTGTTAGTAATCGTAACGCCCCCACCCGTGGTCTTGATGGCATCGTTGAGGTTAAAAATGTTGCCCTTCAGGTTAATCGCACCCGCAGCGTTCAGCGTACTGTAGGTGGTGGTGCCAGTCGTCGGTGTGACAGCTCCCTGAGTAATGCTAGTTGCTGTAATTGCCCCAGCTTGTACGTCGCTAGCACTGTTAATTTTTAAATTGCCCAGTCCGGAAGCATTGCTCAGCGTAATATTTCCCGTACCTGCGCTCAGTTCTAAGTCTTTGCCACCGCCTGTAATGGCTCCGGTGAAAGCAATATCACCGGAGCCAGTTCCAGTATTAAGTTTGACACCTCCGGTTAGGGTGACATTTCCACTAAAGCTGATGCCGGATTCTGCTTGAATATCACCAGCAGTGGAAACAGTTCCAGACCCCATTTGCTGAAACGCTCCTCCTAAGTTCATGTCTGCGTCAGCAGCAATCGTCAGTTTCTGGCTGTTATTGATAGTGATGCCGCCACTGGTGGTATTGATGGCACCGTTGAGGTTAAAAATATTACCAGTTAGCTGAATGTTGCTGGCAGTTATCGCACTGTAAGTACCGTTGCCAGCTTTTTGAGTAAGGCTAGCGGCGTTGATCGCAGCATCGGCGTTGACATTGCCGCTGTTGATGGTGAGGTTGCCGAGAGGTGTGGTAGTACCGACGGCATTTTTGAATTGGATGGTGCCGTTCCCTGCCTCTAAAGTCAGGTTTTGACCACCTGGGTTTGTCCCGTTCAGGGTGCTATTAAAGGTGATATTACCCGTCCCTGTACCCGTTTTGAAAGCGATGTCCGCTCCAGTAAGAGTGACTGCACTTGTAAAGCTGATGCCGTTTTCAGCGGTAATATTGCTTGCAGTAGCGACCGATCCGGAGCCATTTTGCAAGAAGGCTCCCCCCAAAATTATGTCTGCATTAGGGGCAATCGTCAGCTTGCCACCGTTAGTAATCGTCAAATTGTTAGTTGCGAATAGCGGTGCAGTGACATCTACAGTCCCTTTACTAATAAAGGTGAGATTCTCGGTAAGCGGGTTGAGGAATGTCCCAATGTGGATGCTTGCAGTGTTGGTGGCATCCCCAATGGTCAAACTACTAGCTGTAATATTTTTCAGTTGATCGAGGGTGAAATTCAGTCCAGGATTGGCGGCTAATCCTACGCTGATGCTTTGCCCTGAAGATTTGGGTGCCAGAGTGACTTTTGAACCCGCAATTGTTGATAAACCCAGGTCGAGCTTGTCAGCAGTCAGGACAATGGGGTTAGCCTTGGCATCGACAGTACTCCCAAATTTAATTTCGTTTGTGGTCAGCTTGATACCACTTCCACCGCTGGTATTCAGCGCTCCATTAAAGCTAGTGGTGCCTGTACCTGCCGTTTGAGTGATGCTGGTGGCGGTAATTGCTCCAGTTGTTACGTCGCCAGCACTGTCAATTATCAGAGCGTCCAGTCCCGTCGTGCTGCCCAGTGTAATAGTTCCTGTACCAGCACTCAGTTCTAAGTCTTTGCCACCGCCTATAATGACTCCGCTAAAAGTAATATCACCGTCTCCAGTTCCAGTATCTAGCTTGACATCTCCCTTCAGGGTAACGGGACTGCTGAAGCTGATGTTGTCATTGCTAGTGGTAATGTTGCTGCCAATGGAGACTGCCCCTGTGCCAGTTTGGCTGAAGCCTTTCGCAAGATTCATGTTTGCGTTTGCAGCAATGGTCAAATTGCCACTGTTGTTGATGGTGACAGTGCCATTGGAGGTAGTTGTGACAGGGCTGTTGAAGATAAAGTTAGTGCCACTCAAGTCAATCCCTGTGGCAGTATTTGTCTTCAATGCTCCATTAAAGGTGGTGGTGCCTGTACCTGCTTTTTGGGTAATGCTAGCGGCGGCGATCGCTTTTGTCTCTACATCTTTGGCAGCGGTGATAGTGAGGTTGCCGATTGGGGTATCACTACTACCTACTGCACCACCAAGGTTAATGTTACCCGTGCCCGCACTCAGTTCTAAGTTTTTGCCACTGCCTGCGATCGCTCCGGTGAAAGCAATATCACCGTTACCCGTTCCGGTATTGAGTTTGACATTTCCGGAGAGGGTGACATTTCCACTAAAGCTGATGCCGGTTTCAGCTTGAATATTACCCGCAGTGGAAACGGTTCCCGACCCCAGTTGCTCAAAAGCTCCCCCTAACTTCATGTCTGCTGCGTCGGCAATGTTGAGGTTGCCGCTGTTAATGGTGAGGTTGCCGAGAGGTGTGGTAGTACCGACGGCATTTTTGAATTGGATGGTGCCGTCGCCTGCCTCTAAAGTCAGGTTTTGACCACCTGGGTTTGTCCCGTTCAGGGTGCTATTAAAGGTGATGTCACCCGTCCCTGTACCTGTTTTGAAGGTAACGTCCGCTCCAGTGAGGGTGACGGCACTTTTAAAGTTGATGCCGTTTTCAGCGGTAATATTGCTTGCAGTAGCGACCGATCCGGAGCTTTCGTGCAAGAAGGCTCCCCCCAAATTTATGTCTGCATTAGGGGCAATCTTCAGCGCCTGCGTGCTATTAATTGTCAGACCGCCCTTGAGAGTTATAGGAGCGTTCAAGTTGACGGTCGCAGCGTCCAACGCAAGATTGTAAGTATTGGTATTGCTGCTGGCATTGATAGCACTTTTTACATCAATGTTTTCCGTGGCTGCAATTGACACATTGCCACTGTTAAGCATGGTTTTCACCTTGCCAGCGGAAATCTTGAATGTATCGTTGTCCTTGCCATCATCAGCCAGGATTGTCTTGTCATCAAGCTGATTGTTGTCATCGTCTGCGGTATCAATGACAACGCTTTTCGGGTCTAATAGCAACTGACCGCCCTTTCCTAGGGGCGCACCCACATCTACTAAACCGTCAAAGTCCAAGTTTTGTTTGCCTGACACTTCGACAAAGCCACCATTTCCACCTTGAGCGCCGCCACGAGCTGTAATATTGCCGTAGAAGCGGGTTGTCTCATCTGCCCAAACAATTACCTTTCCACCGTTGCCGTTGAGGAGGGCATCTGCGGCAATCAGAGAGTCGCTACTGACATAGGTGCGCGATGCATTTGGTAGTGTGCCCTTCCCTTGATAATCGCCGCCAATTCGCACTGTGCCGCCGCCGAGGGTGCCGGAAGCATTAATGTTGGCACCTACCAATCCCACTTTATTGCCGACAATTTGGACAGTGCCTCCGGTTTGTCCTGGGGCAGTGTTTGAGGTATTCAGGGAACCAGAAGCAATTACAGTACCTGTATCTGTGGGTATTGCAGTACCGGAACCTGTTAAATGAACTGTGCCGTCAGCGGCGACAGTCATTTTCGTGGCTCCCACATCCCCAGCACCTGTCAACAGCTGAGGTAAGGAGGCAATCGGAAGCTTCCAGTCATTCGGTTGATTGTCTGCTGCTGCTAGGGGTTGAATTTCTACACTTAGTAAACTTCCTGCCTGAGAAATGCGTACTACGCTCTCACCAGGCACTGCTGCCACCGTGATATTACCTCCCGGTGCTGACAATTGCCCGGTACTGACTACGGTGCCACCGAGTAGGGTTAAATTCTGTCCGGGGTTGACTGCCAAGTTTCCGGCATTTGCGATCGCTCCCGGCTGACTCATTGCGAAGGCAAAGCCGTTGGGCGTACCAATTAAAGCGTTATAGTCGTTGGCACCCGTGGCGCTGAACCAATTGCTCCCAAAGCCAATACCGTTAGCAGTGGTGGCGGTGAAGGAGGCAGGCACGTTGAGGCTGCCTCCTGCGCCAAAGATAATGCCTGCGGGGTTCATCAAGAACAGGTTTGAATTCCCACCCGTAACCTGGATGAGACCGTTAATTACTGAGGCATTTCCCCCATTGACGCGACCCAGGATGTTTTGAATGGATGGGTTTGAAAGGAAGTTGCCTATCTCGTTTTGATTCAGCCCAAACTGAGTGAAGCTGTGGAAGAGATTCGAGCCATTACTAGAAAGGGTGCCGCCACTGATGTCAATCTGGTTTCCATTCTGGTTAACCAGAGTATTCGTGTCATTGGGAGCCGGAATGATTGACTGAGCTGAGGTGGATGTGGCACCTACAGAAGCCCCAAACAACAACAGGGCGAACAGGGCACCGATTCTGCTGGTAAATACTGACATTAATCTCTTCCTTAGGGCTGATGAAAAATTTGCGGCAACTCTACAATCCCCAATTTTTCTGGGTCACTCCGTAATATCACAGCTTTGATAAAGGAATGATTAATTAGATATTGAATACTTTAAAGAGTTGATAAAGATGGGTATTTTGCTTTAGGAAATTTTCATAAAGCTGGCTATTTTTGCTCTGGTTTTTATAGGCTGCTTGTTGAATTAATTGCAACTGAAGCCTTTTTGAGACCTGCCTCAACTTTGCATTTTTTAACTTTCCACAGGTGTCAGGATTAATATTCGACCATTCAGCAGCAAACCTGATTTTTTAGACAAAGCAGGCTAGTGGTTAATCATTTTTCGTCAAAAGCAGATGTGGAACTGTAAAAATAATTATTAATTTGTAAAAATATTTGCGTACTTATTTATAGTATTTTTTAGCCGAAATATACATTATGAATCGGCTCGATCATTTAAGGGTGAATAGATGGAAAGATTCTCAGGTAGGGTAAGCTTTTATAAATATTATTTTTTATTGCGAATTGTTCATTGATTAGCAATCTTGCCATTAGCTATCCAAAATTAGTTGCAGATGAATTGAGAAGTGGGATACATCTGTAAGGACATGGCAGTCAAAAAGTCCCTACCGAACGTTAGAGCTGCACTATATTCCACCCAACTGACAAACGCTCTAAATTTCTCAAGCAAGCGATCGCTTCGCTGAGTGCAATACTCATGATTGTTAACCTCTCCCAAACGAAAAACTTCTCCCGTTGAGTTACAGGAGAAGCTTTTCAGAAGACTTGAGTGTTGACAGACTTTAGGCTTGAACCATGCCACCAGCAGCTTGAAAACGAGCGCGGGCACGTCTGAGGGCTTGAGTTGCCTGAATTTGCTCTTGACGGGAACCACCACCCCCAACCTGATTAAGCCTCGCCTCAGCTTCGGTATAAGCAGCACGGGCTTGTTCCCGATCGATTTTGTCGCCGCGCTCGGCACCGTTAACCAGAATGGTTACTTCATTCTCATCCACTTCTGCAAAGCCACCCATGAGGGCGATGGGCACCCAATCTTTGCCAGAACGGACACGCATGACACCGATATCCAGGGCTGTCAATAAAGGAGCATGACCGCTGAGGATACCGAGTTGACCTGTAGTGCTAGGCAGAATTACTTCTTCAGCACTAGAATCCCAGACAGTTCTGTCGGGAGAAACAACGCGAACAGTTAAAGCCATAATTTGTGAGTTGTTAGTTGGTCATTGGTCATTGGTCATTGGTCATTAGTCATTAGCCAGTGAAAAAAGGCTAATGACTAATGGCAAATGCCTATGGACTAGCTTTTGATTTTTTCAGCTTTAGCGATCGCTTCTTCAATATTGCCGACCATGTAGAAAGCCTGCTCTGGCAATGAATCCAGCTCTCCAGACAGAATCTTCTTGAAACCGTTGATTGTTTCTTGCAGATTCACGTATTTCCCTGGAGATCCGGTGAAGACTTCTGCCACGAAGAACGGCTGAGACAAGAAACGCTCAATTTTACGCGCACGAGCCACCGTCAAGCGGTCATCTTCAGACAATTCATCCAGACCCAGAATGGCGATGATGTCTTGCAGCTCTTTGTAGCGCTGTAGCGTTGCCTGAACTTCACGAGCAATCGCGTAGTGTTCCTCACCAACAACACTGGGTTGCAACATGGTGGAAGTGGAATCTAGCGGGTCAACAGCGGGATAAATTCCCTTCGCTGCTAAGCCACGAGACAACACAGTGGTTCCGTCCAAGTGGGCAAAGGTGGTTGCTGGCGCGGGGTCGGTCAAGTCGTCGGCTGGTACGTAGACGGCCTGAATTGAGGTAATCGAACCTTCGGTGGTGGAGGTGATTCGCTCTTGCAGGTCGCCCATATCTGTTGCCAGAGTCGGCTGATATCCCACAGCAGAAGGCATCCGTCCCAGTAGCGCTGATACTTCCGAACCCGCTTGCACAAACCGGAAGATGTTGTCGATAAACAGCAGCACGTCTTGCTTACTGACATCGCGGAAATACTCAGCCATTGTCAGTGCGGCTAAGCCTACGCGCATTCTCGCTCCGGGTGGCTCGTTCATCTGACCGTAGACCAGGGCGATTTTCGATTCGCTGAGGTTATCTTCTTTGATAACCCCAGATTCTTTCATTTCGTTGTAGAGGTCATTTCCCTCGCGGGTACGCTCTCCCACACCGCCGAACACAGACACACCACCGTGATTGATCGCGATGTTGTTGATCAGTTCCATCATAATGACGGTTTTACCAACACCAGCACCGCCGAATAAACCAATCTTGCCACCACGGCGATAAGGAGCCAGCAGGTCTAACACCTTGATTCCGGTTTCAAACACCGATGGCTTCGTTTCCAAGTCAGTGAACTTGGGAGCCGGACGGTGGATGGGGAAGGTTTCTTCAGTATTGACTGGCCCTTTATTGTCTACGGGTTCGCCAAGAACGTTGAAAATCCGACCCAGAGTGGCAGGTCCAACGGGTACGGTAATGGCAGCGCCGGTGTCTACTACTTCCATGCCGCGCACCAAACCATCGGTGGAACTCATGGAAACAGCACGCACTTGGTTGTCACCCAAAAGTTGCTGCACTTCGCAGGTTACGGACACGTCCTGTCCGGCTTCGTTTTTGCCTTCAACTTTTAAGGCATTGTAAATCTGCGGCATTTTGCCGCTGGGAAACTCCGCATCGATAACGGGACCGATGATTTGGGTAATACGCCCTACGTTTGTCTTGTCTGTGGTGGCTACCATGCTTGTGCCTATGTTGTGAATCTATCTGTATAGATACGGGAAAACAGTCTTAACATTTAGCAATGCCATTTTCCAGAGTACCACTGAAAGGATGCCGAATCTGTCTGGCGGCTTGAGTTGATCCCCATATAGGATGTGATAGCGAAGCGCTAACTTGTCAGTTCGCTCTTTTATGTCCTCAATCGAGAGAGAATACCGTCTCACCTTCGGGTTCCTACCAGCGCCGGAGATTGCCTTAATCGTTGAATCAGTAACGAGATGACGGGATCAAGAGCCAGTTAATAGCCATAAAAAAAGGGCTGTGCCTTCTGTAAAGACACAGCACTATTTAAAATTATGCTTCGGATCAAAGATCCTACTTTTGCGCCTAATTCAAAATAGGCACTTAACCCAATATCTTTGCCATCCAAACCGGATTAAGCCTTCAGCGCTTTTTGCTTGTTACGGCGGCTGATCAAGGTCATACCACCAACACTCAGCAAGCCCAGCATTAAGCTGGGTTCAGGAACATCCTTCGGAGGCTGCACGACTCTCACAGACTTCCCTTTGATGAACACAGCGGAATCTAATGAAACATCACCGACATCCTGAATCTTGATGGTGAGAGTGTTCTTGGCGTTTTTGTTGAGCAAACCTTCAAAGGTCAAGGTTTTGGTGTAGCCATCTAACTCAGTGCCAGGACTCCCTGCGGGATTGTTAATGTAGTCGGCGTGATAAGGCCCAGCCGCATTGGGAACAAGGTTGTTGATCGTGACGATTTTTCCATCGGTCAACTTAGCTAGGTTGACGCCATTGAGCAACAGTTCGAAAGAGTCGTTGAACGAGGAACCACCGAACTCTACGAACTCTTCCGAGCCGAAGACATACTCGAAGAACAGCTTCTCTACTGAAGCGCCAGCATCAAAGCTAATATCGAGCTGAGCCAATGTTCCGGAACCTGAAGTAGCTGGAGAATCATTAGGACCCACTACATCGGTGACATTCCCGGTACTCAAGACGATGCCATCTTTCAAACCGAAGGGGTCGTCATTGAAAAGACCAAAAGCATCAGCATTGCCTGTAGCACTGACTGAAAAGTTACTCAATCCAGTCGTATCACCCAACAAGGCTTGCAGCAAAGCATTCGTATTGTTGTTTGGAGTTACTGTGAACGCCATTGCTGAATTCCCAAACATCGTCAGGGCAGCAGTAACACCAATAGCGGCTGAAGCAGAGATTTTAGCAAAAAGATTCATAGTCGGTCTCATACAAGATAGATGCTGGCAGTGAAAATGCCTAGGTGTTCGCAGCTTTTTTATAAACAGAAGCTGTAACTACTTAGAAAGTTTGTTCCTTAGGCTTACTTTTACTACAGGTACAAGTATGCGTATTTCGTAAAAGCTACTGATTAATTTTGATAATTCTTCAGCACTTATACAAATTTATATTCGGCTCAAAATGTCAATAAGTGAATTTTATAAAGTTGGAGAAAGACGAACTGTAGAAATTACTTAGGCTTTAATGTTGTTTTTGCTTACCAGCTATCAAGGCATGAAAGCCTTTTCAGGCAAGGTATCTGCTCATCAATATTTATCCGCAGCTTTACAGAAAACTTACAATTATAAAATAACTTACAAGGGAAAAATAGTTGCGGAATTTCCTATCCAATAAAGCTTTAATAGTAATTTGCTGCTGAAAAATAAATGAAGATTCTATGAAGCTCTAAGTTAACAGCTACGTAAATTTACTTAAGAAGTATTACGTAGAACAGGTTTTTATTAGCTGCAATCTGCCTGCAAGAGCTTGGCTTCATCGTCGGGCGATCGCTTGTAAGGCATTCTTAGGCAAGACGCACTACGATCGCGCTAGTGGATGAGCAAGACGCGATAGCGAAGCGCTGAAAGAGTCAGTTCGCACCTTTATGTGAGGCAAGTGAATTCAGAGCGATCGCTCTCTTGTATACTCAATCGAGAGAGAATGCCGTCTCACCTTTGGGTTTCTGCCAGCAGCGGAGATTGCCCTCATCGTTGAATCAGTAACGAGATCACAGCAGCAAGAGCAAGTTAGTAGCCATAAAAAAAATCGCTGTGCCTTCTGTAAAGACACAGCTTTGTCAAAATTATGCGTTCTGAGTCCAAGATCAGACTCTTGCGCCTAAGATAGGCAAACCACCTAAACTATCTTTGCCATCCTGCCGGATTAAGCTTTTAGTGCTTTTTGCTTGTTGCGACGGCTGATCAAGGTCATACCACCAACACTCAGCAAACCAAGCATCAAGCTGGGTTCAGGAACATCCTTCGGAGGCTCTACGACTCCCACAGACTTCCCTTTGATGAATACAGCCGAATCTAATTGACTATCAGTTACATCCTTAATCCTGATGCTGAGAGTGTTCTTGGCATTTTTGTTCAGCAAACCCTCGAAAGCCAAGGTTTTGGTGTAGCCATCTAACTCAGTGCCAGGACTCCCTTCTGGATTGTCAATGTAGTCGGCGTGATAAGGGCTGTTGAGATTGGGAACAAGGTTGTTAATCGTGACGGTTTTGCCATCGGTCAACTTAGCTAGGTTGACACCATTAAGCAACAGTTCAAAAGAGTCATTGTACCCGGTACCAGCGTACTCTAGGAACTCTTCCGAGCCGAAGACATACTCGAAGAACAGCTTATCTACGGTAGCGTCAGCGTCAAAGCTAATATCGAGCTGAGCCAAATCAAAGGAACCCTCCGTATCACCTGGTGTTCCGAAACTTGTACCATTACCTGGAGCATTATTAGGACCCACTACATTGGTGACATTCCCGGTACTCAAGATGATGCCATCTTTCAAACCGAAGGGGTCGTCACTGAAAAGACCAAAAGCAGTAGCATTGCCTGTGGCATTGACAGAAAAGTTACTCAATCCAGTCGTGTCGCCTAACAAGGCTTGCAGCAAAGCATTCGTATTGTTGTTTGGAGTTACTGTGAACGCCATTGCTGAATTCCCAAACATCGTCAGGGCAGCAGTAACACCAATAGCGGCTGAAGCAGAGATTTTAGCAAAAAGATTCATAGTCGGTCTCATACAAGATAGATGCTGGCAGTGAAAATGCCTAGGTGTTCGCAGCTTTTTTATAAACAGAAGCTGTAACTACTTAGAAAGTTCGTTTCTTAGGCTTACTTTGAATACAGGTAAAAGTATGCGTATTTCGGAAGGGCTAGCATTAATTTTGATAATTCTTCAGCCCTTATACAGGTGTATATTTAACTCAAAATGTCAATAAGTGAATCCTGTAAAGTTAGAAAAAAACGATTTGTAGAAATTACTTAGGTTTTAATGTTGTTTCTACTTATCAGTCATCAAGCCGTGAAATCCTTTCCAGGTATAGTGTTTACTCATCAAAGTTTATCCGTAGCTTTACAGAAAGTTTATAATAATAAAATAAGTTGTAAAGGAAGAATAGTTGCGGAATTTCTTATCCAATAAAGCTTTAATAGCAATTTGCTGCTGAAAAATAAATGAAGATTCTATAAAGCTCTAAGTTAAGGGCTACGTAAATTTACTTAAGAAGTATTACGTAGAACAGGTTTTTATTGGCTGCAATCTGCCTGCAAGAGCTTGGCTTCATCGTCGGGCGATCGCTTGTAAGGCATTCTTAGGCAGGACGTGATAGCGAAGCGCTGACTTGTCAGTTCGCACCTTTGCGTAAGGCAAGTGAATTCAGAGCGATCGCTCTCTTATATACTCAATCGAAAGAGAATACCGTCTCACCTTTGGCTTCCTGCCAGCGGCGGAGATCGCCCTAATCGTTGAATCAGTAACGAGATGACGGCACCAAGAGCAAGTGAGTAGCCATAAAAAAAGCTGTGCCTCCTAAAAGACACAGCTAGCTAGCAGTCAAAATTGGGTTTTGGGTTAAACGTCGTACTCTTATGCCTAAGATAGGCACTCAACCACCTAAACTATCTTTGCCATCCCAGCCGGATTAAGCTTTTAGTGCTTTTTGCTTGTTTCGACGATTGCCAGGAATTTGTCCGGAATACATTCGCTTTATCTTCGGGCGATCGCATTCCGGGCATTCTTAGGCAAGACACTGCATCCTCCTCATTCACCAGCGCGATAGCGTACAGCCCTTTGGGCATGAAAACAGCGAAGCGAGGCGTTAGCCTAGCGCTGAAAGAGTCAGTTCGCATCTATGGAGAACCTTGACTGAATCATTCCGCAAAAAAACTGCCATGCCTTCTTTATAGAAGGCATGGCAGTCACGCAGTTAATCTGGGACGAAGCGCATCGGCTGTTATCTTAAGCTTTACCTTGCTGTTTGCGCTTGATCTGTGAGCCTGCACCCAAAGCGCCCACGGCTAGCAAACCTAGCACTGAAGTGGGTTCGGGGACTGACGTAGCCGCTTCCCCGAAAGTGAAGTTATCGAGACTTACGCTGGAATTGAAGCCAGTTTGGGAGTAGGAGTAGGTGTCGTTGCTGTCAATCACGCCGTCGTAGTTGATGTCATAGCCGTAGGAGTAGTTGTAGGAGGAGTCGTTGGGAGTTCCCAGAAACTTGATTGAGCTGATTGCCGTATCAGATGTGAATCCAACAAAATTAATTGAGGGATTGAAATCAAATACCTGGTCATCGATACTCATCTTAAAGACAGAACCCCCGGAAAGGTTCTTGAAATCGAATGCGATCGCTGTCGTATCAGAGGGGAGAAGAATGTTGAGGAGGTTGCTGCCATTGTCATAGGAACCGGAGTAGGAATTGCCACCGTATGACCCTGAGTGCGAGTAGCTATAGCTACTGCTATATAGCACATCACCTGACCCTAAGCCATAGTAGTTGCTATAGCTGGAACCCCCCATCCCAAGCTTGTAAGAATCTGTGAACTGGACACCTTTCTCCGTAATGGTGCTGTTTCCGTAGGATGTGTATCCCCAGTAGTTGTTATGGTCTGTGTGCAAATCTTCAAAGTCGATATTCTGGAGATTTTTTGACCCAGCATTGAAAGCGGCACGATCCGAGTAGAAGGTTAAAGCTTGGGCTGGAGCAACAGCGGCGATTGCTGCGAGGGCTGCTGTTGCTACTATGACCGCATGAGGAATAAATTTCTTAACCAGGGTAGAAATAGCCATTGAACTTTTGACTCCAAAAAGGTGAATGTTGCGGTCTGAATACCCAGCCAGTGCGATCGCATGAAAACTGAAGGGTAATGCGATGAATACCCCAAAGTGCGATCGCGAAAGCTCTTATAGATCGGTAGAAATTCTTGGAATGCCCTGCTTATGAATTCGTCTCGCCAACTGGCGATCGCTTTCAATTGAGTCGTGGATAGTGATGGTAGTATCCCGAAGCGCGATCGCCAGAACCCTGCCTTCATCTAGAAATAGTCGGGCACACCTTTCCTAGCAACTACAGTGCTTTTCCCGAATCTTCACCCAAAATATATATCTTTAGATAGATAAACTCTGACTGAATACTACTACAAATATGCAAGCTTGGCAGACTGCATAAGGTTTTTAGCAGTACTAAAACGTAGAAAAAGATGCTGAGGCTGTGTGAAGCTTAGAAAAGGTTTTGTGTTGGAGAGCGCAAGTTGCTGAAGATAGTGTACGCGAGAGCGTTGCGCTGACTTGTCAGTTCGCACCTAGTTCGTACACGCAGAAGCAGTGATCGCTCTGGTAGAGACACTCGAATTCAACATCCCTTCTCAAAACAACTGCCGTGCCTCCGGATGGAAGACACAGCAGTTCTCAATATTGGTTTTATATTCACTTGGGACTGTTTTCCTATTTGTTTTGCCGTTTCCCCAATAGCCACGAAACGGAACCTAACGCACCAAACGCTAATATACTCAAGCCAAAAGAGGATTCAGGAACAGCCGCAACTGTACGGGATGCGAGACGGAACTCAGCCATGCCAAATCCATGAGCAGCACCGTTCGAGAGATCAGTAATTTTGATGGTGGAAAGGAAATCTCCCTCAGTGGCGTAGAAGCCAAAATACTTAGCACCTGACAAACCACTGACTTTCTGCAACAGGGTTGTCGAGGTACCATTTATACCCGTTACTGCGATGTCGAATAAGCCAAAGAGGTTTGGCTCCACATATAAATCAAATGCACTAATACCGTCAGGCAGTGTAATCGTCGTGGTTAAGACATTCCAGCCGCTAAAATATACCTCCCCGGTGTAGCCATGACTCCAGGTTGTCCAACCGGAATTAATATTTATTTTCTGAACCTGGGGGCTGAAGGTCAAATTGCCCAACGGCGACGAGAGAGTCGAGAGAATCGAAAACTCTGGTAGGGAACTATTTTCTACCTGAACCATATTGAAACCCAGCTTAGATAGGGCATTTGACCCTGTTGCCCATGACGCTGAATCATCCACTGCGAGAATTGCCGCTTTGAGGGGGGGTGCATTCGCGCACATCCCTCCCACGGAGAAACAGGCTACTCCAGCAGCAGTCATAGATAGTTTTTTCATAAAACTCAAGGCACTCATAAAACTTTTTTCTAAAAAAGTGAATATTGACTGTATAGGTTGCCCGTTCGGATTGAGGGAATCTTGAGGATTTCGTGGCGATCGCAAGCCCAAGCACCGGCAAGGATGACTAATGAGGATTTCGGTTACTCTCAGATAGAATCAATCGCTACAGAATAATTTTGAAGGTTTTGTCTCAACCGTTCGTCAAAGCCGCTCTGGATATAACTTTTTACAACTTCGTGCCTATACAGTTAAATGTTGATAACCGTATATTCTCTGACGTGCCAATATCACTGTTGTTTCAATAAAACCTACAAATCTCCTTGTGTCTTTGTATACTTTTAAAAATCAAAATTTTGTTGTACATATTTCTGTGCAAAGTCTGGCATATTTTTTGAATAGATTACCAGTACCTTTCGATAATCTTTATTGAAACAATATATTAAAATCGCTAATTTGAATCAAAATCGGAAGCCGAAATCAGCCCTCAGACTGAATTTATATGACTCGGTTAATGCTAGTTCGTAAAAAATTATACGAAGGCTTCATGAATTTTTAATAAAGGCTCGCTGTTGAGAATAGGAGTTTAATAGCCTTTCAGCACGATCGCCCTGCAACTTCACTTTCTAGAGGCGATCGCATCGGGTTTTAGGGATGCAGAACGCTGATTTGGCGCTTTTTCGGCTCGCGCCGTGCAGATACTCCCCAATCCGCCATAAACTACGCAAAGTCGTTATTGGATATCCCCCACCCCCCCTTAAATAAGAGGCTTTGACGAAATTTTCTCCTTTGAAAAAGAGGTTTGGGGAGAGCAGCCAAATCATTGCGGCATAGGCTAACTGCAAAGTAGCTGCTTTGCAGCTAGCGTGTTGGATGTAACGTGAAGTAGCAAATAGTATTGCCCAATACACCTCTCATCTCTGGTAACAATTGCGATGCCTTCCAAGGAAGATCCGGCAATTGCTAATTTTTCCTTGCAGTTAGTTAAGGATGTTTATCCCTAGCTTTCTGTTCCCATTTTCGCTTCAGCATTTCATTGTAATTATTAGCACTAATCACCCATCCCCTGAATGCAGAATCTGGTTCTCCAGACACTTCCTAAACCTGTGGATTCCACGTCATCCCATTTTGAACTTTAGATTTGGGATTATTGATTTGGAAATGCCGCTTGATAGGCAGTTTCAGAGATTCAAACCATACAAGGGTCGCACCAAATATATGACTTTCCCACATGGTTGCTACCTAGCCATTTGAAAAGCTACTGTACGATTTGTAACTGAAATTTTTCCCTTTTTTAGTCCTACATAAACTTATATGGAATTTCCCGTTTATAAATTGGGGAGAAGCAATATGCTCCTAGCATTCGCTTCGCTACGCTTTTTTAGGAAGACTCCACCCCAATCTAAAGGGGTCCTGCTTCCCTTTCCCTTGCGCTCACGGTGGTTGAGGGTGTTAAGTTTGCTGTATCCAAATTGGGTTGGAGCCGTTCAGATGCGTAGCGAAGCGGATGCTAGGAGCATATCGCTTTTTGACAAAATTTTTATCTAGATATGAGAAATCAGCAGGTTGGGCTGTGCCAACCTGCCTAACCAAGAAGCTAATTTTTTAGGGATGTTTGCGCTTGCGGATAGCACCCGCACCAACAGCACCAAACGCCAATAGAGCGATCGCACTCGAAGGTTCGGGGACGTGTTCAACCGTCACATCAAAAGAACTGAAAGCAAATCCACCGTCGCCATCAGAGACTCTCAAGCCAACGGTATAAGTCCCGCTATTGCTAAAAGCCCACTGCCCCGCAGTGCCCGTGAAGTCATCAAAAACGCCATCATTATTGATGTCCCAGTCAAAGCTGAGCAGATCCTGGATGCCCGGATCGATTGCGGTAGCAGCAAAATCAAACTTCTGGTTTTCTAAAACCGTGAGGGCGGAGGTGATGCTAGTAATGGTGGGGGCAACGTTCTCAACCGTCACGTTAAAACCACCATAAGCATACCCGCCATCGCCATCTGAGACTTGCAACCCGATGGGGTTGAAACCTTCATCGGCAAAGGAAGATTGCCCGTTAGGTCCAATGAAGTTATCAAATAGGCCGTTGTTATCTAAGTCCCAATTGTAGGTGAGAACATCATAGATTCCCGGATCGGTTGCGTTGCCATCAAAATTAAAGCGATCGCCTTCTTTAATGGTTAAATTTGGGGTCAGGTTAGTGATGGTGGGGGCAACATTCAGAACTGTCAGCGTTCGAGTGACGGGCGCACTATTCTCACCTCGACTATCCTGTGCTTGCGCCGTCAAGGCAAAACTTCCCTCATCTGCATAAGTCCCTAATGGTACGGACAATGCACGGACTCCTGAAGTATTTGGATCGCTACCAACGACATTGCCATTTAACAAGAAGGCGATCGAGTCGGGATCGGGATCGGTCGCATACAGTATCGGCGATACCGATTGACCCTCATAAATTGTGTAATTGTCGAAACTTAGAACCGGCGCAATGTTTGGAGGTGGCGGTGGTGGCGGTGGAGGTGGCGGTGGTGGCGGTGGTGGCGGTGGTGGCGGTGGCGGTGGTGGTGGTTCTAAAGGCTTCACTGGATCGGCTGTAGTGCCGCTATCCGTATCGGCGATAAACCGCATTGTCCCGTTAAATCCGCCGTTCCAGGACATCGAAAGCGCCCCAAATAAGTCGCCTTTTGAAATGTCAATCGGGACTGAGTAGGCATAGGCAGAGGGAGATTGACCTGATAGTACCTGGAACTCCCAACCCTCTGCTGACCCTGACGTATTCTGGGGACCATCTAAATAAGGATAAGTATCAAAAACGGCATTTCCAGGAATTGCATTGATTAGCAGCGAGGCAATGGGGCTGACGCCGGAGTGGGTCAATCTCCAGCCGTATGCACCATAGGCTGGATCGTAACCGTAGGTATTACCCGCTTGGGTAAGAGACCAGCCATTTCCAAATGCTCCTCCCGAAATAGAATCTGTAACCCCCCAAGTTGCCGTTTGGGAAGTTCCATCCAGGAAACCAACTGTAATCTGCATCCCACTCATCATGTTTCCGGTAGTTGCATAACCGGAAAGAGTGGTTGCTAAAGAGGGTGCGGCTGTTCCCAAAGCGATACAGGTGGTCGCAATACCGGCTGATAGATGTTTCCACAAAGAGGTAGTCATTGAACCGGCTCATCCTCAAAAGTAGATATTATGAATGCTGCAACGGGTTTTATCGATGCCCCGATCAACCGACTCCTGAAAAGCTCTTTTTTTGTGGAAAAAGAGTTTTAAATGCTGGAGTGATTCTCTTTTTATTGTTAAAGACAACCCATAAATTTCCTATCCACCCACAGCAGTAAAAACAGCCAATCCGTTTAAGTTTTGCTTTAGACAGAGGATCAAATTACATGAAGAATTAGACCAATTCGCCCTAAGTTTGCATGAAAACTTAGTTCGCTCTTAGGAGATAGGAGAGCATAAAAGCCTGAGAAAGAAGCCGATTTATTTTAGTTTTAAGAAATAAAAATAGGATTAAAAACTTGGTGAAGGCTTTAATAGGATGAGTGCCGCCCTCCCGGCGATGTCAGGAAGTTCCTATGCACAGTAGCGAACTGACTCTTTCAGCGCGAGGCTAACGCCTCGCTTCGATAATGCGATCGCATTGAGCGCATTCAGGAGCGATCGCTATTATGTATCCTCTGGCTCCGCATCTGCTTTGACCCGCCGGATGGGCAAATTGGCAATCAATGCCGTTGCCCGTTGGTTACTTTCTAGAGAAAACTCCAACCCCTCTGCCTCGATTTCGACATAGCGAGAGACGACTTCCAGGATTTCCTTCCGCATTGACTCCACCATCTCTGGTGTTAAATCAGCTCGATCGTGGGCAATGACCAATTGCAGGCGGCGCTTGACTTCCGCGCGGCTGTTGTCAGCACTAATGCGAGGAAAAAGTCGTTCTAAAAGTTCGCTAATCATGGATCGGGCAGATGTGAAGGTTAGATAATCTTAGACCACAATAATTTTCGGATGCGAGAAAAGAAGTTGTCATTCCCAGCATCCAAATTCAGAAACTCAATTGGCTCCCCTTCTAGGCGGCGGGCAATGTTGAAAAATGCCGTTCCCGGTAGGGTGGGATTTTCAGCCAGTACCAGAGGTTCGCCCCGATTGGTGGAGACAATGACCCGCTCATCGTCAGGAATCACACCAATTAAAGGAATGGCGAGAAGTTCCTGCACATCTTCTACCGACATCATGTCATTGGCTTGCACCATTGCCGGTCGAATGCGGTTGACGATCAGGTGGGCACGCTTAATGTTTTGGGCTTCTAGTAAGCCGACAACCCGGTCAGCATCCCGCACAGCGGCAATTTCAGGCGTTGTCACAATCAAGGCTTCCTGGGCGGCAGCGATCGCATTCTTGAAGCCCATCTCAATCCCCGCCGGAGAGTCAATCAAGACGTATTCGTACTTCGCAGCTAATTCATTAACCAGCTGTTTCATCTGATCTGGGCTGATTGACTCTTTGGTTCGGGTTTGGGCAGCGGGTAATAGCACCAGTCCCGGCTGCCGCTTATCTTTCACCAATGCTTGATCCAATCGACATTCGCCAGCCAAGACTTCAACCGCCGTGTAGACAATCCGATTTTCCAGCCCCAGCAGCAAATCCAAATTTCTCAAGCCAAAATCCGCATCGACTAGAGCAACTTGACGCCCCGCCCTAGCTAAAGCCATACCTAAATTTGCCGTTACGGTGGTTTTCCCCACCCCTCCTTTGCCGGAGGAAATCACAATAATGCGACTCATGTTGAAAAGTTCTTAGCTTCGTTTTAGTGCGTGAATGTATAGGGGCGAGTTTAATCGAATTGTCTATTCTCCCACAGCTATGCCTCGTAAATTCGCCCTTGAGAGAGTTTTGATTTTGGCGTTTTAAATTAGGTCAATCAATTATTTTTGAGTTTTTTTGTTTTGAGTTCAGTATATACTTACTCCTCAAAAATAATAATGCCTTCACTTAAAACGAGCGCCAAACCAGGGGCAGGCACCGAGTAGACACTGCCCCTACAACCCCGACAAAACTTATTACTCCCCGCTTATTGCCTCTTTAACGTCCAACCCCCATCGATAAAGACTGGGTTTTAGAAAAATCAGTCGTTCTAGCGATCCGAATTCCTTCCGGCGTTACGTAGGCAACTTCCGGATAAAATTGCGCGGGTGGATTTTCCGGTGCCCTCGCCAGATAATCAGCGATTCGCAGTTGGGTGGGTTCCATCTGTAGCGCCATAATTAAACACTCTTGATTGCCCTCGGCACCAGCATGAGCAATCCCGCGCAGACGCCCCCACACTAAGATATCGCCGGATGCGATGATGCTACCACCCGGATTCACTTCTCCCAGGATAATGACACTACCGGGATGACGAATTTCTACTCCCGAGCGCACAGTCGTTTGCACATAGAGGGGTTCTGCTAATACAGTTGTTGGCGCTTCCGGCTTTTGATTGAGAGGGGAAACCGGGGGTGCCTGTTCCACCGAGTAACCGGCAGCAGCAGCAGCAACAGCAGTTTGACGGCGACTGGTATAGACACGCTTGAGTTGCAGCCGATCTTCGGCAAGGGCATCTGCGATCGCTTGCAGCTGGCGTCCATCTAATAAGCGATCTTTTGCCACCAAATGCACCTCTGTATTCGGCTGCCAGAAGCGTTCACCGGCATTTAGGCGCTGCTTCAGCTGTTGCCAAAGGTCAGACCAGCTAGCCGTGGTGGGTGTCTCCGCTTCTGGGGGCAAAATTAATGTCAGCCACCTCTGGTCGCTTTTGATGCGGACTTGTTCGTGGCAATTTACTTCCCCTGTATTTTCGGGAACAACTGAAACAGCGATGGGAACGGACGAATCAGAAGTCATGGACGAAAAGCCTGACCTGGGCGGATTGACTAATTATCCATGATATAGGCAAGCGGCATCAGGGCAAGGCGACAAGAGGGCAACCGGAGAACTTCTTATCCCTCAACCTTCAACCTTTCTGATGACTAACGATGCTGACTCAGACGCCGATAAACCGTGGCTAATCCATCCGTATCTCCCACGTTGCCGGGAAACAATACCACAGGCAAATTCGGAAATTGGGGATGATTCTCTGAAGTCCGTACCATCGAACATCCGGCCAAAATTTGACCGAGTAACCGCGCTGAGGTTAACGCCAAACCTGTACTCAGAACATCATTAGAAGTAATGCCGCCTTTGCTGATGAGAAACCCAATATTTGCAGGTAAACCCTGTACGATATCCATCAACAAAGCAGAAACATCTTCCCCAAACAGTAACCGCGTTTGCACATCCTTAAAAGTAAGTTCTTTGCGGCTAGTGTAAACTACAGGCGTTTTCCCCGAATTGTACGCTGCATGAACTTTTTCCAAAGTTTCCTTAAGGAGACTTTCTAACCCAGTGACAGAATCATCAAGTAAACGTTCAATCTCTACTTCAATGCCAACTGTACCCAGTTCTTTTAGCAGTTGTTCTAGCTGTTGTGTCGTCTTTTTGACATGAGAACCGACAATCACTGCGCCCGGTTTGCCTTCCCGCACATATTGCGCCATATCTTCTGCGGCTACAGGTTGCGGAGGCAAAGCAGCCAAGGCGGTTAAAATGCTGGCAGCGCTGCGAAATAGGAAGCGTTTTCCCTGACTGGCTGCTGCTAGAATATCTTCTGCAAAGCGGTTTAAATCTGCTTGAATTTCCCCATCTACGACGCCGCACCGATTGCCACTGAGGTTCATCAGCCGTTCCAAACTTCCAGCCCGAATATCTGCAAGTAAAAAGCGTTCTACCTTGTTAGCTGGAATTCTACCTTTTGTCTTTTCCTCCACATAATCAGGCAGATAACTATGGTGGTAGCCAAAGACTGAATCGCGGGCAAACTCAGTTTCATGAACGGGTGTCGGAACGCCGTCAATTATCAGATAATGTACGCTGTCGCGGGTTACTCGTCCCCCCTCGAAGAAGGCAGGAACCAGGAAATGGGCATCAAAGGAACCCAATTCTTCGGCAATCACATCTGTTTCGACTGGGTAATGTC
This sequence comes from Trichocoleus sp. DQ-A3, assembly GCF_039961975.1. Classification (NCBI taxonomy): domain Bacteria; kingdom Bacillati; phylum Cyanobacteriota; class Cyanophyceae; order Leptolyngbyales; family Trichocoleusaceae; genus Trichocoleus; species Trichocoleus sp. DQ-A3. The sequence goes on along the minus strand of NZ_JAMPKC010000006.1, from coordinate 210,025 downwards.
CGCGCAGGGTGGAGTCAGAACGACTGACAATTAGAAAGTCATGGATGTTTGATTGGGTAATGGCTTCCTTCAAGTTACGGCAAGCTTCTCTAGTAACCTTTGCCGCTTCCTCTGGAGTCAGCGCCCTCGTGTTCGTCAGCACAAAGAAAATCGGTGATTCATCCGCCAACCCTAACCGCAAGGTATCTACATCCCAGCGCGTCAGCAGCAGGCAGCCGTGAACCGTCTGAGAACCAGTAGGGTCATCATCGAGGACAATAATTTTTGGTTTGGTTGTCATGCTAAATCCGAACGCTGCCCCTATAATTTTCTCATCTCTTTCTGCACGCTGACTCCAATCTCCAATGCTTCAAATTCGTGACAGAAAATTTTAATTTATTAGTATAGGCGATCGCCTGCAATAATTTGTTTAAATCAAAGTATAAAATCACTTTTTTATTTTTATAACTGCTTCAAACTTTAGGTTTGTTTTTGAATCAAACTTGATTTTTAGAACCATGCAATATTAAATACTTACTTAATTGAAGTAAACCATAAAAACAATCTAAAACATCTCTAATTTAAGTAATTTTATTTCTCTTTTCGTAAGCCCTGATTAAACTTAAAAGAAAATAAGCAACAATTGTGCTTGTTGCAGTCAAAATATTAGTTATAAGTTTGTATTTTAGCTGCTACTACCTCTAAATAATACAACAAGTAGTGATATCGCTCTCCTGAAGAAACAAGAGAGCGATAAAACTTTATAAGCTAACTAAACTTAATGCACTAACTCAATCGCGCGTTTCGTTAATGCTTCAGCCGTCAAACCATTAAATGCCATCAATTCACCCGCACTAGCAGTCGTTTCACCACGCTTCCAGGCGAAAGTATCGCGCTTGCAGTTACTCCGCAGCATGATGGGTTCTAGCATCCCAGAAGCGCCACCTGTGACACCAACTAAAGCATCACCATTAAATAGCTTGGCAAAGCCAGCATCGTCCAAGAAGTCGCCATCGGATTCGGAACAGGTATCCCAGGAGACATCATGGGGACGATACAAGCGGCGGGGATTAACAATCGAGACAATCCGCGCCCCAATTCCTTCGGTTTCTAAAAACGCAGCGGCTTCAAAGACTGGCATCAGCGTCATATCGCCAATCACGGCAAACACCACCATCTTGTCACCGGGGATTTCATGCAGCACAATGGCACCGTCGTGCAACCCTTGGCGAGTTTGTTCAAAGGTAGTGCGAATCGGTAGCGGCGACTTACTAGCAGTAATCACAATTCCCTTATTCTTCGTTGTCAGCGCCCAGTCGTAGCAGACTTGGATACTATTGGCATCAGGAGGGAATAGGGGGAAAACATTGCCATTCCGCATCATGGCGGCGAAATACGCTTCAATTTCCGGGCGTTGGTGCGTCCAACCGTTACGCCCTTGTTCCAAGGCTCCAGCAGTGTATAAGGTAATCGTAGAGGGAGTGGGACGGCGCAATTCCGCCATCGCTTGCGTTACGGTTTGCCAAATCGGTAAGCCGTTGATGGCAAAGGATTCGTAGGAACACCAGAGAGTTCTAGCACCCATAAGGGACAAGCCAACCGCTAACCCGGCACAAGCGTCTTCACTGAGGGGTTCGTAAACTTGTCCTTGGGGTGTTTGATTGTAGAGATCGTCCACTGTGGGGTGGATAATCTTCAGGGCTTGGTTAATATTGGCAATCCCAGAGGCTTCGTTGCCGTCAGCGTTGGTAACGAGGAAATTGCGATCGCTTTCTCCGACTTTCCCCACCAAACGCCCCATCGCTGTCGTTGACACCTTTGCCTCGCCACCCACAGAATATTCTTCCAAGGGCAATTCACCCAAGTCTGGCAACGGTAACTCAAATTCTGTCACAACAGTCTTAGAAGCAGGACCACCACCAGCACGTTCGCAATTCGTCCGCACCAATTCCCACGCCGCAGAGGATAAGGCGCGTGCTTTCAAGGCGTTGGAGATGTGGGGACTATCCAGGGTGTCTTTGGGATAGAGGTTGTGGGATTTTGCGCCTTTGGCGTGGACACCCGCACCCTTGAGCTGTTTAATAATCAATACGGTGAGTTTGCCGCCAAGTGCAGATTTCGCTGCTTTATCTACTGCCAGTAGCACCGCTTTGGTGAATTCCAGTCGCTTCTCGAAGGAAAAGGCTGTGCTATCAACATAATCTCCTGGCTGGTTTTGATCGTCGAAGTCTTTGGCGTTAATTAAGACAACTTCTTCAAACCCATTGCCACGCCAGTAACCGATCATCTGCTCGTTGGACTTAGTGGACACCATGCTATGGTGTTCCTGGCTGTAGCCGTTCCAAACTAGAACGGGCAAGAAATTCGTGACTTCGGGATAAGCGGTGTGGAAATGTCCCATCCCACTCATAATGTAGGGTTCGCCTAAACCTCCGTCACCGAGGGTGAAGGGGAAAAGCTTGTCGCGGTGCAGCTTTGCTGCTGCCATTGCGAAGTGTTGCCCTTGTCCCAAGGGGCCAGCGGGTGCGAGAATGCCCGGAATGTAGCCGGAGAGGTGTCCTAAGAGTCCGTGTTTTTCCCGGAAGCGATCGCGCAATTGCTGCACGGTCGTGATTCCCATGTCCTCTAGCGACCGATCCAAGAACATGGCACTATAAAATCCGGGGGCGTGATGCCCGACTTCGGTGATGATATTCTTGTAACCGAGCATAACCAATGCGGCATACGCTTCCGCTTGACTCGCAAAACCGCCAGGGTGCCCAGACGCCTTACTTGCAGTGACTTGCAGGGTCAAATAGCGTAAAGCATCTGCATACAATAAAGTTTGGAAGACAGCAGCCGGATCGGTGGGAGATGCGATGCTTGGCTTACCTTCTTCTATGGCAGGAGATTTTCCAGCCGTCTCAAATCCTGGCAAATTCTCGCCAAAATATTGAATTCCATCGCAAAAAGCAGGCGTCGCTAACATCGCCTCTTGAGTCGGTGCGGTCATAATCTCAGATTCCTCTTGTAAATTAAGTGCGCGAGAAGCTAAAAACGTAAAATGGCGTTGGCTTCCCGTAGGGTAGGTTCGTCAGCAGTGCTAGGATTGCGCGATCGCTACTCGCACCCATCCCATTGCTCGCTCTGTTGTATGGTTATTTCAGCCGGTAGGCGCTCATCAACCCAAAAACCGTTTTCCTGAAGACATTCGTACTCCAGACGCTAAGAAGTCCGTCCTTCAGCCAACTCCTAGCCTCTTAACCCTCGATCCTACAGCCTTCTAGGTCTATAAATCTCTTTTCTTTCTCCAGTTGTGAAGATTAAAATCTTATTAGAAATTAAACTTCTACTTATCTTTGTGTGAAATTCAATCAGAGGCTAACAAATTAGAATAATTTTTTACAACTAACAGGCAATTCCGGTTGTCAGTGCGGGTATAACTCAGATAGTCCGCGATTTTTTGTAAAATGGCGATACCCCGCCCCCCCGTGGCATTCTTGCTGATCTCCTCTGGTTTTTTAAGGCGGGCTTCTAAATTAAAAGGCGGTCCTTGATCCCAAATTCGGATTTCTAAACATTCCGAAAACAAATTAACTTCAATATCAATTGGAACATCTGAAGTTTTGCCTTTGTGGGCATGACGAACTGCGTTAGTAAAGCCTTCGGCCAAAGCTAATTGGCACTGTAGCCAAACTTTTTTAGGAATCTCAGGTTGATTTAAACCTTCAAACCATGACAAAACACCATCTAACGCCTTGAGGTCGCTGGAAACTTGTACAGAGATTTTTTTGATGAGTTTCAACTGTTCAAAGCCTTTTTAATCAACGACACTGAAACTTTGTATTAAACATCGGCACAAATTAGAGAGAATCCAGTCTAGCCTATAGGTAATCGTTGCGATCGCAATGAATTTTCTGGTTAGTGGGCAGCGTGCCACTTTCTCATTAGCCTCATGAATGGGTGGCATGAGTGAAGAAGTCGGAGGTGCTTAGACTGGAAGTATTGATAGCTTTGGGCGTAGAACTTGCTAGATTTGGTGATGACGGCTCTCAAAATATCTACATGAGCATTTTCGATCGCAGTAACAATGTTGATCATCATAATGCGAGTCAGTAACGAGTGGAAAGCCTAGATAACTTCGAGCAACCGATGACTATACTTGTTTATGATTGTGCATATTTTCGGTGAAGTTTAGCGATCTTCACACTTGCCTCAGGTGTCATCCTTCAGTTTTAACTGCCTTCCATCTTAAGCGACCTGTAGTCCCTCTATCTCATGGTTCAAGTTCTGATTATTGATGATGACCCGGCGATTCAGCTATTGCTCAAAAGAACGCTAAAAAGCGAGGGTTATGAGTTAACCGTCGCCAGCGATGGCGAAGCCGGTTTGACCCTAGCGCAAAAGTTACGACCCGCACTGGTAATTTGCGATTGGATCATGCCGCGCATGAACGGACTGGAAGTGTGCCGTCAGGTCAAGGCAACCGCAGAACTTTCAACAACTTTCTTTATTTTGCTGACATCGATGGGTTCCGTCGAGGATCGGGTGAAAGGGCTGGATGCTGGGGCAGATGATTTTTTGTGCAAGCCCATCGATATGTATGAGTTGAAGGCGCGAGTGCGGGCAGGCTTGAGGTTACACCAACTCAGCCACGACTTGCAGCACCAAAAACTGCTGTTGGAGGCGGAATTAGCAGAAGCAGCCGAGTATGTGTGTTCCATCCTTCCTTCTCCGCTGACCTCACCTCCTGTAACCATTGATTCTCGTTTTGTTCCTTCCCGCCAATTAGGAGGGGATGGCTTTGATTATTACTGGCTAGATCCAGATCATTTAGCGATTTATCTGCTAGATGTCGCCGGACATGGATTGCGGGCTGCTTTACCGTCTCTTTCTGTAATGAACTTACTCAAAAGCCAAGCCCTTCCGAAAATTAATTACTATGAGCCTAGTGATGTCCTGAAGGCGTTGAATGAAACGTTCCAGATGACTCAGCGAAATGATAAATATTTCACTATCTGGTACGGAGTCTATAACCGAGTTAAGCGCACCCTAGTTTACGCCAGTGCTGGGCATCCACCGGCAGTTTTAATCTCTGCAAACTCGAATTTAGTAACCCAAGTCAAACGCTTAAAAACCCCAGGGTTGCCAGTTGGGATGTTTCCTGATGCTGAATTTATGGATGGTAGCTGCGAGGTGGAAAAATCCAGTACCCTATACATTTTCAGTGATGGAATTTATGAAATTAACCAACCAGACGGCACGATTTGGGGTCTTGATGCATTCATCGATCTGCTGACGGAATTTCCGAAAAATCATCAGAATAATCTAGATCGGATCGTGAATTCTGTTCAAGATAGGAATCCAAAAGACTATTTTGACGATGATTTATCGTTGCTGCAAATCAACTTTGATTAGTCAAGTGCTAAGTGCTAATTGCTAAGTGCTAATTGTCGATCGCGATTAGCCATTAGCGATTAGCCATTAGCTATTGACTAATCGCGTTATTGAATTCTTCACGATTCGGAAAGATTTCAAAGACGCGATCCATACTGGTCAGTTCAAATAACATTCTTACTTGCTCATTAATCGAGCAAATAAAGAGTTTACCACCGGCGGCGCGAACAGTTTTGAGTGCAAGCACTAGCGCCCCCAACCCAGAACTATCCATAAAGGTAACGTCCTTAAAGTCAATTAACACCATATTGCCTCCGTTTTCAACAATATCGCTAATTTCTTGACGAAACTGAGTCGCCTTCATACCGTCTAAAATGCCAGAGGGTTGAACAATTTTGACAACAGGATTCATATTCTGTAGTGCTGACCCGTTCCAAGACGATGTAGACCTAGCCAGTATAACTGCGAGAATTGCTTTGGGCTAGAGTTTAGCCGCGGTTAACGAAGAAAATCAGCGAACTGACTTTTTCTGCGCTAGGCTAACGCCTCGCTTGGCATGAGCGCGATCGCGCCTCTTACCATCTCTCACCACCTCTCACGATTCTGTCCGCTTTGCCCTACGCCTCTCCGAGTAGACGCCATGCCCTTAGCGGCTGCTTGCCCTGTGCTTGCCCTGATATTCGCGCCTCATCACAAACAGCCCTAAAGGCGTTTTCTCCCGCGTCTAGCTGACGGCTCCGGGCGTAGGATATCCTTCGAGTGATAGACCCTTTAAAGTTCTTAACTTTCTTAGAATCGGGGATATACACGGGTCTGAGAGTATTGTCCATGCAAGAGTACGATGTTGTCATTATTGGTGCCGGTCACAACGGACTTGTCTGTGCCGCATATCTGCTCAAAGCAGGCTATAGCGTTCTGTTACTAGAAAAGCGCTCCATTCCGGGCGGCGGCGCAACAACCGAAGAAATCTTACCGAAAGAGGCACCGGGTTTTAAGTTCAACCTCTGCTCGATTGACCACGAGTTCATTCACTTGGGTCCGGTAGTCGAAGAGTTAGAACTCACTAAATATGGCTTGGAATATTTATATTGCGACCCAGTCGCTTTTTGCCCCCATCCTGATGGCAAATACTTTTTAGGTCACAAATCCGTTGAAAAAACTTGTGCAGAGATTGCACGTTATAGCGATCGCGATGCCAAAAAATATGCCGAATATACCGAGTACTGGCAGCGCGTACTGGGTGCAATGATCCCGGTGTTCAACGCACCGCCAAAATCGATCGTTGACATTGCTGGCAATTACGACCTCAAAAAGCTGCAAGATTTATTCTCCGTCTTGGGTGGGCCAAATAAGACGTTGGATCTGATTCGTACCATGCTCACCAGCCCGGAAGATATCCTCAACGAGTGGTTTGATTCCGAGTTTCTGAAAGCGCCCTTGGCTCGACTCTCCGCAGAGCTTGGCGCACCTCCGTCCCAAAAAACCATTTCTGTCGGTTCAATCATGATGGCGATGCGCCATGACCCCGGAATGGCGCGACCTAAAGGTGGTAGCGGCGCACTGGTTGATGCTTTGCTGAAGCTAGTGAAAAGTAAAGGCGGTGTCGTCCTGTGCGACCAGACCGTTGAAAAAGTATTAATCGATGACGGTCGTGCAGTGGGCGTGCGGGTGGCAGGTGGCACCGAATACCGCGCTAAAACTGGGGTGATCTCCAACATTGATGCCAAGCGCTTGTTCCTACGCCACATGGATGAGAGCGATGTTGATTCAGCCGACCCGAATTTAAGGGAGCGCTTAGAGCGCAGAATTGTCAACAACAACGAAACGATTCTCAAGATCGATTGCGCCCTCTCGGAGCCTTTGCGCTTTGAACACCACAACCACCAGGATGAGTACCTGATTGGCTCAGTTTTGATTGCTGACTCGGTGCGCCATGTGGAAATTGCTCACAGCGAGGCTTCTATCGGCAACATTCCCGATTCCGATCCCTCAATGTATGTGGTCGTACCCACGGTACTCGATCCGTCGATGGCTCCGGAAGGTAAGCATACGCTGTGGATTGAGTTTTTCGCGCCTTATCAGATTGCTGGTGCAGAAGGTACGGGTTTGCATGGTACTGGCTGGACAGATGAACTGAAAAACAAAGTCGCAGACCGCGTGTTAGATAAGCTAGCCGATTATTCACCGAATCTCAAGCACTCCATTATCGCTCGTGCTGTTGAAAGTCCAGCGGAACTCGGCGATCGCTTGGGCGCTTACAAAGGGAACTACTACCACGTTGATATGACCCTCGACCAAATGGTCTTTTTCCGTCCGTTGCCGGAATTGGCGAACTACAAAACTCCGATTGAAGGGTTATTTCTCAGCGGTGCGGGTACTCATCCAGGCGGTTCTATTTCCGGGATGCCGGGACGCAACTGCGCTCGTGTGTTCCTGCATACTCAGCAGCCAATTGCCCAAAAGCTGAAGGATGCGGGAAATTCTCTCAAATCTACGGTTGAGTCTGTGTTTAAAATTTCGTAGCGATAAATCGGGGCACGGCATTGCCCGTGCCCCTACCAATGGAAGGATTAGGAGATAATTTGAGCTGAGCGATCGCTCGGTAAATCGAGGATAAAGCAGGTCTGACGATCCTTACTTTCCACTCGCAGAGTCCCTTTCAAATGGGCGATTAATCTTTTCACGATCGTCAACCCTAATCCCGTTCCCCCTTGCTTCCACGGGTCATTACTGGGAATGCGGTAAAACTTGTCAAAGATATGCGGAAGTTCGCGTTCCGGAATCTCCACGCCGGAATTGCTGACGCTAAACTGAACGCTCCCTGGCTGACTCTGGACTTTGAATGCGATCGTTTCTGATGCGGGGGTGTACTTGCAGGCGTTTTCTAGTAACTCGCTCAAAATCCTGCCTAGCGTCGTGGGGTCGCAGATGAAGCGAGGGAGGTCGGCAGGGAGGTCAAGGAGCAAGGTTTGCTGGTGGTTTCTGGCTCGCTCTTGAAAAGGTTCTACAATGGGCGGCAGCCATTCCTGGAGCTGAATCGCACTCAGTAATAAAGGGTGAGCGCCTGCATAGAGTTTTTGTAAATCCAGCAGGTCATCAATCAGGCGAATTTCTCGTTCGCACTCGTTCTGTAAAATCTGAAAGTAGCGAGCGACTTTGCTTTGTTGTTCCCTCGGCTTGCCCATTTCGGCAAATAAGGCATAGTCACGATTCAAAGCAATGGACAACATCTGAATCGCCATTTTCATGTTAGAGACTGGTGTGCGTAACTCGTGGGGAACGGTATTGAGAAAGTCATCTTTGAGGCGATTGAGTTTTTCCAGTTCCTCGACTTGCGATCGCGCTGCTTGATGCAGCCGGGCTTGCCGAAGGGCGATCGCGCACTGATTCGCGACCTGTTGCACCAGTCGAATTTCTAGCTCGCTGAAGACGTCTTGCTGGGGCTTAAATAACCATAAATCCCCCAATACCCCTTGGTCATCAACAATGGGGCAAGCGAGTCTGGTCAGCGCACCTCGACTATCGGGCACCATCTGACAAAATTGGAAATATTTGCCTTGCAGCAGCTGAGAATAACCCTCCCAGAAGTCTGCCATCTGCACTACCTGTCCCTGAGCAGAAGGGATTCCCAGGGTGTATTCGTAGCTGATGGTAGACGTGGTCTGGTCGGCATCGTATAAACCTGTATCGCAGCCATCAATATTCAGCCCGACGCCTAATTCCCAGACGACAACTTGTAAAATTTGGTTTTCATCAAGGCGATCGCGGACATCGTCGGTGATGCGTTTGAGCAGTGCTTCAAAGTCGAGCGCTTGTTGCAATTGGGCAGTGCGATCGCGTACCTGGCGTTCCAGGTTCGTATTCAGTTGCTGGACTTGCCGATACAGTTCTGATTGCTGAATGCCAATAGATACTTGGATTGCCAATTGCTTGAGCAGATCGATCTCTAGCGGTTCCCAGTGACGCGGTGCCGAACATTGATGAGCTGCAAGTAACCCCCAAAACCGACCGCCATGCATGATGGGAACGCCTAAGGCGGCGTTGACTTGCGACGAGTGGAAAAACTCAGTGATATCTGCTGGAAACCCTACTTGTTGAATGTCATCAATTACTCTAGCGTTCCCCTGCCGATAGAGGGGCATACATTCTCTAAACATGGCTGCGGGTGCGGTATTGCCTAAGAATGAGAGCCAATCTGCATCTACTGATTCAGCCACCACGACGCCATCCCCATTCGGCTCTGTGCGGAAAATCAGTACGCGATCGCTCCCTAGAACTTGTCGAATTTCTGCTACCGTCGTGTTGAGAATTTCCTCTAGGTTGAGCGACTGGCGGATGCGTTCGGTAATCACCCGGATCGCCCATTCCCCTTCCGCCCGCTGCCACAGCGCTTTTTCAGCCCGCTGACGTTTAGCGATCTCCTGTTTGAGCCGCTCGTTGGTTTCCAGAAGCTCAGCGGTTCGTTGTTCGACTTGGGTTTCAAGAAGATGGCGATCGCTCTGAAAAGCCGCTTCGTGCTGCTTGCGCTCGGTAATGTCTTGTAACAGCCAGAGCAGTTCTACCACCCGCCCGCTTGAGTCGCGCACTGCCTTAACTTTGAAGGTGGAGGGAAAGCGCGTACCCTGCCGGGTTTGAATCTCAACCTCCCATTTGCTTACTTGGTCAGTTGCGAGGAATTGGCTTAAGTTTGTATAAAAGTTTTGCAAAGCCTTACCCGTTACAAAAATAACTAACGGTTTGCCGAGCAAGTGTTCCTGAGAAATATTCAGCAAGTGCGCTACCGCTTGGTTGGCTTCTAGAATCACGGCATCAAGATTCGTCGCCAAGTAAGCGTCTGGAGCCAGCTCGAATAAATCTTGGTAGCGCTGTCGCTGGATTTCCACAGTCTGACGGCTGGCGATTAGCTCTTCATTCTGCGATCGCAGTTCCTCTAAAGTTACTTGCAATTCTTCTAGAGTTTGGTCGTGTTCTTGCAAACTTTCCACCAGTAGTTGCTTGTCCTGGGTGGGAAATTCCTCAGTTCGTTGCCAAAGCTCTTTCCGGCGTTGTGAGGTCGCCTCAATCTGCTGCTCGAAAATTTCCTTTTTCACCGCTGGACACTTCCATTGAGAAGTTATACCAAATCCAGCTAATTACTCCCTTCATTCGCAACTCAATGATGCCAACCTAAAGTTATCTTTAGAATTTAGGAGTTCTTAGCAATTAAAAAAAAGATTTTATTTTCCTTGATTCACGAACGATTGATGCCCGCTTTATGGGTACTTCATGGGTATTTGTTTGTTTATCATAGAAGATTTTTTTATACATCTTTCTTAAGTATAGTGTAACAAAGTGAAGTTTTCGGGTAGATACTACTTCCCAAAGCTGGGTGTGAAAGTCATCTAATATCTCATGTAGGTCAGCCGATGGACAAATTGATCTTCGCGGATTTCGATAAAATTTGTCTGTTCTACTGCGAAAAAGTCTGCCTTGGTACCGATGGAGAGAAGCAGGCAAACCTGATGAACTGAAGATAGCGTTAACAACTTGATTAATGACACGGGTTTTAATTCTGGGAGGAAGCGGACGGATTGGTAGCAATGTGGCGGCGGATATCGTCGCTCACACACAGGCGCAAATTACCGTTACTGGCAGAAACCCAATCGGGGCGCACGGTGTTGCAAGCTTGCCAACGTTGGTCAGCGAAAAGCTGGGATCGCAAGTGCAATTCCAGGTTTTAGATTTAGCGGATCGAGAAGTGTTGAGGGATGCGATCGCTGCTTGCGATCTTGTAATCCACTGTGCGGGACCATTTCACTACCGAGATGCCCAAGTCCTAAAAACTTGTATAGAAGTGGGTGTCAACTATCTGGATGTCAGCGATCACCCATCTTTTACTCGCAAAGCATTGGATTTCCGAGACGAAGCTGCTGCTGCTGGAGTTACAGCAATTATTAATACGGGTATTTTCCCCGGTATTTCTAATAGCATGGTACGCCAGGGCGTCGAGCAACTAGATGAGACAGAACGCATTCATCTGAGCTATCTAGTATCGGGGTCGGGGGGCGCTGGTATTACGGTGATGCGAACAACATTTTTAGGGCTACAAAGCCCTTTTAAAGCTTTGATAAATGGTCAGTGGCAGATAATCAAGCCCTATAGCGATCGCGAAACCATTGAATTTCCTGCTCCCTATGGTCGCATCGGCGTTTACTGGTTTGATATGCCAGAAGCCTTCACGCTACCCGACACTTTTCCTGTTAAAACCGTCATTACCAAATTTGGTACAGTTCCCGATTTTTACAATTATCTAACTTGGAGCGTTGCCCACTGGTGGCCCTCTAGCTGGCTCAACAATCCAAAAGTCATCGAATTTTTAGCTCGCGTCAGCCACCGTATGACAGATATTAGCGATCGCTTCACTGGCATCGGTGTAGCAATTCGCTCTGAAGTCAACGGTTATAAAGATGATCGGCCAGCAAGTTATTGCTCAACTTTAGTGCATGAAAATACAGCCGTGGCAGCCGGTTATGGCACCGGCACCCTTGCCGAATTATTGCTAGCAGGCAAACTCAAAAAACCAGGCGTCTGGCCTGTAGAACAGGCACTTTCCACCGATTTATTTGAACAAACTATGCAGAGCCGAGGAATAAAAATTCATCATGAATGGTTAAAAAAATAAACGAATGTATCCTGCGGCAGACGGCATAGATGTAACTAGATAAGTACGATTCATTTCGTACTTAATAAATGGTGTTAGTAGTCCTATCTACTCGCGCATCATCAATTCTCACAAAAAGCAATTGGGAGGGAATTTCCATGCAACGAATTTTAGTAACTATAAAACAAAAACTCCATAAAAATATTTTTGTTTTAAGTTTAATGACTTTAATCAGTGTGGCAAGTTTATTCATCGCCGCACAGCCTAGTTATGCAGTATTACATTCAAGAGATAAGCTGACATCAGACGACCGAGTTGACCGCGCCTATCAATATAGCGAAGCAACAGGTTTTCTTGAAGAGGATAAGCAGCAAAAATCAGCAAACCCCAATGAACCCTTTGACTATAGGGAAAAGGCAAACGAAAAGACTGTACTCAATTCCACAGAAAACAATAACGACTCTAATTTAATAGAAAAAGCACAAGACTTGATTCAAAAGGTCACAGGCAACGACTAAATCCAATCTTTAGCATTCTAAGAGTACGGGATTTTCAGTAAAAGAGCTGAATGAAACGATGTCATTTTTTAGTATTAGGTTGGGTTTAATTCCTTAACCCAACCTACAACAGCAGTCCCAAATGATTCGTTAAAGCGAGATACCCGACTTCTCTAAGAAGTCGGGTATCTAAACCACTGGATCTCACAACTCAAATAGGATTGCTATAGCTTCGTACCCCTAGCATTGCTAGCGATTAAAAGTAAAACGACCGTTCGCCTTTTCGCCATTGATTTCCGAGAGGATGACCACCTTATACTCGCCTGATGCTTGTTCGGGTAGCAAAACAGCGTAGTGCTTACCCTGAACATCGTATTTCATGTCTAAGGTTTTTTGACTCCCATTGGGTAACTGAACTTGAGCCGTCACGTTGGCATTAGAAACTGCTTCGTGGGTGTCCCCTTTCTGTAGATATAAATCTAAGTGAGTGCCGTTCGCTTCTTTTTCAGGCACAAACTCTAAATGATATTTTCCTGTCTCGACGACTTTACCGCCTTTGGAGGGTTGTGAGTGATCGGGTTTGGCTGCTGTTTTTGAAGGAGAAACAGCAGGAAGATTAGTTTTCGCTTCTGTGGGAGTATTATCAGGTTGTGCTGTCTGCTGTTCCCCAGTGCAAGCTCCTAAAAAAAGCACTCCGACACTTCCCAAAATAATTAAACTTACTTTCAATAATTTCATTTTTTCTTCGCGTCCTCTGCGTCTTTGTGGTTTAAATTTTTCTTTTTGCAACTTATAACTCAGGCACAGGTTTTTCCTGTTTCGGCACCAAAACTTTGCCAAACTTGGCGTACAAAGCGGGTAGAACTAACAGCGTTAAAGCTGTAGAAGTAAACAACCCTCCTAATACAACCACCGCCAACGGTTGTAGGATTTCCTTTCCTGCACCTCCTCCCACGACCAGAGGTGCTAACCCCAAAGCGGAGGTAAAAGCCGTCATTAAAATGGCATTGAGCCTTTCCATCGAACCTTGAATGATTACTTCCCAAAAAGGCATTCCCGTGGCAAATTTAGCGTTGTAATTATCAACTAATAACAATCCGTTGCGAGTGGCAACTCCAAATAGAGTAATAAAGCCAACCAGAGAGGCGACGGAAATAATCCCACCCGTTAATGCCACTGAAATGACACCTCCCACCAATGCCAAGGGTAAATTAATCATAATCATCGCAGTTGAGGGGATGGACTTAACAGACAAGTAGATTAAAACCGTAATCACCACAAATGCGATCGCGCTGAATATCAAGATGTTTTGAGTAGCGCGTTGTTCCGACTCAAATTGACCGCCGTATTCGATAAAGTAACCAGCCGGTAATTGCACTTGTTGCTTGACTTTGGCTCTAATTTCATCAACGACAGAGCGCAAATCTCGACCGCTAGCATTAGACGAGACGACAATTAAGCGGGAAACATTCTCACGGTTGATGGTATTCGGGCCAGTGCCGTAACCGATTTGTGCTAACTGAGCTAAGGGAATCTTTTGGTTCGTTGGTGTACTCACTAATAAATTGCGGATAGTTTCTAGATTTCTCCGAGCATCTTCTTTTAACCATACAACCAGGTCAAAAGTTTGTTGTTCCTCCAAAACTTGAGAAACGACACGTCCATTGAGCGCAGTTTCAATCGTTTCGGAAAGTTCTCCGACCGTTAATCCATAACGAGCCGCTTGTTGGCGATCAAACTGGATTTGTACCTGTCTAATTGGCAGTTGGGGTTCGAGTTGCAAGTCTACGACACCCTCAACAGTTTTCATAATCTCTTCGACTTGTTTACCAAGCGTGCGGAGTTGTTCTAAATCCGGGCCAAAAATTTTGACAGCGATCGCACTCCTCACCCCAGACAGCACTTCATCCATCCGGTGAGAGATAAATCCGCCAATATTCGGCGCAACTCCTGGTAATCTGGCAAATTCCGCTCGCAACTTTTCAATACTTCCTTTCCGGTCTTTTATCCCCTTTTCACTCAGTTCTACATCTAAGTGCGCCAAGTTGACACCCGCCGCATCCGCATCTCCCGGCGCACGCCCCGATCGCAACTGGATAAAATCAAAGCGCGGGTCATCCTTAAGCGCATCCTGAAGGGCAAAACCGGCGCGATTAGTCGATTCTAGGGAGACACCGGGATAGAGAGTCAGGGTGTTGACGAGCGATCGCTCTTGGAACTCCGGCAAAAACACCCGTCCCAAGGAAGGGACAATTAAAATTGCAGCCACCAAACTAGCAGTCGCAACTCCCAAAATCAGCTGAGAATTCCGCAAAGAAAACATTAAAAACGGACGATAAAGTCCTTTAAAAAATCTCGCCACCCACGGTTCTTTTTCTGGCAAACGACTGTGAGGGAGTAAGATGGCACACAAAGCTGGAGTGATGGTAAGTGCGGTCACGCTAGAAGCCAGAACTGCCACTAAATAAGCCACTCCCATCGGTGTAAAAATGCGACCTTCCACACCAGCAAGGGCAAAAATTGGCGAGAAAACCACCACAGTAATTAAAGTTGCACCAAATAGAGAATCGCGTACTTCCTGACAACCTTCAAAGACAACTTCTAATGGTGACTTTGGTTTCCCTGCCAGCTTATTTTCTCGTAAGCTACGGTAGACATTTTCAGCGTCCACAATGGCATCATCAACGGCTGAACCAATCGCAACTGCCAAGCCTCCCAGAGTCATCGTATTCAGACCATATCCCAGCCAATTTAACGCTAGCAATCCTAACAACAAAGACAAGGGAAGTGCAGTGAGACTCACGACAAGCGTGCGCCAATTCATCAAAAACGGGACAAGAATAAAAGCAACAATAATACTGCCTTCAACGAGTGCTTCCCGAACATTTTCAATCGAGGCGTCGATAAAGTCTTCTTGACGGAAAGTAACCGTCATTTTTACATCCGGAGGCAAACTCGATTTCACCTCTTTCATTGCCGCCTCAATGGCACGAGTGACCGTGGGAGTATCGGCTTGTGGCTGTTTGTTAATCATGACCACAATTGCCTTTTTGCCATTCAAACTGCCATCGCCCCGCTTGAGTGCGGCACCAATTTTGACATCAGCGACCTCGCCTAATCGAATCGGTGTTCCATTTCGAGCGGTAATCGCTGATTGTCGCAAGTCTTCAATGGACTCAATCCGCCCAACACCCCGAATTAATAGCTCTTGGTCAGGGTTAATGAGAAATCCACCCGGAGCGTTAACATTGGCTTTTTCTGCGGCTTCAGTCACGTCCTGTAAAGACACATCAAACGCTTTTAGTTTCGCTGGATCGACTAATATTTGATACTGGCGAATATCACCCCCATAAGCGATTACCTGCGAGACGCCAGGAACCGCTAAAAGGCGGTTTGTCACCTGCCAATCTACGATACGCCTGACCTCCATCAAGTCAGTGCTAGGTGAAGATGCTTGTTGCCTGTTACCTTCTTCAACAGTGAAAGCATATTGCAATACAGTGCCGATTGGAGAACTAATCGGAGAAATTTGTGGCGAATCAACACTTTCTGGCAGCTTTTCTTGCGCTTGCTGCAATCGCTCTGTCACTAACTGTCGGGCTTGATAAATATCAGTTTCCCAATTGAAGATAACTTTCACAACTGAAAGCCCCACCGCTGAAGCAGACCGTACTGTTGTGACGCCGGGAGTCCCATTAATAGCACTTTCAATCGGTAAAGTAACTAAAGATTCTACTTCTTCTGGTGCTAATCCAGGGGCTTCAGTTTGAATTTCGACTTGGGGTGGAGCAAAGCTGGGAAATACATCCACTGGCATTTGTGACGCCACGCGAAATATCCAAACTGTCACCAGCATGGCGGCAAGGACAACTAGCCAGCGTTGTTTAATAGACCACTTGATAAGCGCACTAAGCATAGTTAAAGGCAAAAGACAAAAGAAAGAGAATTATTGACTTTTTACTTTTTCCTGTTTGCTTGCCGAGTCATTAACAATTTCTAATTCGTGGGGTAAAGGTATTGAAGGCAACGCCTCTAAGGTTTTAGGCACCCGGCGCGACTGAGTGCGGCGTCCTAACCAAAAGGCAACGAATGCGATCGCTCCCCCGGCTGGCAAAACCCACAACCAAGGAAGTGAGTTTTGAATGGCAGAAACCCGATTAATCGCGTCTGAGTTTGGAATTAAAGGCTGTTTCTCTTCGCTTTTGCCTTCTGAGCTGCCGCCGCGTAAGGATTGGGCATACAGTTGAATTGCGCCTTGGGTGACAATGCGATCGCCCTCAAACAAACTTCCCTTGACTTCAACTACATCCCCCACAGTTCGTCCCAAGGTGACTTCAACTGGCTCAAAGGCGGTACCATTTTGCACGTAAACTCGCTGCCTGCCATTGGTTTCCACCACGGCTGAAGTCGGAATGACTAAGATAGGCGCGGGAGTTTGGTTGGTTAACACTTCCAATTCTGCAAACATCCCCGGCTTCAACTGTCCGCCAGGGTTATCCAGTTCAGCTTTGACTGGCACGACTCGTGTTTCCCCTTGTACAACCGAGCCAATCACCGCAATCTTGCCTGTGAAGGTGCGATTCGGCAAGCTGGCAACCTTCACCCTAACTCGTTGCCCAATTTTTACCTTATTTAAATCTTTTTCGTAGATACTCGCCGTAGCCCACACCCGATTATTATTCAGGATGGTCATCAGCTTTGCCCCCGCCTCCTCCACCGATTGACCGAGGGTAATTTCCCGGTCGGCAACGGTGCCAGAAATGGGAGCTGTTACCGTCACCAACCCTTTGTCATTGGCGCGGGTTCCCAGTTGTTGCAGCCGCGTCTGATAAGCGGTATTACTCAGGCGAATCCGGGAATTTGCGACTTTTACAGCCGATTTGGCGCGTTTGAGTTGCGCTTCGGCTTCCAGCACTTCCCGACGGCTGGTTGCTTTGGTCAATTGCGTTTTGGCTTCTGCCAGGTGAGCAAGAGACTCCAGCATTTGGCGACGTGGCAACGCTCCTGCACGCTCCAACTCGCGATCGCGTTCATACTGTTCTTGAGCGACTGCTAGTTCAGTGCGAGCTTGCTGAATGTCTGAGGCGGCTATCTGCGAGTATTGCTGATAATTTTCTTGAGCTAGCTTTAAATCTGCTTGCGCCTGTTGCAGATCCGCTTCGGCTTCAGCTCGTTTTTCCTGGGAACCTACGCGCAGTTCTACTAAGTCGGGTGCGGCGATGACAGCGACGACTTTGCCTGCTTGCACCACTGCGCCGGGTTCCACGAGAAGCTCAACGATTTTCCCTGGAGTGGGTGCTGTCACTTCCGCTTTTTGGCTGGGCAAAGTTTCAATTTGACCCGTGGTTTTAATGCCAAAATCCAGCCGTTGTTGAGAGACTGGTTTGACCTCAATTCCCATCCGTTTTGCTGTTTGGGCATCTACTTGAATCCCTTGGGGAGTTCCCTGGCTGGCTTCAGTTTCTCCATGAAATTCATCCCCATGTCCAGCATGGGCGAGAACCGAGGTTGGTGCAGCCAGTAGGAGTAGGCTCAGGAGTGTCCCAAATAAGCGATCGCGTGCCTTAGATGGCTTGGAGCTAGGAAAAAAAAGCATAACTAAGGGGTTCCTTGCATTTGGATGGGATACCGAGGTTTAATTCAGCCCTCTAGCAAGGGCACTTACCTAGTGCCGAAATAGCCAGCGATGCTGACCGCAACAGCGTTAAACCACCATCTAGATATTAAGTTTGCACAAAAGAATGAAATTAGGATGAAATCAGGAACCTCTCCCCAACCCTCCCCGTTCACTTACCGCGCAATACTTATGATTGTTAACTTCTCCCCAACCCCTCCCCTGTCAGGGAAAAAGCCCGTCTCCGCATCGGAGAAGGGTTTGGGGAGGGGAGATCTGCCGACTTGCGCGATCGCGGTAGCCCCGTTCGCAGGAAGGGTAAAATTCTGCCCAATAAAATCCTGCCCAATATGAGTTTTTAGTTTTCCCTGTCCTGTCTATCGGTACTATTTTGTAGGCGGTTCCTACTTTCAATTAATCTCAATTACTTTTTGTACCAAGCTTGTCGCCACTGCTGCATTTTCTCAATTTCTGCTTTTTGAGAAGTGATAATTTGTTGGGACAATTGTTTAATTTCGGGACGCTTCGACTTATTCAGTGCATCTTCAGCCATTGTTAAAGCACCTTCATGGTGAGCAATCATCCCATTAAGAAAGCGCAGATCGAACTCAGCATCAGCAACGCCCATATCTCCAGACATCATCATGTTTTGGCGTTGTTGTTCTGACATGGGGACTACGGATTTATCTGCACCTCCGTAAGCAACCAGCTGATTGCTGGCTTGGGGATACCATGCCTGTCGCCACTGTGTCATCTGATTAATTTCTTTGTTTTGATCTTGGATAATATTGTCAGCTAACTGCTTGATTTCAGGGCGCTTAGATTTTTGTTGGGCTTCTTTTGCCATCATCACCGCACCTTGATGATGCACGCTCATCGCGTCAATAAACCGCAGCTCGTAATTAGCATCGGCTGACCCTAAATCCATTGCCATGCTATGATTCATGCCGCTTCCGTGTCCCGTGTGTTCCATGTGTGCCATGCCGCCAGCATTTGATGGGGAAGCATTTGGGGCTGGGTCTTGGTTTTGGGAGCCACTAGAACAAGCTGTCAGAAATCCGCCAGTCATGGAGGCGATCGCTACCAGGGTGACAGCCCAAAAACTATTTTTAAAAGAATTAATTTGCATAGACTTTAGGGGCATCAATTTATTTGGCTATCCTCGCTCCTGCTCTGTAAGTTAGTTCAAGAAAGCAGTAGGTATTTCTCAGTGTTTTACAAAAAAATGAAATTAGGATGAAATCCCGATAGGTCATTAGGAAGACATCTAAAGTATTTAATTAGATATAGCAGCCCTATGTGACTTGGGGAAAAAACGAACCGCCAAGACGCACTAGCGGAGCCATGCGCGTTAGCGCTATAGAGCGCGAAGAAAAGAGAGCAAGAGAGATTTTACAACTCATTTAGGCTTGCTACAGAACGTCAACCTAACCAAAAGATGTGAAAATAACATCACATCTGCATTAAATTAGCCAAGAAATGCAGCAGTGCATTTAATTATGCAAAGGCAGTCGAATCGTAAACGTGCTGCCTTTGCTCAATTCGCTTTGAACTTCGATGCTACCGTTGTGGGCAATTGCGATCGCTTTGGCAATTGACAAGCCCAATCCAGAACCGCCCGTGTGTCGAGAGCGATCGCTATTTACCCGATAAAAGCGGTCAAAAATCCGTGTCTGCTCTGGGAGTGCAATCCCAACGCCAGTATCTTTGATATAAATTAGTGCTTGGGTGCTGCTATCTAAAATCACCGCCACCTGACCCCCAGCGGGCGTGTATTGGATGGCATTCACCACTAAGTTAAAAATCAGGCGATACAGCTGTTCTTCGTCACCGTTGACGTGCAAAGGTTCCGGCGTGCGAATAT
The DNA here is from genome assembly GCF_039961975.1 of Trichocoleus sp. DQ-A3. Lineage (NCBI taxonomy): Bacteria > Bacillati > Cyanobacteriota > Cyanophyceae > Leptolyngbyales > Trichocoleusaceae > Trichocoleus > Trichocoleus sp. DQ-A3. Next base: position 190,055 of record NZ_JAMPKC010000006.1, on the reverse strand, counting down.
CTATAGAAAGCGTCAAATCGGCAGCGATCGCTAGTGCTGACAATTCTTCTGCAACGTCGCTGACAAGATCGTTGAGACAGGCGGGACGATATTTAATTGACAAAGCCTGCCGATCCATACGGGAGAGTAGCAATAAATCCCGAACCAATTCAGATAGGCGGTAATTTTGCCGTTCAATGGTTTTTAGAGTATCCCGCGCCTCTAGTTCGCTGAGTTGATTCATTCTCAACGTCGATTCAACGGTTGCTTGGATTGCCGCTAAGGGCGTCCGCAACTCATGGGCGGCATCGGCTGTGAATTGTTGGATTTGCCCATAGGATTGGTAAATTGGTTGCATTGCTAGCCCTGCCAACCACCAACTGGAACCGGCAACGACAATCATTGCCACGGGCAACCCCAGTAAGAGAATAAATTTCAGGGCAGTCAGATGATCGTCCAATTCTTTGAGACTTCGCCCCACCTGAAGATATCCCCAAGGGCGATTGTCTTTGGTATGCAGCGATAGAGAAATTTGATGAAAACGGGTGCCCTGGCGATTCTGGAGGATTTGCCACAATTGGGGTGTAGAAACGCGATCGCCTTTATCTGCCGCTAGCAATCCCACTGGCTGAAGTCCTGCCAAGGCAACTGGGCGTCCCGAATTCTCTAGCAGCCGCACGTAGTAGTCGCCTTGGTGAATTGCCCCCAAAGTGTGCCGAGTCGGATTTTCTATCTGACTAACGCATTTTTCCCCAAGCAAACAAATATCCGGCAACAGTTGTTGGATAGCAGGTTCCAGGCGTCCCGGTTGCTGCAAAATCGGCTCAATACTGTCGTGAAGCGTACCGGCAACAGATTCTAATTCTCGGTCGAGGGCAACCCAATTCGCACGCGCGATCGCTTCATAAACTGCAACTCCACACAAGCTTAAAATCACTCCCATGACGCCTGCATACCAACCTGCCAGTCGCCAACGAGTTAGTTGAAAAAGTTTGTTTTCATTCACGTTAATTGGTAATTGGTAATTGGGGAATCTTATTAGTCATTGGTCATTTGTCAAAAACCAATGACCAATGACTAATAACTATTCAAACGATAGCCGATGGTCATTTGTCAAAAACCAATGATCAATGACTAATAACTATTCAAACGATAGCCGATACCGTAAACAGTTTCGATAAAGCGATCGCATCCAAAAACCGCTAATTTACGCCGCAACAATCGCATCTGCGCGGCTACTACATTACTCATCGGTTCTGCACTAAATTCCCAAAGCTGAGTTAATAACTGATCGCGGGTAATAATTTGATTGGGATGCTTCATCAAATATTCCAGCAACTGAAATTCCTTGCTAGTCAGAGGAATGATTTGTTTGTCATCCGATGGATTGTGATAGCAAACTGTATGAGTGCCGTAATCTAAAGTCAGGTTTCCCACTTGTAGTTGTTGGGGGTGAAGCTGAGGCGATCGCCTTTGTAATGCTCGCAATCGTGCCAATAGTTCCGCCATCCCAAACGGTTTCACCAAATAGTCATCTGCACCAGCATCCAATCCAGCCACCTTATCTTCCATCCGATCTTTAGCAGTTAACATCAATACTGGCAGAGGATTATTTTTTCCCCGTAGTCGCTGACATAACTCAATTCCTGATAATCCTGGCAGTAACCAGTCAAAAATAGCCAGCGTATATTGCGTCCACTGGGTTTCTAAAAACTCCCATGCCTGCGTGCCATCCAGAACCCAGTCAACCACATACGCTTCTTGACTGAGAGTTCGCTTAATTGCCGCCCCTAAATCTGGCTCATCTTCAACTAGGAGAACCCGCATAATCCCCTTTTTTCTTCGATTTGCTACACATCAGCAAGGTAGCACTCTGTAGGGGCAAAGAAATTGCGCCTCTACAGCAGTATTTTAAGCACTTTGGTAGATGTAGATAAGAGTAAATATTGCTACAAGATTGGTAGAAAACCACAATTTACCTGCTCCCACGCAGAAAAAAAAATGCAGACTAGACCAAACCAACCGATGACACCAGATAATGCATCTACATGGGTGGAAAGACTGGCACGTTTGGGCTTTGGGGCGCGAGGGGTCGTTTACGCTACGGTGGGAGTGCTGGCGGCGCAGGCAGCCTTTGGTGCAGGCGGCAGAACCACCGATACAGAGGGTGCGCTGGTGACGATTGTGACACAGCCTTTTGGGAAATTCTTGCTGGCAATCGTTGCTTTGGGTTTGCTTGGTTACGTGTTGTGGCGTTTCGTGGAAGCGATCGCCGATCCGGAAAACAAAGGCACCGATGCCAAAGGTCTTGCATCGCGCCTGGGAGCGGTTGGCAGCGGCTTAATCTATGCTGGTTTAGCCTGGAGTGCGATTAAGCTGATCATGGGTTCGGGAGGCGGCGGTAATAGTAATTCCTCCCAAGACTGGACAGCCCGCTTGTTAGCGCAGCCCTTCGGTCAATTTCTAGTTGGAATTGTGGGAGCCGCTGTCATCGGCATGGGCTTCTATCAATTTTACAGAGCCTATAAAGCGAAATTCCGCAAAAAGTGGAAAGTCAACCAGATGAGCGAAAAAGAGCAGAAATGGGCAACTTTTGCTGGCAGATTTGGGATTGCTGCCCGTGGTGTTGTCTTTTCCATTACTGGCTTATTTCTGCTTCAAGCGGGGCGTCTGTCTGACGCTAACCAAGTTCAGGGACTAGGTGGGGCGCTAGCAACACTGGCACAACAACCTTTTGGCCCTTGGTTGTTAGGAATTGTGGCGCTTGGTTTAATCGCTTATGGGATTTATAACTTCGTAGAAGCTCGGTACCGCCATTTTGCTACCAGATAGTCAATTTTTAATACAGAGGTAGTAGCAAAGATAGGCTTTATGGTGGTTGAATAGATAGTTAAGTATTTTCCTAACTTCAGATATTTGTAAGTGATATGCTCAACAAGCATGATGAGTTGTTACTGAAGGATCTTAAGCTTCAACCCCTTTGGCTGCTCCAGTTATATGTTGTTTTAGGAGTGGTAGCAGCAATTTCTGGATTCGTTCTTGAGAGTGGAAATCTCTCAAAAGCTGCTTGTCTTGGAGGGGGTTTCCTGATTGCTCTAGGAGCTGAGAAATTAGTAACGCACCGAATCAGAAAGGCTGCGCTTTCTCTGGTTAATAGAGGTTAACTAATGCTATTTTTCAAGCTTATCCTCTCACTTCTCAACCATCGGTAAAATATCTGCACTGTAAAATTCAAAATTCAAAACTTATCAAATGGTTTGACGGCAAAATCTCCCAGTGTCACCGTGAAACTTTCCCGATTACCAGTGGCGACAAAATTAATAATTACTTCACTCGCTACGGCAACAGCCAACATTACTAAATTTCGCGCTAACGGGTAGTCGCAAACGTCATCGTTTACTGGTGAAGGAACGCGGTAAATTTCGTTCCAGATAATTTCAGCATAATCGGAAGCTAAGCCAACGTGCAGACAAGGAATATTTGCCGCTGTGCAATAATCTTTGACAATTTGGCGGCTGATGCTGTTATCAAAAGTATCAATAACAACCGCACTCCCGTTGAGCAATTGGGCAGCGTTTGCTGATGTTAATTCTTTCGGACGCCCATCAACGGCAACACCCAAGGCACGATAGAGGGTATTGGTGAGAATTTTAGCTTTGTAAGCGCCAACATCTGAACGGTAGTAAGGCTGAGTGGAGAGGTTGCGTTCCTCAATGCGATCGCGATCGATAACCACCAGCTTCCCAAAGCCAGAACGTGCAAGATTTTCAGTAATATTCGCCCCCAGCGCCCCCGCACCGCACACCGTCACCGGGAAGTCTTTTAGCTTCGCCATCAGTGCAGATGTTCTGTGGAGTTGTTCGTGAAAAAAGATAGACATTTTTGCTAATGGCTAATGACTAATTCAAAAGTCCCAGTTATCTCGCGCTTCGATAACGCCAACGAGGGATTGCAAGTCAAAATCGCGATCGCGTCCGCTTAGGCAAATCCCAGAACTTATTACTGTCAGATCGCGCTTGTCAATGGCAGAGATGTGACGTTCACCGCTGCGGGTTGTCCACTCGACTTGCCAAAAGTCACCGCGATCGCGCACATCTTCGAGTTCGCCACCACCCATCCCCAAGGCATCGCGCACGCGCCTTTCATCACCTGACATCGCCCGCCGATCCGGATCTTGGCGTACCTCTTGATGGTGTCTGTATGGGCGCTGTGCCTGCTGCTGGCGTCTTGTATCCCGTCGCCGCTGGCACAAGCGTTCTTCTTCAAGTTGTTGCTGCCTTCGGCGTTGATATTCTTCCGTCTGCTGCAACGCCAAGTCATAGACGGTACGCATCTCTGGCGTCATCCCCGCAAAGCGAAGATTTTCCGTTTCCGTCACATTCCTCAATTGTTCTTTGAGTTGTTCCGCCACCAGGGGATCTGCTCGTCGATCGAGTTCATCAAACCACCAAGCACCGCCATCCCAACGCGCAATTATTGGCTCAAATGCTGCACCCTCAGTAACTAAATATACCGGCACTGGCTTAGCGGCACCCAAGCGCTGCTGCATATCAGATTCGTTAACAGGGTACGCAAGCCAAGTTTGTCCTTGCAACACATAAGCCAAACGCAGGCGCAACGGCTTCAACAGTCGCAGATATTCCGCCACCTGCGGCAAGTTTGCTTCCTCCACCATTTCAGCCTTTTTTTCGTTCATTGGCTGAAAAATGCCCCATCCTTCAAAGTCTTGTGGCTGCGGTTTAAAGGTATAAACCATCCCCGCTACAGAAGCGCGTACTTTCCCCCCACCCACGCACGGTGCGAGAAATTGAGTATCGCGCAATTGCACTTCCTGTGCAGCAATTTGGTTAAGGAGGTTGCGAATATCTGCCATTGAGTTAGCCCCTCAAATCAACTCCGAGCTAAAGATAAATAGTGGAATCATATAACTTACTCACCTTCTATTCCTTGATTACAAATAGACCAGAAATACCTTCAGGAAGTTCTCCCTCATCCGTTGCTTCTCTTTGCAATAATCCCCGAACATAGGATGGTGGCTCTTCCCGAATTAATTGAATTTCCTCTGTTAACCCTCCGGAGATATGTTGTATGAAACTAGCAGCACGTCCTGGCAGCGAATCTGTGTAACCTAACGACCTAAAACCTTGGCAGCAGACAATACAATGCCAAGGGTAGCTTATTGATGAAAAATTAACTGAAAAATCTTTTTTGTTCTTATTAAGAATATCCCTCACAGTCAAGGCATCGGCAATAGAACAACCAAGAAAGTTTTCCTGTTGGGCAAAAGTCCCACAATTCCATCGAGAAGGAAAAGTTTTAATATACCCTGAGTTGTAAAAACAATACATGGAATACAGTCTATTTATGCGTGCATCATTAAGTAGCATATCTACCTGTTTACCATGTATATTTGAGTGATTAAACGATGAATATGAATCAGCATTCTTGTCTTTCAGCCTCTTCGCTTGAACTCTTATACCTAGCCACTGTGAATTACTACCTATCCACCATTCCCAATCTGCTCCAGTTGTTTTTCCTTCGTCCTGTTGTGAAAATTTTTTGATGTACACCTTTGTTGGATGACGCCGTTTTATTTCCAAAAGATTTAATTCTGTCAAAGTGGTTTCTGAGATTGAAATCCCGGCTATTTCACCAAAATACATTAGATTCCACGTCTCGATTGCACGGTTACAAAACGTATGACAAATATCAAAATTTGAATTTGAAGTGTACAAATTTTGCATTGCTTATCCTCTTTTTTAAGATAGCTTACACAAATCGGTGAGCAAATTCATAGGTAAAATCAACTCTTCCCTTGCGTAAAACGGCTGGGTCTAATCTTTCAGTTGTATTGCAAGTCATTAAAACAACTAACTTTTGTTTAGTATGAATTCCCAAATCATCAATTACGCTTTGATACAATGTTCCATCCAGTAAGCTCAAAATATGCTCCGTCTTATTATTATTTTGAGCAGCTTCAGAAGCGCGATTTTTGGCTAAATTATCCGCTTCGTTGATAATTAGACAAATTCGCTCTAAGTAACTTGGCGGCACAAAATTCTCAACCGCATCGTGATCCAGAATAAAAATCACATATCCGAGAGGCGCGAGAATTTCTTGTGCTACAGCTTGCGTCCAAGCAGTTTTCCCCGTACCCGGATCTCCGTGGACGAGAACCGCCAACTGACTTTGGTCGAGAATTGCCTGCTGTACCGTATCAGTAAAACTTTGAATGTCAGCGGGAAACGACCGAATTGGAAATTCGCCGTGAATTTTTCCTACACGACTTTGGTAGCCACTCAGCATCACTGCAAGATTGAAAGTTGCTTTATTGATCAGTGGCGCTAGTTCCTTCGCCATTAGGGTATAGCGTCGCCGTCCCCGATCTAAATTTTCAATTTCTAGCCAAGCTTGCTGTTGAGGCCAATAGGCATAAACCGTGTTAATAATATCGAGACGTTCCCAGTTAACAAATCGATCTACCGGAAAATAAAAATATCGATCTAGATAATACTGGGTAATCATATCTGGACGACCCAATAATTCCAGAATTTTGAAAATCGTTATTTCCTGTAGCCGGTTGAGGACGTGTTCAATGGGAATGCTGTTACGACTGACAAATTGAATCACAGGCGAATCAACACTTAAAACGTCTTGGAAGCGATAATCTGGAGTTGGAGGATCTGGGGTAATATAATTCCAGAATTCATCAACTTCATATCGCGTACTTTCAGAAAATACATTTAAAATATTTGCCCACCAAGTATATTCGTTGCGACCCATTGCATCAGCAATATCGCTGGCTAAACCCAAAGTTTTCTGGCTTAGCTCTTTGGAATCGTTAAACACTAAATGCCAAAGAAATCCCCAGTCTATCTGCCGAGTTAAGGGTCGCCAACCTGCACCTAATAAGCCTTTAGCTTGCGGGTTTTTGTTGCCTGGATTGCTTTCGTCGTTTCCGAAATATCCCGATCCCATAGTTTCAGTTCTTCTTGCTTTGTGATGGAATGATGAGAAAGTAATGCGCTCAGTTATTTTTCCAAGCTGCCATTAAATTTGTTGCAAGTATTCGGCTGGAACGCGATCCACCAACCAAACCCCATTTTCAGAACAGTAAAATTCATATCCTGCTTTGTGCATCGCCGCCGCATCTACAGCAAAAACTACTGGACGACCATGTCGTGCGCCGACAGTTTTTGCGGTGGAAATATCCTTCGATAGATGAACGTGGTGCCGCAACATTTTACACAGTCCTGTACTCAAAATTGATTCGACTGTACCCTGTCCTGTACCGTGGTATAATACATCTGGAGGAACAACGGCTTCTAGCTGCAAATCAACTTCTGTACTATGTCCTTGATTCGCCCGAATTAAGGTACCTGTTGAGTCAAAAGAAAAGCGTTTTTTGTCATTTTTAGCAACAACTTCATCAAGTTCAGCACGAGTAAGCATAAAAGAACGAGCTGCACACGCTTTTAGAAGTTCATCAACAGCAACCCAGCCACCAGGTGCAAGTTCAAGACCAATGGCTTCAGGAGTATGCCGAAGATGCTTGCTGAGATATTTGCTAATTTTAACTAAGCGAGAATTATTCATTAAGTCGCTCTTTTTAGCTTAACAATACCAGTCATCTTCTAAATATCGCTTGACCAATCCTGCGTGGGATAAAGGACTCGATAAATCGTCTAAATCGCAGTTTGTTTCATAATCTAATAACAATACTGTTTGGTCTGCACTTAGCTGTTTGAGTTCCGCAAGTAGGTTCTGAAGGCGGTTCTCTAGTACCCATTTATACGATGGTAGGTAGATGGCACGACGCGCTTCTACATAGGACAATAATTTGTCTCCGGTTAAGCCTGCACGATGCCCTAGAACCTTGCCGAAAGTTTGTGTCGTGCGCTTGATCCCTTTCATATTAGCGATCGCTAGTTTGCCCGGATCTACATCCGCAGACTCAAAAACTTTTAATCCTTGCCAAATTCCTTCAACGGTATAGCTGAAGTGTCCTGGGGAAAAAGGAACGGGAATTCCACCATGCGGATAAAAAGGGCTAAAGCGAACCCAAGGTTCGGTACTGCGAGAAGTTACGTCGAGAATCGTTGCTGCATCATAGCGTTTACGCAAAGTATCTAGGGATGTGCGGCGACTTTTTACAAAAAGCGGCATTGAGGGCTAAATGTGTAGAGACGCGATGAATCGCCTCTTGAGTCCTGAGTGGGAAAGAAGAAAGGGAAATTGAATATTTGTATTATAAGGTACTACAGGATGGTTGTGGCAGATTCCCGATTGTTTCTATTTTCCCAATCATAGGGGCGCACAGGCGTGTGCCCCTACTGTATTACCGTGCAATGAGTTTGATATTTGGCTAATGCAACTCAGTACCGTCTTTGTGGAGGAGGTAGCGATCGCTGCAAAAGAAGCAACGCGCAGAGAACAAAGGTTTAATAAAGAAGGAAATTAACACCGAGTTTGATGATGAACTTTGTGCTGAATACGACATTGCTCAAATGGATGGCTATGTCAAGGGGAAGTATGTTGAACGTTACAAACAAAGCACTAACTTAGTATTGCTAGCACCCAATGTTGCTAAGGCTTTTCCAGGTGAGGAAGCAGTGAATAAGGCTCTATGACTTTTAATTAGACTTTCTACATCTCAACTGGAAAATCTTGAGTAAAAAAGAAATTTACCTTTGATTGAACTGAATGGCAGGCATTGCTTGTCAGGTAATTGTTGGCTCAAACTGGAAGCATTGATCTCAATCAAGCCAATTTAATATAAAAGCCTTTGTAGGAATCTAGGATTTTCGCGGCCAATACTCACCCTACAAGCCATCGCACTGGCAAAATTACGACAGATGCTAAAAATGAAGCATTGGTACTGGTGAGCTATATGACAAATCCAAATTCCCGACCATCAACTTATCCTTTAGGTACGCTAAATTCTCGGTATGAATCGTCCGTTGATGATGCAACACCCTTGACGGAATTTGATTCAGGCGAGCCTCCAAAACCTCCACGACGCAGACCTCCTACTGGAGGAGAGCTTGAGCCAACCGAGCCGGGTGAAAAGATCGTCAACGTCATGGAAGAATTGGTGCAAGAAGAGGCGATCGCACAGTTGGAGGAAATTGAAGCCACAAGCGATTGCATCCAGAAGCTGGGAGATATTGTTGCCTATGTCTTGAATAGAGTGCCCCCTCTCTATGCCACCACAAAAGAAGGTGCCGAGTATCAGCAACAACGTGCCAGAGACGAACTCCAACAACTGATTTCCCAGCAAGTCACAGAAGCGATCGCCTACATCAATAGACCATAATTTTTCCCACAACGACAAGCCAAGGCTTGGAGTAGTAAGGTAGGCTTTTGCCCACCCTACTTGCTTGCTACTTATCATCCCGCACGGGTAGCGGTGTTTCCAGAATTGCCATCAGCAATTCTAGACGCGAAGGAGCAGCCAAAAGCGGGATTAAATTCGGTAGAGAATAGTAATCACCCGCAAAGGTGAAAGTATCTATCTGCGCCTGTTTTTCCTGTAACTTGCGCTCTAACCAATCGTAGGAATAACCTACTTTGACGATGAGGACGCTTGGTTCTACTTTGAGATCGCGCTTGTAGGCGTCGAAAGTTTCCACAAAGTAGGGAGCTTTATTTTCTCCTCCGTCCGTCACCAGGATGATTTGCTCAACCAGCTGCTTTCTTAGGCGCATCGCTTCCAACCCGCAACCGATGCTGGTGGCACCGTTTGCCTTGATGTGCTGGAATGCCCGTTCCCAGTCACTCAACTGGTTCCCAGTCGCTTTGACGGGGTAAGGCATGGTGTCGAAAGCGTAGACGAATAAATCTGCCGCCGCCATACCGGAAATTAAAGCGGCAATGCGCTTTCCGACTTCGATGGCACTCTCCATTGAGCTAGATTTATCTACTAATAAGGCAGTCGGTTTGGCAATTTTGCCACGCTTTTTCACCTGTTCGTCCATGACGCGCTCTAGCCGTGCAGCGGTATCGGCGTCTAATTCTGCCGCATCTGCTGCTACACGCGCCTTTAAAGCTGCTACTCGGACATCTCCTTGCGCTTTCTCCAATTTCTCGTCGATGAGTGCTTTTACCTGGGGGTTTTCCATCGCACCGCGAGATTGCAGTGACTTGAGGTTGTTAATCACCTCTTGTGGTGTCATGGAGTTAATCAGCGCGACTAGCACGGTGGGGGTCATTTGTTTGATGGCTCCCACGGCAACTGTGTAGGGAATTTTGTGTTCTACAATTAGTTGCGCTTGTTCTAAGGGTGAAGATGCGATCGCCATCAGCTTTAGCGCAAAGGCTAAACTATCTTCTGGCGGGTTGTCCTTAAATAACACTGCATCCGCGCGATCGCTCGGTTTAATATGCAAACTAGCATACAGGTGCTTCATCGCACTCCGTGCCCGTAGCGCTGCCCGATCGAAGAATACAGGATTTTTCTCCCGTTCCTTCAGATAGCGCCGCACCGCAGTTCGAGTAGAACGCGGCAACTTACCCCGGTGTTGCTTCAAGAAGTCTACAATCCGCGCAACTTGATAAGGCGGAAACTCTTGCAAAAGCACATAACCAGCGTCGCGGTGTTCCCCTAAGCTACTGCTCAGCAAACTCCCCACAAATACCTCTTTGTGGTCGCGGACATCCCCGTTGCGCTGATACCAGACTGCTAAATGTCCGTAGAAGATGGGGTCGCTTTCCACCATCGTCCTGTGAACTTCACTCACCTTCTCTAGCTCCCGGTGAGGCGTGGTTAGCAGACTATTTAACATATCTAAACGCAAGTCGCGCTCGGCTGTTTGCACAGGAATCACCTCGATATAAGTCACCCCGTACAAGTTGAGAAAGCTCTTGGTTACTTTGGAAATAAGTATGTAAGCTTTCTCGGTTTGGATACGGGGCGAACGCTTGAAGAATTGGAAATTATAAGCTCCGCGCAAGTCGGCAAAGCCGTTTCACTTTTTCTGGTGCTCTACCACTGAGCTACATCTCCAATTGGAGAGAATGGGATTTGAACCCATGACAACCAGAACCCTAGGTGTGTATGCTTCACTCATCTGGGCGCGGAGCAGAAAAATATAAGTGCCGTCTGCTCTTGGAGATAAAGTCACGTCGCCTAAAAGCGTCGGTTTCGCTTCCACGGCTACTGCCAGATGGCTTCAAAATCAGATACTTCTATATACTACAAAAGTAATACAATACCGTCAAGAGACTGGAAAAAAATTTTTGCGCTTTAGAGACTGACGATAGAATACAAATTCTCTACCAAGTCAGAACACCTGTATGGGGATGGTTCATTTCTATCGCCGTCCGGTTGCGGTCGATTTATTTGCGGGTGCGGGTGGATTTTCTTTAGGGATTGAGCAGGCTGGGTTTGATGTAGCGGTGGCAGTTGAAGTTGACCCCGTTCACGCAGCCGTTCACGCCTTTAACTTTCCCCATACCGAGGTTTTGTGTGCCGATGCGAGGACGCTATCCGCTGAAGCGATTAGAAAAGCGTTACAGAGATGGGCATTGCACAAGGGTAGCAGCGGGGTTTCCCCACCCGCACCCGCTTGGAATGGTGAAATCGATTTAGCAATTGGGGGACCCCCTTGCCAAGGGTTCTCTTTAATGGGCAAGCGGCGTCTCGACGATGAGCGCAACGATTTGGTATTGCATTTCTGTCGATTAGTCATTGAACTGCAACCCCGTTACTTTCTCATGGAGAACGTACCCGGCATTGCTCAGAAAGAACACGCGATTTATCTCGAACAGCTCAAGAGCGCGTTTAAATCCGTTGAGTACCACATCACCGAACCCGTGCAGGTATTAAATGCGGCGGATTTTGGGGTGCCGCAGAATCGGAAAAGGCTATTTTTATTAGGAACTCGTGCCGGGGAGGTGCCTTTGTCTTATCCTGTTGTCGCAGGTTTTGTCGCAGGTAAAGGCGTTAAGACAACCTTCCCCGATACTTCATTCTCCGATACTTTATTCCCCGATATTTCCTTGCCAAAGACTTCCTTGCCAAAGAAAAGAGGCAAAAAGAAGAATCCTTTGAGCCTGCACTCTTTATCCTTTCGAGTGACCGTGAAGGATGCGATCGCCGATCTCCCCAACCTAGATGATTTTCCCGAACTCCTGACAACTGATGAAGTCTTGCTACAGCAGCGACAACTAGAGCAGATGGAGACATTAGCCAGCATCTATGCACAGCACTTAATGGGGATTGCACCCGAACCGAATAATTTCGCCTATCCTCGGCTAGTCAATCCTCATCTGTTGACTAGCTCTCTGCGAACCCAACACACGGCAGCTTCGATTGAACGGTTCGAGAAAACAGTGCCCGGACAGCTAGAATCGGTGAGTCGCTTTCGACGGTTGAATTGGGATACGCTGTCTCATACCTTACGCGCCGGTACGGGTTCTGGAGGCGGTCGCTACACCTCTCCCCGTCCGATTCATCCAACTTATCCCAGAGTGATTTCAGTCCGCGAGGCGGCGCGACTGCACTCTTTTCCGGACTGGTTCCGCTTCCACACAACAAAATGGCACGGGTTTCGACAAATTGGAAACGCCGTGCCGCCAAAACTGGCAAGAGCCGTCGGGTATCAAGTTATTGCTGCCTTAGGGATCAGACCACCCATGCCACAACAGCCGATAAATTTGGGTGATATCGAGCTAGTGAGGTTTAACCCGTGGGACGCGGCTCACTATTGGATAAGCGTCAATCGTCATGGTTGATTGCAACCCACTACTGAGAACTGACGACTGACAAACCGCTAAATCTACTTTTGTACCTGACTCTTGGTTGCAGAGACAGGATTGTATCCCGGTGCTCCTGGAGGATTTTGGGATTCAGCAGCCCCTTCTGTAGGACCTGCGATCGCTTTCCATGCAGGAAAACCGCCTTTGAGTTCAGCCACGGACTGGAATCCAGCCGAGCGAAGTTCGGAAGCTGCGCGAGAGGTTTCGGTGTCGCTGTCGCCATAGACGTAGATATCGCGGGCGGGACGAAGGCTAGTTTTCGCACGCTCTACTAATTCATCCATCGGCATGGACATGGCTCCCATGATGTGGCCTTCGTTGAAGGCACCGCGCTCGCGCACATCGAGAATTGTTAAAGCTGGCTCGCCCCATTCCAGACGGGATTTCAGGTCATTCACGCTGGACTGCGTTTTCATTCCCGGTGGGGTGGGAGTAATATCTGGAAGGGCTTCTTTTGCCTTAGAAATGGTGTCTTGAACCTTGGCACTAGCGCTTTCAACGCCACTTACGGCTTTGTCTTTAGCGCCTTCAATGTTGTTTTGAATGTCACTCATAAAAAAACTCTAAGTAATTGATCTCTTCAATGGAAATTTAATCAAAATTTGATATTTAACTTCTCTTTCTGGAGAAAGAACATTTAAATAATCCTTCTTTAGGCAGAGTAAAGTGTTAGAATTCCTATCCCAATTGACAAATATTTTCGGCAAAATTGCGGCAAATAAACAGCAACTCTCGCCTAAACTAAACTGGATCTCATGGTGTCTAGTATTCAAACTCTACCGACAGAGGTAGTAAATTTAATCGCAGCTGGAGAGGTTATTGACTCTTTGGCGGCTGTGGTGCGGGAATTAGCGGAAAATGCCCTTGACGCTGGTGCAACGCGCATCAGCATTTGCCTATCGCCGGAACAGTGGCGGGTACGAGTCGCAGACAATGGCTGCGGCATGGATTTGGTAGACCTGAAACAAGCTGCAACTGCCCACAGCACCAGCAAAATCCGCGACTTAGAAGACTTGTGGAAAATTAGCAGTCTGGGATTTCGGGGAGAGGCGTTGCACAGTTTGGCAGCGTTAGCAGAATTGGAGATTTTTAGTCGTTCTGCGGGAAGTTGTGAAGGTTGGAGAGTGGTTTATAACTCAGTCGGGGAATTCGTGCAGGTGGAAACTGTAGCGATCGCGCCCGGTACTGTTGTCACCGTCTCTAATCTGTTTGGCAATTGGTTGGCGCGGCGTCAGGGAATGCCTTCCGTCGCTCAACAACTCAGATCAGTGCAAGCCACGATTCAGCAAATCGCCCTTTGTCATCCTCATGTCACCTGGCAGGTTCAGCAAAATGACCGCCAATGGTTCACCATTAGTCCTGGGAAGACAGCGCAACAGATTTTGCCTCAAATTCTCCGGGAAATCCGACCGAGTGATTTGCAGCATCTGACAGTGGAAGTGCCCACGCTTCCAGAAAAAGCAGGAACAGACGCGCCTGGAAACGGGGGAGAATCCAACTCCACTCTAAACTCAACCCTAACAGTGGTACTCGGCTTGCCAGATAGATGCCATCGCCGCCGTCCCGATTGGGTACGGGTGGCGATGAATGGAAGGCACGTAAAGTCGCCGGAACTGGAGCAAACGATCCTGGGGGCTTTAATGCGAACGCTACCGCGCGATCGCTACCCGATTTGTTTTCTCCATCTTTTCATCTGTGCCAGTCAAATAGACTGGAACCGCCATCCCGCCAAAGCCGAAATTTACTTAAACCAGCTCAATTACTGGCAAGAGCAGGTGACATCAGCGATTGAGCAAGCCTTGCGTTTGAATGTGGGGACAATTTTGGAAAAAACCCCAGAACGAGTCAGCCGCCTGATCAAAGCAGCGGAAGCGAAAAGTGCCTACAGCGTTAATCGTTCCCTGCAATCGCAGCCAACGGATACTCAGGCAAAGAAAACGGATGAGATCGGATTGATGGAACTCCGAGCCGTTGCCCAGGTTCACAACACCTACATTGTGGCAGAGCATCCGGCTGGGGTGTGGTTGGTGGAGCAGCACATTGCCCACGAACGGGTTTTGTTCGAGCAGTTGTGCCAAGCTTGGCAACTCGTTCCCCTAGAACCCCCCGTCATCTTGAATCATCTCTCTCCCGCTCAGATCCAGCAACTCGAACAGATCAACTTAGATATAGAACCTTTTGGCGAACAACTGTGGGCGATTCGCACAGCACCCGCACCCTTACGAGAGCGAGAAGATTGTGCAGACGCCCTAGTGGAACTCAGCTTGGGTGGAGATTTACAAACCGCTCAAGTAGCGATCGCCTGCCGCACCGCCATCCGCAACGGGACTCCTCTCGGCTTACCCCAGATGCAAACTCTCTTAGAGCAATGGCAGCGAACTCGTCATCCTCGCACTTGTCCCCACGGTCGTCCAATTTATTTGTCCCTAGAAGAATCAGCGCTTTCGCGTTTCTTCCGCCGTCATTGGGTAATTGGCAAAAGTCATGGGATTTAGAAATAATTCAGTAAGGACACGGCATTGCCGTGTCCTTACTGAATTATCAAGAATCAGCAGTAACCTTTTGTTTCTTTTGCCTGCCTCCTCTCTTGATATTGTGTTCGTACCAATTCATCAAAGGAGTAGCACTAATCCCATGCAAAAAGATAGAAATCACGATAACGATGTAAGTAATCCAGGCAATTTGTTCGCCCAAAGTATCTTTTAAACCTTCGCCAAAAGCATAGGAAAGATAATATAAAGAACCAACGCCACGAATGCCGAACCAGCCAAACAAAAAGCGGGTTTCAGAGGGGTAGCGACGACCGAGAAAGCTAATCCAAACTCCAAGAGGTCGAATCAAAAAAATCAACAAGACTGCTACCAAGAGACCCTGACCACCAAACTGGCGAATCGGCTCATACCGCAATAGCGTTCCTAAGATCAAAATTGTTGCGACTTCCAGTAGTTTCTCAAGTTGTTCGGTGAATTCAAATTGCGAAATTTTCTTTTCGGGATCGCGGTAACTCCGCTGAACGACGACTCCAGCCACAAAAACTGCCAAAAAGCCGTAGCCGTTAACAATTTCTGTCAAAGCATAGGCGATCAAAATCGTACTGAGAGCAACAAAATCCTCCATCAATTCATCGACCTGGCGGAAACGTTGCAGTTGCTGGTCAACGAAAACAACTATTTTTGCCGCGATAATTCCCATGACAATGCCAGCCGCGACCGCCCAAAGTAAATCAACCGCTACCCATTGTTTAAACCAGTTGTCCCAGTTGCTATCTTTTAAGGCGTGAATCCCGAAATAAACAAACGGAAAAGCAAGCGCATCGTTTAAACCGCCTTCCGAAGTCAAACCAAAGCGCAGCTCATCTTTATCTTTTAGATCTCCCATCTGAACTTCTGAAGCCAAGACGGGATCGGTTGGGGCGAGAATTGCACCGAGTAAAATCGCTGGACCCCAATCCATTTTTAAAAACCAATGACCAACGGCAGCGATCGCAAAAATTGAAATCGGCATCAGAAATCCAATCAACCGCACCGTTGTGTTCCACGACCTTAATCTGAATGGGCGATTCATCTTTAGACCGCAGCCAAAAACGGAGACAATCACCACAAATTCCGTTAGTCGTTCCAGAAACTCCGCGTCTGGTCGTATCTGAATTAACTTAAGCCCGTATTGCCCTAATCCGATACCCACGATCAGGTAAATGATCGCATAGGAGAGGGGTATTCGCGAAATCCAGCTCGATCCCAGCGTGACCATGAGCAGGAGTAGACCAATTACCAACACGTTAAGAATATAGTTACTTACAGGAGGGAATAGGACTTGGAGCATGACTTGGCGATCGCATAGTTGAAAACAGTACCCTCTGAACTCTACTGACTTGCCGAAGACCCCAAATCATCACCGGGCTAGATTTTAGACAAAATGCATCGATCCACTTTTACGACTGAAGGCTGAGGATTGCACTCGTTGAAATCCTCTAAACGCTGACGTCGAATTATCCTGTAGTGGAAGGTTTTCTAGTGGAAGGTTTTCGCCCCAGATTACAGCGATCGCATCGCTGCCTCTGCTAGCTTAGTTTTGCGATCGATAAAAGGAAAAACGCTATGACACTGCCTGATGGGCCGCAGACGCCGCAATTTCTGCAACTACTCCAATGGATTTCCCAGCCCGTGCAGTACCTAGAAACGTCTGTTAAAGCTTATGGTGACTGCTTCACAGCTCGCTGGGGTGGCTTTCCCCCGTATGTACTCATTAGCAATCCGCAAGGAATTCAGGAGCTGTTAACGGCAGATCCCAGACAATTTAACAGCGGTAGTGGGAATAAGATTTTACAACCTTTGCTGGGCGACCAATCTCTGATATTACTAGATGGCGATCGCCACCAGCGCCAGCGACAGCTATTGACTCCCCCCTTTCATGGGGAACGAATGCGAGCTTACGGCAAGTTGATTTGTGACATTACCGAGGAAGTCATGAATCGGCTGACGATTGGCAAACCCTTCCTAATTCGTGCCACCACACAAGAGATTTCTCTGGAAACCATCTTAGGCGCTGTCTTTGGCATCAATGAGGGTCAGCGTTTCCAGGAACTCAAGGGACTCCTTACTTCGATGCTGGATGCTGTGAGTTCTCCCCTCTCATCCACCGTCCTCTTTTTTCCTTCACTCCAACGAGATTTGGGTTCTTGGAGTCCTTGGGGAAAATTTCTTCGCCGACGGCAGCAAATTGACCGACTCATTTACGATGAGATTCAGCAACGCCGGGAGCAATTCGATCCAGATCGCACAGATATTCTTACGCTGTTGATGTCTGCGCGGGATACGGACGGGCAACCAATGACGGATGAAGAATTGCGCGATGAGTTAATGACCTTCCTGTTGGCGGGTCACGAAACCACTGCTTCAGCGATCGCTTGGGCGTTGTATTGGATACACCAACAACCAGAGGTACAGGACAAGCTTCTCAAGGAGCTGGATAGTGTTGGGGATGTTTCCGATGTCAGCGCCATTTCTAAACTTCCCTATCTCAACGCTGTTTGCTCGGAAACGTTGCGAATTTATCCAGTGGCGCTATTTACTTTCGGTCGAATAGCGCGATCGCCAGTGCAACTGATGGGCTATCAATTTGATGCCGGTACACCGCTTGCTGCCTGTATTTATCTGGTTCATCACCGTGAGGATATTTACCCCCAAGCAAATTCTTTCAAGCCTGAGCGCTTTTTGGAACGACAATTTTCTCCCTATGAATATTTGCCCTTTGGTGGCAGCAATCGTCGTTGTATCGGGATGGCATTTGCCTTGTTTGAAATGAAGCTGGTACTGGCGAAGATGCTTTCGCGTTATCAACTAGCTCTCACCGATCAACGTCCGGTTAAACCTGTCCGTCGTGGCGTTACCTTAGCACCCCCGGCAACGATGCAGATGCTTATCACCAGTCAGCGTCCCCAGAATACTCAAATACATCAGCCCCTTTCTACGTCTGCATAAATAACTGTTCGCTCAATTGTCATTCAGTTTGAGCTTTAGCCAGTCCAATCAGGATTTACAAGAAACGCTTGGAAAACTAACAGGTACGGCTGAAGATATGCAAAAGACTCTATACACTGCAAAAATGGCTTGTGAAAATCCCTAGTAAATTTGCACAGTTCTGACTCTTATTGATTCCTTCTGTCTTCAGTCCTATCTTCTAATGAAAAGGTCATGGGCTTAAAATATGCAAGTCTTGGTACCAAATCTTCTTTCCCATGTCCTCTTGCAATTCACAGCAGCGGCGGGAAAACCCCGCCTCTACAGGATTCAGCAGTTTTTAAAGTCAGGACATCCAGAGGCGATCGCTATCTTGGTAGCGATCGCCTCTGGTTTAAGATTGAGAAAAACAACGATTTTGTAAAGATGGTGAAGTAAATGCTCAATTTCTATGTATTTTTAGCTAAAGGCTGGTTAAAATCTGGAACTTTTAAGTGTTTTCTTCATTCTCAGATTTGTTGAAGCATAGTATCTTTAGTTAAGAACTAATCAGGGCAAAATAATGATAATACTTAACATTATTCTAATTTGTGCAGGTTTAGGGATTAGTAGTTGGTTACTTTTAAGTTATGGAAATGAGTTAGTTAAAGCGATAAATGTCTTGTTTTCAGGATTAGAATCTATATTTATGGTGATTATCGTTATTGTTTTTAAAACTGTAAAATCCATAATAATTGGAGGAATCATTGCTCTAGTCTGTGCTGGAATATTTAAAATAGCGGGTGCCCAGATAAGCCTTTTAAAAGCCGCTGCGATTACAGTAGGAATTATATGTTTCGCTTTTCTCATGCTTAAAACCTTCGTAGAAGAGTGGAGTAACTTTTACTGGAGTATCCGCAATGTGATTCGCAACAAATATCGCTAACGGTGAAAACATCTAGTTTCTAAACAGAGCAAACTAAGCTAAGATTTTGAAGATTGTCATCTTCCAGTTTTTCTTATGAGAATTGCCCAAATTGCACCGCTGTGGGAACGAGTGCCACCTTTTCGCTACGGCGGGATTGAACTCATTGTCAGTTTACTAACTGATGAATTAGTTCGGCGCGGTCATCAGGTAACATTATTCGCCTCTGGAGACTCGATTACAAAAGCTCAGATGAAGTCAGTGCATAACCAAGCGCTGCGCTTAGATTCAAAGATTAAAGAGCCTGGAGTTTATGAGCTAATGATGCTCTCTCAGGTCTATCAACAGGCGCATCACTTTGATATTATTCACTCCCACGTCGGCTATGCAGCTCTGCCCTATACGCCTTTTGTGAAGACGCCGACCGTACACACCACACACGGCATTTTCACGCCAGATAATGAGAAAATATTCCGGCAATTTGCATGGGAGCCTTATATCAGTATCAGTGAAGCTCAGAGAGAACCCCGACTCGGTTTAAATTACATCCATACGGTCTACAACGGCATCGACCCAGCAGTATATCCCTTTCAGGAAAAAGCAATTGAACCGCCCTATCTAGCCTTTGTGGGGCGTATTTCCCCAGAAAAAGGTCCGGAAGGAGCAATAAAAATTGCTCGTGCCAGCGGCTATCCTTTAAAAATGGCAGGTAAGGTTGACCCGGTAGACAAAGTTTATTTTCATGAACAGATAAAACCGCTGATTGATGGCGAACAAATCCAATATCTCGGTGAAGTTTCTCACGAAGAAAAGGCGCAGTTACTAGGAGGTGCCACCGTGACGCTATTCCCGATTACCTGGCGGGAACCATTTGGCTTGGTAATGATTGAATCGATGGCAACGGGGACGCCGGTGATTGGAATGGCGATGGGTTCGGTGCCAGAAGTCATCGCGCATGGCAAGAGTGGATTTGTTTGTCACTCTCTGCAAGAAATGATTGACGCAATTCCACAAGCGATGACCTTAAACCGCCAGACGTGCCGAGACTACGTTTTGAATCGCTTTAGCGTCAAGACGATGGTGGATGAGTATGAACGAGCTTATCAAATGACGCTAATGGGGAATCCGGAAGGAGTAAAACACTAGCAAATTACTAATTTTTGGCATAAGTTTTTTCCTTGAATTTGATTAATTCTAAGGGATCTAAACCAGAGGGCGTCATCAATTCTTTTGCTAATAAATACCCGGCACAAGTCCAGGTTTGATGCCTTCTGGCTTCTCGACCAATTAAGTGACCGCTTTTCCCGTCATAATATTCAGGCCAATCTTCTTTTTGCAAACGTTTTCCAGCTTTTTCAATTGCTGCTTTTGCAAACTGCATATATTCCTCTTCTTTTGCGTCTTGACCCAATTTTCGAGCGGCGGCTGCCCACATCCACATCAAAACGGGCCAACTGCCCCCATTGTGATACGACCAAGGACTATTTTTAGGATCGCAACCCGTCAAAATTCTCCAATCTTCGTCTTCTATGGCTGGATAACAGATTTTGAAAGGCATTTGTCCAATTAGCTCTTTATCTCGTTTTTCGATGAGATTCATGATTTTTTCGGACTGATCGTTGGTAACTAAGGAACAAACGATTGCCATCAAGTTACCAACCGAAAAGAATCGAAAATCCATCTGCGATGGGCCAATATTTCCAACTAAATAACCCCCGTCTTCTGGCAGCCATTCGTCTAAATTAGCATAAGGAATAGATGCGGCATAGATATTGTATTTGTTGATAGCGGTTGCCCCATATTCCTCAACATTGTACTGATAGGTTTGATTTAAACGATCCATATCCATCCAATACTCAGTCCGAATATGGTTAGCCAGAGAACCCAATCGTTTCTCTATCGCTGAGAGAATATCTTTATTGTTGTGATTTTTGCGGTCGAGTAGCTCATCAGCAGCACGCAAGGCAGCGTAGAATAGGACTTGGATTTCTAGTGGGTATCCATAGATGCCCATTCGACGGTCAATCATAAAAGCTCCATCGGGAACTAAGAGAGTAGGTTCTCGATCGAAGCGATCGCTAAAACAAAGTTCCAGAATTAATCTGATTCCTTCTTGGAAGTCGGCTTGATGGACTAAAGAGGTGTCGCCCGTCGCTTTCCAATAAGCCCGCAACAGGATAATCCACCAGAGGCTAGAATCAACTGGCGTGACTCTAGCGATCGCGTGCTGACCAAAATCGGGGTCTAAGTGTTCTTTGCCCTTCTTATTCTTAATAATTTTGAAGCTAGCTGGCATTAAAACTCGACCCGTATTCAAAAAAGTTTCGGATCTTTCTTGCTGGTGTAGTTCTAACGTTACTTCTAGAAAATTTTTGACAATTTCCTTGCCGTTGACTGTAACCTCTTTTTTGTTATCAAGTTGAACGGAAAATTCACCTTTAACTAAAAATAAAAGTGCTACTGGAACAAAATCACGAATAAAAACTTGGTCATAATTCAGCGTATCTCTACTAACTTTTTTGGGGATATTTATTTCATTTTTATCTTTTTTATAAGTATGAGCGGCTGGAGTTCCAACCAGCCGTCCTTTATAAGAGATAAGCGAATCCACCAGTATTTGTAATGCTTCTATTTCCAGTGCCTCTACTCCCATCAGATGCGAACCTCCTTAATTTCTAGAGCAATCTATTATACGAGATGCTGCTTCATCACAGACACTTTTAAGCCAGAGAATTGTGCAACATAATCCCTTAAATAGAGCGTACTATAGAATGCAGGGTGTGGTGTATTGTTGAATTTCCATTTAACGCCGTCATCCCCGCAAAGGGCATGATTGACTAGGTTGAGCGAAGAAAAAATCCGTCCGCAGTAAGAGAGTTGGAAAAAAATTGGAAATTTTGTTCTCTCCGAACGATAGAGCGGATCGTTGATTAGATTTGTAGAAGTATAAAAAGGGCACATTTGTCGAAACCTCGATCCTCTACTGAATATCAGTAGCGATGGGTAAGGTTTTAAATTAGATCGTGTGACCCTGATTAAAGCCTCACAAAGACCCTGTATTCTTGAGCAGAAACCTGATTCATGGCACCGGATATTCTTGAACTGGACGGAAAAACCTTTGTTCCCGCACAAGAGCTGCCCATTCCAGAGTGGCCTTGCGTTCTTGGCGATCGCCCCCAACCGACTCTTACTATTAAAGACAATGACCTGTTTTTAGTCACCGATACCCTGGGCAACATTGCCGGGTGTTTAGGCGATGACATGAATGCCAGCATGGGGCTTTTCTGCGCCGATACGCGGTTCCTTAGTCGCCTGGAACTGCAAATTAACGGACGCTCCCCCGTCTTGCTCAGTAGCACAGCTGACAAAGGATTTGCCCTTTCAGTTCTGTGTACCAATCCCAGCATGGACGGAGGAGAGCGATTAGAGGGAGGGGATAAATTAGAGCCAAATGAGCAAATTGACGGCGGGGCAATTTTTGACTTTGCACCTCTTCGAGCCGACACCATCGGAATTAACCGAGAAATTGTCCTAAATGGAGCGCTGTTTGAAGAATTAACTGTTTCCAACTACAGCACCAGTTCCATTCGCTTTCAGCTGAGTCTCAGCTTTGATGCGGATTTTGTGGACTTATTTGTAGTTCGGGGGTACGGTCGAAAAAACAAGGGGCAGCTGTTACGAGCCGTGCCTAAAAGTCAAGCCGCAGAACCCGAAAAGCAAGAAATGACGCTCGCTTATCAAGGGTTGGATGGCTCTGTAATGGAATCGCACATCGAGTTTGTTCATCGCCAGCCAGACACTCTCAGTGGTTATACGGCAGTTTGGCAGCTGGAGATGGAGCCTCACGAAACCCAAAAACTGGGCTATCGGCTGCAAATGCGTACCAATAACCGTCCCACTTCTAGGGTATCTGCCCCAGTCACGCTGGTACAGGCTAGAGCCGCAGAGTTATCGGAGCAGCAGGAGTGGCGTCAACACGTAACCGGGATTCGCTCAGACAAAAACACGTTTAATCGAGCGATCGAGCGAGCCGAGCAGGATACTTATTTACTACGCCAGTCTTTCGGCAAAGGGAAGGTACTCTCGGCTGGGGTGCCTTGGTTTTCGACGTTGTTTGGGCGCGACTCGATTATTGCGGCGTCGCAAACGCTGATGCTCGATCCGACAATTGCCCGCGAAACCCTAACGATCTTGGCTGAATACCAAGGGAAAACGGATAATGAGTGGCGCGATGAGCAGCCAGGGAAGATTTTGCACGAGCTGCGGTTGGGTGAAATGGCGCGTTGTGAAGAAATTCCCCATACACCTTATTACGGCACCGTAGATGCGACCCCGCTATGGTTAATGCTGTATGCGGAACACTTTGCCTGGACAGCCGATCGGGAAACCCTAGAGCTACTGTGGCCTAATGCCTTGGCGGCAATGGATTGGATTGACCGCAACAGCAAGGAAACGGGTTATCTCATCTACCAACGTCAATCGAAGCGGGGTTTGGCGAATCAGGGGTGGAAAGACTCTGGCGACTGTATTGTGAATCGCAAGGGGCAGATGGCGATGGGCGCGATCGCTCTTTGTGAAGTGCAAGCTTATGTCTATGCTGCCAAAATCCGTCTGGCAGAAATTGCCCGCATGAAGAAGCGCCTTGATTTAGCCGACAGGTGGCAAGATGAGGCGAGAGATTTGAAGAATCGCTTCAATCGGGATTTTTGGATGCCAGAGGAAGATTTCTGCGCCTTGGCTTTGGATGGCGACGGCAATCAGGTTGATAGTATTACTTCTAACCCCGGTCACTGTCTGTATTTGGGCATCTTGACACCAGAAAAAGCTTATAGCGTGGCGGAACGGCTACGGGCACCGGATATGTTCAACGGCTGGGGAATTCGCACCCTCAGTAGTTTGTCACCGGCTTATAATCCGATGGGCTATCATGTCGGTTCTGTGTGGCCTCACGACAATGCCATGATTGCGATGGGGGTGCGATCGCTCGGTCTAATCGATCAAGCGCTGGAACTTGCCAAAGCTTTAATGGATATGACTTTACAGCAACCTTATCAACGACCGCCAGAACTTTTCTGCGGTTACGAACGCACAGAAGATAACACTACGGTCAAATATCCCGTCGCTTGTTCTCCTCAAGCTTGGGCAACCGGCAGTATCTTCCAGTTGCTGCAAATGATGGTAAATTTAGTTCCCGATGCTCCCAATAACTGCTTGCGGATTATCGATCCTGCTTTGCCGGAGTCGATTAATCGTCTAGCGCTACAGAACTTGAGAGTGGGGCAGACTTTGCTGGATTTGGAATTTGAGCGTTCCGGCAATACCACTGCCTGTCGGGTTGCCAAAAAACGCGGTAATTTGCGGGTTGTGATTGAAGCTTGATTTAGAAGCTGGGTGGGGAATGCCCACCTAGCTTTATCAAGCTGATTGCCAGTCTGTAAAAAACCTTGCTAATTTTTCGGCTAAATTATCCAATTTTACTTTTGAAATAGCTCTGATTCATGCTTCCTCGGTGTCCCCATTGATACCGGGAGAAGATTTATAGAGGGCGTCCAATTGTTCGCGGGCGTCTTCTACGGTCATGGAACGCATCACGAGAAGCGGTTCATTAATCGGGTTCCCGGCATCATCTAATAGTTCCGGGTGTGGGATTGACCCATAAGGAGAGCGAGAATCTCTAAATTGGGACTGCATCCCTGGTGGGTAGCGCCGTTGAGAATCCATACTACTGATGGTTAACAAGTTGCGGAGCATATTCCCTATAGCAAGAAACGCCAGAACAGTAAAGGCAATTAAATAAAGCAGGTGTAACATACGATTTTCCTCCAAGCCGCACAGTCTAATGGGATGTTCGTCAATAGGGGCTTTCGCATTCGTGGCGAAACGGTAATGCTTGCCCCCGGATTTTCCGTAAAGATGTTTCGCCCTTAGATTTACTTGTTCGTGGAAGTGGATTGCTCAGCGTGGAAGCGCATCGACACCTGCCAACACTCAGTAACCAACTGGTGCCACGGCATCAGAACTGACGTTTCAATGCCAACTTGAGCATCAGTCGCTTGAAAGAGCATCTGAGCGGTGCTGACTTCCGCGTGAGCAAGCTTGACTCGATCCAGTAAGTCGGATTGCTGTTGGGCACTTAAAAAAGTAATTTCTTCAGTTTCTAAGAGAGCGCGCGATCGCGCAAACCAATACTGAAAATCTTCTAAGAGCGGTTGTAATACCGTTTTCAGCAATTCATTTTCAGGCAAGTTGGAAGCAGCCATGAATCAAAAACCGAATACTATCTAAATTTAATCTTAACGTAGTTTACAATTCGTAATAATATTTTTAGATTCTCTTAAACAACAACCACATCGCCAGGGAAAAACAACCTCGGTATGATAGAGGCAGTAACACCCGATTAATTGCCCGTTTCTTCGTCCTTATGGAACCGCCGATGAGCGTCTCAGAATCTCCAGCGTCTCAAGAACAGCCAGAAAAAATGTATTTGCCCCGTACCAGCGAATCTGAATCGTTGAAGAAAATCCGTCACACCGCTTCCCACGTTATGGCAATGGCGGTGCAAAAGCTGTTTCCCAAAGCGCAGGTGACTATCGGCCCTTGGATTGAGAACGGCTTTTACTATGACTTTGATAATCCAGAGCCATTTACCGAAAAAGATTTGAAGTCCATCCAGAAAGAGATGGTCAAAATCATCAATCGGAAATTGCCGGTGATTCGGGAAGAAGTCAGTCGCGAGGAAGCTGAAGGTCGGATCAAGACAATTAATGAGCCTTACAAGCTAGAAATATTAGAAGACATTGAGGAACCAATTACCATCTACCACTTGGGGGATCAATGGTGGGATTTGTGTGCTGGCCCTCATTTGGAAAATACCAGTGAGTTAAATCCGAAGGCAATCGAACTCGAAAGTGTTGCCGGTGCTTATTGGCGGGGGGATGAAACGAAAGCTCAACTCCAGCGCATTTATGCCACCGCTTGGGAAACGCCAGAACAGCTGGCTGAATATAAGCGCCGCAAGGAAGAAGCGCTACGCCGAGATCACCGCAAACTCGGCAAAGAACTGGGACTCTTTATTTTCTCAGATCCGGTGGGGCCGGGATTACCTCTGTGGACGCCGAAAGGAACGGTGTTGCGAAGTGTTTTAGAAGACTTCCTGAAGCAGGAACAGCTGAAACGCGGATACCAGCAGGTGGTGACGCCTCACATTGCCAGAGTCGATTTATTCAAAACTTCCGGACATTGGCAGAAATACAAAGAGGATATGTTCCCGCTGATGGCGGAAGATGAGCAGGCGGCGGCGATAGAACAGGGATTCGTCCTGAAGCCGATGAATTGCCCCTTCCACATCCAAATCTATAAGAGCGAGTTGCGTTCCTATCGGGAACTGCCGATGCGTCTGGCGGAATTTGGCACCGTCTACCGTTACGAGCAATCTGGGGAACTGGGCGGCTTAACGCGGGTGCGCGGTTTCACGGTGGATGATTCTCACTTATTTGTGACGCCAGAACAGCTAGACAGCGAATTCCTGAAAGTGGTGGATTTGATTCTGTCGGTGTTCAAGAGTCTGCAACTGAAAAACTTCAAAGCGCGACTCAGTTTTCGCGATCCGGCTTCAGATAAGTACATCGGTTCCGATGAAGCTTGGGAGAAGTCTCAAGGAGCGATTCGCCGCGCCGTGGAAACCTTGGGCATGAACTACTTTGAAGGCATTGGCGAAGCCGCATTTTATGGCCCGAAACTGGATTTTATCTTCAGCGATGCCTTAGACCGCGAGTGGCAGTTGGGGACTGTCCAAGTGGATTACAACCTGCCAGAACGGTTTGATTTGGAATATGTGGCGGAGGATGGTTCCCGGAAGCGTCCGGTGATGATTCACCGCGCTCCCTTTGGCTCCTTGGAACGGCTCATCGGGATCTTGATTGAAGAGTATGCGGGGGATTTCCCGCTGTGGTTAGCGCCAGTCCAAGCGCGATTGCTGACGGTGAGCGATGCCCAGTTGCCTTTTGCTCAGGAAGTGGCACAGAAGAT
This sequence comes from Trichocoleus sp. DQ-A3, assembly GCF_039961975.1. Lineage (NCBI taxonomy): Bacteria > Bacillati > Cyanobacteriota > Cyanophyceae > Leptolyngbyales > Trichocoleusaceae > Trichocoleus > Trichocoleus sp. DQ-A3. The sequence continues at coordinate 162,926 of NZ_JAMPKC010000006.1, read as the reverse complement.
GCGATCGCTCGGTATTCGCGTGGAAGTCGATACCAGCGGCGATCGCATGGGCAAAATGATTCGCAATGCCGAAAAGGACAAGATCCCTGTCATGGCAGTGGTAGGGGCGAAAGAGCTGGAATCAAATAGCCTGAGTATTCGCACCCGCGCGGCTGGCGATGTGGGGGTCATTCCTGTAGAAGAAGTGTTGGAGAAGATGAAAAACGCGATCGCTAACTTCGACAATTTTTAAGAAGTTGCCAGTTCATAGTTCATATAGGGGCACTCCAAAAGAGTGCCCTTTTTCAATTGGGTGCATCTCAATAACAGCAAAAATGCCACCCCAGCTCAGCCTCTCTCCGCTTGCAAAGAGGGGTTAAATCTTTCCCCCTCTCCGTTGACGGAGAGGGGCTGGGGGTGAGGTTCCGCCTTTATATTGCACGCTATAAATCCGTTTAATATTGATATTTTTCAGCTTCCCAGTGCCTGCCGATTCCAACATTTTTTAGAGTGCTGGTTTGGGAAATCTAACAAATAGATTGCTAATCCCGATAACAAATACATACAGTACAACCGCACCCGCAAGCGTTACCGCAGTGTAGGCAGTTGCTTTATTTTTCGGGCATTTCATCACAATCGGCAATCCCAGATATAGCAGATATACGCTATACAACCCAGCAAGAAATGCGAAAATCGTGAAACTTGGGATGATACGGAGGATACCGGCTAACCAGGCAGGTGTGTTGGCATAAGCAGCAACTTTAAGAGCTTGTAGCTGATTTTTCTCGGCTGAAAATTGAGGAGCGAAAGCATTAATAATCAACGACAAGAAAAATACGCTTAATAGTGTTAGTAAAAAGCTAACACCTGCATATAAAATAGCTGGCACTAAGGGCAACCGAGACGTAACGATACTAGAGGTATTGATGCCGATAACTGCCCAACCAACCGCTGCGGCGATTGGAGCGATCGCTGCCAGAGGAGCAATATAGGTGTTATACAATCTAGCGCTAGAGGTTGTTTCTTTTGCGATCGCTCGCCACTCACTTTTGGGGTGCAACAGGATATTTGGAATGCGCTTAATTAAGTTCATTTTTTACTTTGTTTTATTGATTTGATGTAGCAGAACTGATTTTAAGCCCCAATCCAGCTAAACACTATATATCTTCCCAATTATTAGGATTTCACCCTTTTGTCAGATGCTGCCAGCGCAGATATTAGTCAAATCAATATCCATTTAAATATTCCTTTAGTAAGAGGATTTAAGAGGTTGACAAAAGGTATGCTCAAAAGGGTTTTGTCTTAACTCTCTGGCTAGGTAGGATCTAGCTAAGGTGGAGGTGGTAAAAAAGCGATCGCCCTGGTAAAACATCCGAATCATATGGGATTTCACGGTTGCGGGGATGTTTTCTTGCTGTCATGAATTTGATGAATGAGGGCAAAAGCACGCGAAGCCTAGAGACGAATCAAAGATTTACCTTCCTGCACGCAAATAGGGTGTCGGTAGTAGCGATTGGTGAATTTTGACTGTACCGCAAAAGGCGCGGCAACTTGTGTGAAGGCAATTTGTGTCAAATAAATCCCGTTGCGAGGCGGCGATGTGATACCGAATACAGTTCTGGCGGGAATCCTAAGTGAAGGAGCAACTGCTTTTCGCAAAATCTATTTGGTAATAGAGGAATTGCAAATGCAAGTATGCGATCGCCCACTGCAATACACCGCAATAATACACAGGTTGACCCATGCCAACAAAGGGATTGCTTAGCTTAGAATCTGTCATCGATCGTCGTCCTCTGACTGTATCGGCTGACACCCCACTGATGGACGCGATCGCCATGATGGGCAAAGCGAAAAGCAGTTGCGTACTTCCTAGTTTGAAGATACCCCCAGAAGCAGTGCTAATGAGCGAGGCACGAGCTAGCGCTGTCTTTGTAGTAGAAGGGTTGCAGTTAATCGGAGTGTTTACCCACACAGATGCTATCCAGGTAATCGCCTCAGGAATCAATTTAGCAGAAGTCAAGATTGCCTCGGTGATGACGCAGCCGAGCATCGCTCTGACTGAATCTGACACAGAGAATATTTTCACAGCATTGTCAATCCTGCGCCAGCATCAAATTCGCCACCTACCTGTTATAGACGCGCAAAGGCAAGTGGTGGGCACTATCACCCTCGAAAGTATTCGCCAAGCACTGCCCCTCGATGAGCTAATCAAATCGCAGCCTTTGACAGAAGTGATGACTGCCCCAGTTATTCAAGCACCGGCGACGGCTTCGGCGCTGAGCTTAGCTCAATTAATGGCAGAACACCAGGTCAATTGTGTTGTGCTTACAGAAGAAAGTTCCGAGTCGAGTTCTATTGAAAACTCAAAACTTCAACCCGATCCCTTGAGCGAAGCAAAGGTTCAACACTCAAAACTTCCTACGCATCGCTACACTAACAAAACTCAAAACGTGCGACCTACCGCTACGCTAACAACCCTCCTGAAGCCAGTAGGGATTGTCACCGAACGGGACATCATCGATCTTCAGGCTCTCAGCCTGGATTTATCGCAGATACAGGCGTTTAGGGTAATGAGGGCATCCGTGTTGTCTTTAAGCCCCTCAGATTCAGTGTTAGTTGCCCTTTGGGAAATGCAGCAGCACCAGGTGCAGCGAGTTGTGGTGTCGGAGAATCCCAGGGAGCTGTTAGGTATTGTTACCCAAACCAGTTTTTTGCAAACGCTCGATCTCACACAAATATCTACAGCAGTAGAGCAATTGCAGCAATCGATCGAGCAGTTTGAAGCCGAATCCTCTCTCCCCCCGCACAATGAAACCCTAGAACCTCAAGGACAGGAAAGCCCAGCGGAACTCTTGGAACAGCTTGAGCGCAATCGCCTGTTAACCACAATTGCCCTTCGCATTCATCAATCACTCAATTTGGACGAAATTCTGAACACCGCCGTCGCTGAAGTGCGGCAATTTCTCCAAACTGACCGCGTGATTATCTACCGTTTTAATCCAGATATGAGTGGCACTGTCGTTGTCGAATCGGTTGCTGAGGGCTGGCAACCTGCTCTAAGTAGCACAATTCACGACAATTGCTTTGGGAAGAATTATGCCCAAGCCTACAAAAAAGGGCGTATTCAAGTCACAGCAGATATTTATACCACCGGGTTAACCCAATGTCACATCGATATCCTGGCTTTGTATGATATCCGAGCGAGCCTCGTGGTTCCGATTCTGCAAGGAGAACATTTGTGGGGTCTGCTGTGCGCCTATCACTGTTCGGGACCCAGGCGGTGGCGGGAGTTTGAGATTGATTTGCTCAAACAATTGTCAACGCAAGTAGCGATCGCAATTCAGCAGTCTGAACTTTATCAGCAGGTACAAGCTGAACTCGCCGAACGCAAACGAGCAGAAGAGCAACTCAAGGCTTCGCTTAAAGAAAAAGAGGTGCTGCTGAAGGAAATTCACCACCGCGTCAAAAACAATTTACAGATTATTTCTAGTCTGTTAAAGCTGCAATCTGCCTATACCAAAGAGGAACAGGTTCTGGGAATGTTCAAGGACAGTCAGAATCGCATTCGCTCGATGGCTCTGATTCACGAAAAATTGTATCAGTCCAAAGACCTATCTAGGATAGACTTTGCTGAGTATATTCGCGACCTGGCAGGAAATTTACTTCGTTCCTACAAAGCAAGCTCTCAGGCAATTACGCTGAAAACAAACGTTAATGACATTAACCTAAACATTGATACAGCGATTCCTTGTGGTCTAATTATCAATGAATTAATGTCGAATTCCTTAAAACACGCTTTTCCAACGCCCAGTATCGCTAAGGAAATTTGTATTAATATTTACTCAAACGGCAATCATCAATTTATTTTGAACGTCAGTGACAACGGAATTGGTTTCCCGAAAGACTTGGACTTCCGGAATACTGAATCCTTGGGGTTGGAGTTAGTCTGCACCCTCACTGAACAATTAGACGGGACTATCGAACTTGATAGTCGTAGAGGGACAAGCTTTTTTATCACATTTTCAGAAATCGGCAACATTAGGAAGACATAAATAAAAAAAATGGCAAAGGAAAAAATTTTAGTAGTTGAAGATGAAAGAATTGTTGCCAAGGATATCGTAAAGAGCTTGCAACGCTTAGGATATAACGTTGTCGCTTCTGTTGCTTCGGGAGAGGAAGCGATTCAAAAAGTATTGGAGATTCAGCCCGATTTAGTGTTAATGGATATTATGTTGAAAGGACAATTGGATGGAATAGAAACCACTGAAAAAATTCATAAAAACTTCGATATTCCAGTAATTTATTTAACTGCTTATGCCGATAAAAAAACCCTGGAAAGAGCCAAAATTACAGATCCATTTGGCTATATAATTAAACCGTTTGATGAAAGAGATTTACATACTACGATTGAAATCGCACTTCGCAGACATTTAGCCGAAGCAGCAACTCGCGTAGCTCTTGAAAAAGAAAAACAATTAAGCGAACTTAAATCTCGCTTTTGGTTCATGGTTGCCCACGAATTCCGTAACCCGCTGACCGCAATTTTATCTTCTGCTGAACTACTGGAATCTTATAGCCACGAATTAACAGAACTTAGAAGACGTGAGTATTTCTATCTTATTCAAACCTCGGTTCATTCGCTGAACAATTTGTTAAACGAAGTTTTAGAGTTTGGAAAAGCAGACGAAGGAAAACTAGAATGCAAGCCAAAACCCCTGGATTTAGTATGCTTTTGCCGGGATTTGGTAGACCATATGCAATTCAGCTCTGGTTCAAAACATAGAATTATTTTCACCAATCAAGGTGAGTGTACTGATGCTTGTTTGGATGAAAAACTGCTGCGGCATATATTTAGTAATTTGTTAGGGAATGCTATCAAATATTCACCCGAAGGCAGCAATATCTACTTTGAACTTTTGTGTGAGAATGGAGAGGCAGTTTTTCAGGTAAAAGACAACGGAATTGGCATTCCTCCAGGCGACCGAGAACTATTGTTTGACTCATTTCATCGAGCGACAAATGTGAGTAGTATTCCCGGTCATGGACTAGGACTAACGATTGTCAAAAAATGTTTAGACTTACAGAGTGGAGAGATTGCTGTAAATAGTGAAGTTGGAGTGGGGACTACTTTTACAGTCATGCTGCCATTGAACATCTGCGTAATGCCGGAAAAAAACGTTCCTTCATAGATAGCAGGCTGTTAAACGGTAGAGTCTATAATAGTCTATTTCGCAATTCGTTGAGATGCATCCTGTTTCTACCGTTACCGTCAGCGTTCCAGCCACAACTGCTAACTTGGGGCCGGGTTTTGATTGCATAGGCGCAGCTTTAACGCTGTACAACCAGTTCAAGTTCACACGCCAGGAAGCGGATGCTGTAACACGACTCAGCATTACGGTCGAGGGAACAGAAGCCGCACGAGTCAACACGGGTGCTGATAATCTGGTTTACCAGTCATTTGTGAAATTGTACGAGCATATCGGGAAAACGCCACCGCCTGTGCAGATTGAGATCGAGCTGGGTGTGCCCCTGGCAAGAGGACTGGGGAGTTCGGCGACGGCAATTGTGGGAGGTTTGGTGGGTGCGAACTGTCTGGCTGGGGCACCTCTAGATGAAAATGAGGTGAGAAGAATTGCGATCGCTCTGGAAGGACATCCTGATAATGTGGTTCCAGCACTGATGGGGGGGTGTCGTCTAGCAGCGACGGGTTTGAGTGACGAACCGCACAGACACGGAGAAAGCAAAGAAGAATGGGAAATTTGTGAGATTCCTTGGCATTCTGAGATTGTCCCAGTAGTCGCGATTCCGGATTTTGAACTTTCAACTGAAGAAGCGCGGCGAGTTTTACCAACTCAATACAGCCGTGCCGATGCAATTTTTAATACAGCGCATCTGGGTTTATTATTGCGAGGGTTGGAAACCGGCAGGGCTGATTGGTTGCGAGTTGCGATGCAAGACCGAATCCATCAGCCTTATCGGACAGCGTTGATTCGAGGATATGATGCTGTACGCTCGGCAGCAATGGCTTCTGGTGCTTTTGGGATGGTAATTAGTGGTGCGGGACCAACTTTATTAGCTTTAGCAGAGGCGGCGTTGGCACCGACAGTTGTGGAGGCAATGGCGGCGGCTTGGAAGGATGAGGGAATTATGGCACAAGTGCGATCGCTCTCGATTGACACCCACGGGGCGAAAACCTCTAATATTTCCTAAATTGGTCACTCAGATTTTTGCGTAACTGCTGAATTTGTGTGGATTGGTTTCTAGGTCCTGAAACAAAAACGAGAACTTTATCCCCTTCAGGCGCACAAATTAAATAAGCTGACAGATTCCCAAATCGTCCGTAAGCTGCTTCTGTGATAACTCCTGTCTCTTGGGCATTACTACTTTTCAGGAATTCAAGCGCATTATCCAGACAGTTGTTCTGGCTGGTATCGTCTCTCCGATTCGTCACTCGGCTGACACTGTTGGTTTCATTGATTTCAATCCATTCGCTCCAGTTACTTGTAGTCATATCCGCTAAAGCAGGCATTGACTCATTTAGCAATCCCGTTTCCATACTTAAAATTGTGGCAATGACTAAAAACGAATTTGCTGTCTTTTTAAGACTAATTCGGTTCAACATAAGTTAGGTCAACAAACGGGTGAATTAATGTCGAGTAATCGTAACCCTGTAAATTGATTCACAAAATGCCAGAAGTTTTACGGAACTATTCACCTAAGTTAGGAAAGTAATTATGGAGCCAATTCAAGTAGAAATTGAAGCGATTCGCACTCAGATTGAGGCGCTCAAAGAAGAACGCGCCATCCTGAAAGTCGATCCAGTATTGCCAAGCTATAACACGCCAGAAGCAATCGTTGAGGCTTATCGTCGTCATGCTAGAGAAACAGCACAAATCTCTGCTGAAGTCAAGGGAATCGATGATGCGATCGCTGCCTTGGAAGCTAAATTGAAGGAGATCGGGCGATCGCAAGGATTGCAAGAGTTATTGCAGGGGCGGACACAACATCCTCTCGCAGAGCAGGTAGAGGAAGGAAAACAACGCGCTCAGGATCGCGCTGAACGAATTAACGAACTGGCGGAGGAACTGAAGCAGGAAGTGCAAGCGCTCAAGGCGATTGCTGATGAGATTAGTCCCAGTTATTGGCAGTTATACAACAGACCTTTCATTACTGGATTTAGCAAAATTTCGGTTCCCTACGTCCGCTCGGATAGCACTGTGTGGATGATTACGAATCAAGTCGTGTGAACGGGAGAAACCTCTCTGCTAACCCCTCTTTGATTCGGAGAGGGGCTTTGAAGATAGCTTGCGCCCCTTCCCTAGTAGAAAAGAACGGGCAGAGGGTTAGGTCTCGGAGCGCTGGCTATTTTTCCAGGTTCGCCAGTGTTTCCGGTAAAGGCGATCGCTCTTTTACAGGATAATTCCGCTGCTCAATTAAGCGCTGCAATTCTTTAACGCGCCTACCAGGGGCAGGATGGGAGGTCAAGAAATCAAAGCCTGCACCACTTTTGCGACTCATTCGAGCAAAAAAGTCGGTTGCACCCGCAACATGACCGTAAGTTTGTTGCAACAATGTTAAGCCAAACTCATCCGCCTCAGATTCCTGAGATTGAGAGAATCGGGAACTGCTAACAGCTTGAACACCCGTCGCCGCTGCCGATGATAACCCAGCAGCATCCCCAAAGACAGTAGCGATCGCAATGGGTAACAGTAGTTGTCGCACCAACGCCCGTAAATGATCTCGGTGGGCGAAATGCCCCAATTCATGCCCCAACACCATCATCAGCTCATTTTCCGATTCCGTCTGTTTCAGCAAACCGGCGTAGATGATAATGCGATCGCCCGGTAGCGCCAGCGCATTCACCGTATTATCGGGAACATATAGCACCCGATAATCTCGCTCTTGGCGCTGCTCGGAAGGCAACTTTGTCTCCAGCCTATCTAGCAGCTGATTTAGCGTATCTTGAGCCGGTGAGGGCTTTGCCAAGCGCTCATAAGCCGGGACAATGACGGCACCCAACTGTCGCTCCACACTGGGAGGAATTACCCACACCAAGCTATTAATAAACAACCCCAGCAGCCAAATAACGCCGACGATAAATCCAATAAATAGCCCTAAGACAATCAGTAACTGGCGGTTATTGGGAGGTGGGTTGCGATCGCTCGATGTTGCAGTTCCAGACACTTCAGGCTTGCTCCAAAAACGCTATTGTTACTGCATTGCCTAGTTGCATCCGGTATAGCAATGCATTGACCTTCTTTCTATTGCATCGTGAGTTACCTGCACGCGATCGCAATTCTCTATTTAGATGCCCTACAGTTCACCCCCACCCCATTTACCCACAGGGGTTCAAGATTCTCCCCTCTCCGCGAACGGAGAGGGGTTGGGGGTGAGGTTCCTCTCTATATTGCCCTTAAGTAAGAACCGACATAACGCGACCGTCTAAAAGTTCTATTTGGTGCAGTTACAGCAAGATTCAGCTTAGTTACTACTCTTCACTGGACGGAACGGATTCAAGAAATTTACCAGTGCATAAAGCTCACGCGACTGAATCCATAAACGTCCTTTACCCCGGAAGCGGCAAACCAATCCTTCCCCGCCCAAAATTCCAGTTCTCAGCCCTTTAAATGACAAGCCTCCCAACATTTCGACATTGTATTGTAACGAGTCTTCAAACGCCACAATATAGCCCGTATCTACTACATAATCACCGGCAACTGGAATTTCTACAATTGCCCCATAAGAACTAAACCAGATATCTCCTTGACCTGTTGCTCTCAGTAAAAATAACGACTCCCCACTAAAGAAGCCCTTAAAACCTTGAAACTTAGTATCAATTTCGACACTAGGGTTAGCTGCAACAAAACCCGAAGATTGCACCATCAATCCATTACCACTCAGGTAGTAATGCTGAATGTCTCCAGGGACTCCAGGCGAAACATAGAGTTGTCCTGCCCTTCCTTCAGCGGTAAATTCACTCAAAAATAAAGATTCACCGCCCAGCATCCGACCGATACCTTGCATTAAGCCACCTTTGACTTTGGACTTCATTTTAATGCAAGTATCCATTGCTGCCATTGCGCCCGATTCTACCAAGACAGTTTGATTTGCTTGTAAGTCGAGGCGTAGGGAAGCATAGGCTGGGGAATGCTCGATTTCGTAGGCAATCTCATTCATAATTATCCTTTGCTAATTCCTAATTGAAGGATGGGTAATCGTTCAAAATCTATTTATCAATGACAAATTCCCACTCTTTATCGCGGCGGAAGCTGAGAACCCACTAGCACCCCGAAGGCACCTGGATTGTGAGTTTGGCAAAATACTCGACCTTGTCCTTGAAACCGACAAACGAATCCTTCTCCGCCCAAAAACGAACCAATTAAACTGGAAGTTGCTTTTCTAATTTCAAACTTCAGGCTTTTCTCAAATGCCACAATATGTCCCGTGTCAACGATATATTCGCCATTCACAGGAATTTCATAAATTGCCCCAAAGGAAGATAGCAGAACAGAGCCATGACCGCTGACATTTAACCAAAAAATTGATTCCCCAGAAAACAAAGATTTCAAGCCTTGAAATCCTAATTCAATATCAACATCTGACTCGCTAGCAAGGTAAGAAGCAGATTGCACGACCAGCCCAGATCCAGTCATTTGATAAAGTAAAATATCGCCCATCAATTTGGGAGCTAAAAATACTTCACCGCCAGCCGTGGGAGAGCGAAAAACGCTCAAAAACAGCGACTCACCGGCAACCATGCGTTTCAGTCCGCCTAAAATTCCGCCGCCTTTTCCTTGCCTTAAAGTCGTACTGGCATTGATATAACCGCTCATGGCAATCATCCTGCCAGCTTCTGCGACTAATTCTTCACCGGCACCGAGAGTAACGCGAGCGATCGCGCTATCCGGCTGATGTAAAATTTCCACATCCATCGCTTCAAATCCTCTTGATTTATGCACTCAGCAATTAAGCGAAAAAGCTATTACAATCGGCTTTTTCTTAACGAAATTTAGGACGTAAATATCCGACCAAACCCCCAATACTGCGAGATTGTAAATAAATTTCTCCTTGCCCCGTCAGCCGGTTGACTAACCCTTCCCCCGACGTGACAGAACCAAGCAAGCCACCTGCGAGTCCAACATTCATTTTGATGCCAGGTTCGTAGGCAACTAAGTGACCGCTATCAACCACAAATTCCCCGGTTATCCGTTTTTGAATGATGCCGCCATAAGCACCGAAAAATACCTGACCTTGACCGCTTAACTTCAGCTTGAACAGCCCTTCTCCTGAGATCCAGCTCTTAAAACCTGCCCACTTAACTCCCATTTTCACGCCTGGACTATGGGCAATATAAGCACCTGGTTGAAAGCAAATTTCTCGTCCGCCCCGCAAGTCAATACAAGCTATATCGCCAATGGTGGATTGAGTCAAGATTAAATTCAGAGGTTGCTGTGTATTGTTGGTAAAAACATTCACAAAAAGGGATTCCCCACCAAAGAATTTCTTTAGCAATCCAGAGATTAAACCCCCTGAAAATTCCGTCTTTATCGACAATTTGGCATCCATACTGGTCATAGCTCCCGCCTCAGCAGTGAGGCTATCACCTGGATTCAGGATGACAAAAATAGAGGCAAAGGCTGGTTTATAGCGAATTTCGTACTTCACCGACAAATCTCCTGCTTGTGGAGGATGCAAACCTATACAAGTCTGGCAGAAGTTTTTCCGGTATCCAGATTTTTTTAAGAAAAAGCAATAAGTCGATCCGGGGCGGCTGAGGCGGCTTGGCTCTGGATTTAGGGCATTATTTAGCTTTGGGGAAGCAGCAACTTGACCGCGTGGTAGGTTGGAAGGAAGACTGTAACAGCATCCTTTCCTCCATGCGATCGCCTCAACCTCGAAAACAATTTGCTCAACACTGGCTGCGGAGTGACAAGGCGCTCAATCAAATTGTCGCCGCAGCGGAGTTATCCAGCAGCGAGTCGCCTGAGGGCGATCGCTCCGCTTCACGGGTTTTAGAAATTGGCCCTGGCACGGGCATCCTGACTCGTCGCTTATTACCTTTAGCTCAATCTGTTGTTGCGGTTGAAATTGACCGCGATTTATGTCAACTGCTGGCGAAACAATTAGGTAAAGTCGATCATTTTTTACTTTTGCAAGGCGATTTCCTTTCATTCGACTTAGACGCTCAACTTGCTCCTTTTCCAGCGTTCCAACATCCCAATAAAGTTGTTGCCAATATTCCTTACAACATTACCGGCCCAATTCTGGAAAAGTTGTTAGGTACCATTGCCCAGCCAGCCGCTAAACCGTTTGATTCCATCGTCCTGCTGGTACAAAAAGAAGTCGCACAAAGGCTTTATGCCAAACCAGGCACGAAACATTTTGGGGCATTAACCGTGCGGGTGCAGTATTTGGCAGAGTGCGAGTTAATCTGTATTGTGCCAGCGGGAGCATTTTATCCGCCGCCCAAAGTAGATTCAGCGGTAGTGCGGCTGCGTCCGCGATTGATAGAACCGCCCGCCGAAAACCCCAAGCACCTAGAGAATTTAGTTAAACTCGGCTTTGCCGAAAAGCGCAAAATGTTGCGAAATAATCTGAAAAGTATGGTTGAACGCGATCGCCTCACCCAAATACTGGAACAATTAGAAGTAAACCCTCAAGCCCGCGCCGAAGACTTGGGCCTTACCCAGTGGGTTGCTTTGAGTAATTTGCTCAAGCCTAACGACTAAAGTTGCGGCTACACAAACTCTTGTCAGGATGGTGCGCGGACTGAAAAGATCGCTTGTTTGACTAAGCCTGCTCTCGTCAAACTTGGTTTATGTAGCCCCAGTATGAGAGCCTGTGGGCATATATCTACAAAACCCTAATGCGTTCCTATACCCTGATTTCCCCAGCCAAAATTAATCTGTATCTGGAAATTATCAGCGATCGCCCGGATGGTTATCACGAACTGGCGATGGTGCTGCAAAGTGTTGGTCTTACCGACCAAATTGATTTGCGATCGCTTAGCACTGAATCCATCCAAGTTCACTGCGATCATCCCCTAGTACCGTCAGACAAAACCAACCTTGCCTACCGCGCAGCAGAGTTGATGGCGGCAGAATTTCCCCAAGCTTTTGCCCAGTACGGCGGTGTCGAGATTAACATCAACAAACGAATCCCCGTGGGGGCAGGGTTAGCAGGGGGATCTAGCAATGCTGCTGCTGTTTTAATGGGAATCGATTTGCTGTGGCATCTAGGACTCACTCAGTCGGAATTGCAAGAACTGGCAGCAAAAATTGGCTCAGATGTCCCGTTTTGCATCGCGGGGGGGACAGCGCTGGCAACTGGGCGAGGCGAACAACTCTCTCCCCTGCCTAATTTGGAGCATCCCTGGGTGGTATTGGGCAAATACCGCAACCTTGCGGTATCTACACCCTGGGCTTATCAAACTTACCGGCAGAAGTATATCAGTACCTACGTTTCTGACGCTGATAGTTTAGAGGTTCGCAGACAACGGGTACATTCTGGAGCGATGGTTAACGCCATCTTCAAGAAAGATCAGGTGAAAATCGGTCAATTACTGCACAATGACTTAGAAAAAGTCGTATTGCCGGAGTATCCCCAAGTGCTGCGACTGCGGGAAGCGTTCTATGAAGCGGGGGTCTTGGGGGCAATGATGTCGGGATCGGGGCCAACCGTGTTTGCTCTTTCGGAATCAGAAGCCAAAGCACAACAAGTACAGCAGCACGTAAGAAAGTCAATCCCCGAACCCAATTTAGATTTGTGGGTAGCACCGTTTACCACCGCTGGGATTCGGGTTGTTGCCCATTGATTGCGCTAAATATTCATCACCGATCCCTAATTGCGAATCGCTCAATGAACCTATGAATAATCCAAACACTACAGATAACCCACCAGCCCCAGTCCAAACGCCCACGAGTCCTCTACGCTGTTTGAGTGGTGCGTCGATCGCAGGAGCAATGGCAACAGGTTGTTATTTCCTCACCAATTCAATTGCTCAAAGCTTTGCTGCCAAGCCCATCCACTCGGATAATGTAACGACCATCAATATTGCGATCGCTGTTCGCACCCTCGTGGTGGGCGTCAGCACGCTGGCAACCTCTATCTTTGCCTTAGTGGCTGTTGGTCTAGTTGCCTTAGCGATCCAAATCGCCTTTCAACGCTTGACGAATCGGACGCCTCCACCCAGTCAAAATTAGAATTCTTATCTAATTACTTTCAGGGCAAAGCGAGATACCCGTCGAGAGCTTTAACATCCCAAAAGTCGGGTGGGCATTTTTATCTTGAGACAAATGGAATGAATCGGGGAAGCTTGCCGATGGTGGGTGCTAGCTTCCCAATTTTCCGCGCCGTTAGCTAACTAGAGCAATCCGATTTGAGCGGTGAGCCAGCCCATCAGATCCCCGACTTCTCTCCCGAAGTCTGGGATCTCACCTTTCCGAGTTATTTAGAACTGCTATGCCTAATCAGATGAGCAACTACTAGGGAAATTGTAATGAGTATTACAATTTCGCACTGTCAAAAAGACTTGTCTTGGCAATTTTTTCTGATGCGGCTTTCTTGCCCATCACCGCCACAAACTCCTATTTTAAGGCAAGATGAGCTTGATTCTAGCTAACTTAGCTCGCATCTCCCGAAAGTCATTAAAAAGAATCAGTAAAAATGCCGATGACTGGTACGCCAAATTACCTGGAAATTAGAATTTAGGACTCAGCAACCAGTGTAAATTTTTCAAGAAGAATTATGAAGAATAGATGAAGTATGCAAATAAGTAATCACTCTAAAAAGACGGTTTTTAGCCTTTTCAACAGACTCGACAGTAACTTTCAAGACAAACTATGCTTCTGATTTCGTCGCAAATCTTGCTAACTTTATCTTTTCTTTAAAATCTCTGTTTAGAGGTGCGTAGAAATAGCAGATGATAGTCATAGAGAGGTTCGCTCCAAAAACTAGGATTAAAATACTCCTGGTTGAGCGAGGAGCATTACCGGCTGCAAAGATAAACCCGGTATTCCTGCTCTGCGGTGCCTGAGTTGCTTTTTTAGAAACCTATATTCAAGCAGCTACCATCAAGCTTACGTGTAATCAAACGGTGCATACTTATGACTGTCTCCCCTTGCCAGATAATCACAGCGAAGAACCAAGTGTGGCTTCCGGAAATCAAAGAGCCAGCAGAACTCATTGAGCAACTTTTGGCAATCGGGACAGCGCTTTCGAGCAGTCATAATTTAAAAGAATTACTGAATCTGATTTTATCGAAGAGTCGGGAAATTACTTGTAGTGATGCGGGGAGTGTTTATTTAGTAGAGCGAAGTAGTGACACTCCCAAGTTAGTGTTTAAGGTCGCGCAAAATGATTCTCAATGCAGCGATTCCTTTCAAGAGTTTTTGATGCCATTGACTCCGAAAAGTCTGGCAGGGTATGTGGCGCTGACAGGTGAAAGCTTAAATTTGCCGGATGCTTATAATTTACCCCTGGAAGTTCCCTATCAGTTGGATCGCAGTTTTGACAGCTCGATTCCTTACCATACTCGCTCCGTCTTAGTGCTACCCATGCAAGACGGTGAAGGGGAAATTATTGGGGTGCTTCAGCTAATTAATCGCAAGGTTAATCGTGATGCGATTGTCACGCCTGAAAATGTGCTGAATGTTACCCAACCTTATTCTGCTTGGGAAGAGCGCGTTGTGCGATCGCTTGCTTCTCAGGCGGCGATCTCGATCGAACGCAATCAGCTGCAAGAAAGTATTGAAAATCTATTTGAAGGCTTTGTTAGAGCTTCTGTCCAAATTATTGAAACACGAGATCCCACAACATCCGGGCATTCCGAACGAGTTGCCGACTTAGTGGTGCGTCTCTCGCAAGAAGCCAGTACAATTACCACGGGATCGCTGCGGTCAATTTATTTTAACGAACGCCAAATCCAAGAAATTCGCTACGCCGCACTGTTACATGACTTTGGCAAAGTCAGTACACCCGAAGCCATTCTGGGGAAGCAGAAAAAACTCTACCCATCCCAGATAGAGGTGATTCGTAACCGCTTTGCTGTGGCGCAGCGAACGCTGGAAATGGAATGCGCCCAGACTAAATTTAAGTATTTACTGGAGCATCCCAGCCATCAACATAAAGATTCGGAAATTGTCTGTTCCCACTGCCAACAGCTACAACAATTAGATAGTCAGTTAGAGGATGCGATCGCGCAACTCAATGAATATTGGCATCTCCTACTAGAGGCGAACGAACCCCACATTCTCGCCCAAGAGCTTCCAGAACGGCTCCAAGAGCTGTCTGGTTACACTTATCAAGATGTGGATGGACAGATCAAGCCTCTCCTCTCACCGACAGAGATTGCTCAGCTAATGGTGCCACAAGGCAACCTGACAACCGAAGAGCGTTTAATCATCCAAGCGCACGTCACGCACACTTTTGAGTTTCTCAACCGGATACCCTGGACGAAACACCTCAAAGATGTTCCCGCGATCGCCGCAGGGCATCACGAAAAACTCGACGGGAGTGGCTACCCTCAAGGCTTGAAACAGGAAGCGATTCCAATTCAGTCTCAGATATTGACAATTGCGGATATTTATGATGCTCTTACAGCAAGCGATCGCCCCTATAAGCGCCGCTTGCCCGTAGAAACTGCCCTGAAAATCCTCAAAGCAGAAGCCGCCCAAAACAAAATCAACAGCGACCTCGTTACCCTGTTTGAGCAACGCCAAGTTTTCGCTGCTTTGGGACATTCCCTCTCAGTTCCAGCTCCTTCAGCCGCCTGATTCCGTAGGATAGCCATTTAAGGTTGAAATGGTGGATCGGATTAAAACGTTAAATTTTAACCGACCAACGTTTTAAAGTATCAACATTTCAACCCTCGACTGAGTATCAGCCGTCCTTCGATTAGCACTTTGCAATTCTTATCTTTCACCCAACTTTTCCCCATCCATTCCCCAGCCTTTCCACAAAGGCGTTCAACTTTTTCCACAGGTTCTCTGACCTTTTCCACAGGGTTGAACACTCGGATCGGGTTTTGCTGTTCTATTGGGGATTTTTCTAAAAGACAGTAACTCAGCCGAGAGCAACCGAGTTTTTGTAAAGATAAGTAACAAAAATCCGCCTACAGAGCTGATTAACTCGTGCATATTTTTTAGACATACCCCGGCCTGTAATATTTCGCAGCATTGACAACCCTACCCCCTCTCAGCAGACAATGATGCGACGGTCAGTGTGATTGGCAACTGCAAGACTGACCCTTGTAAGGGCATGGGGCTGTTGCGCCCTTACCCATAGACAACGCAAAGGAATTCTATGAACACAAATATCAGTATCTTGGCAGAAATTCCCGAAGACCTACACGAATCTCTCAAAGATTACCTGGAAACTCATCCCGATTGGGATCAAGACCGGGTATTTGCCGCAGCGCTGTCGCTGTTCTTGCTGCAAAATGGTAATGGCAGCACCCCAGAAGCTTCGCACAGTTATCGCAAAGCAGCACGGGTCTATCTGGAAACTCTCTTCCAGCACTCAGTTTGAAAAATTGCTCTGCTACCCTTGCAAAAACTTGTTGATTTTACAGAGTTTGACTGTAGAGGACACGATTGATGGCTTATTTCTGGTTTAAGGCTTTTCACATTGTCGGCTTTGTGGTTTGGTTTGCAGGCTTGTTCTACCTAGTACGTTTATTTATTTATCACGTAGAGGCGTCGGAACAGCCAGAACCTGCCCAAACGATTCTGAAGAATCAGTATCAGATTATGGAAAAACGCCTTTACAACATCATCACTACACCGGGCATGATTGTCACGGTAGCGATGGCAATTGGTCTGGTAAGTACTGAGACTGAAGTGCTACGAGAGAGTTGGTTGCATATCAAACTCGGTCTGGTGACTGCTTTGATTGGCTACCACCATTACTGTGGTCGTCTCATCAAACAGTTAGCCGAAGACCGATGCACCTGGAATAGTCAGCAGTTACGCGCTTTGAATGAAGCGCCGACGTTACTTTTAGTGGTGATTGTTTTGCTGGCTGTGTTTAAGAATAGCCTGCCTACAGACATTACCACTTGGCTCGTTGTTGGGCTGATTGTGACGATGGCAGCGACCATTCAACTTTATGCGAAAAAGCGCAAGCGAGACCAAGAAAAACTCATGGCTTCTGTTCCCCAAGAAGAGGTTCAACAAGTAATCTGACGAAGTTAGCGATCGCTTCTGAATTCGCTTGACCCAGGTTAGTGGTTACTAATCATCGACAATTGATAATGGACAATCAAAAAATGACCACTGACAACGGAAAAGCAACCTCTACTCTAGTGATTCCCCAGCTAATCGTTGGTCTGGGGAATCCAGAACCCAAGTACGAGAAGACGCGACACAATATCGGGTTTGAAGTGATTGATGCCTTAGCGCGTTCCTGGCAAATTTCCAAGAGTGAAAATCGCAAGTTCCAGGGGGAGTTTGGGGAGGGACGCGGATTACACGGAGACAAGGTGCGGTTACTCAAACCCCTTACCTATATGAATCTCTCCGGACAGGCAATTCGCGCGGTGACGGATTGGTATAAATTGCCGCCAGAGTCTGTCCTAGTAATTTATGACGATATGGATTTGCCCCTGGGAAAGATTCGCTTGCGTCTTTCTGGTTCGGCTGGGGGACATAATGGAATGAAGTCTGCGATCGCTCATCTCGGTACTCAAAATTTCCCTCGATTGCGGATTGGCATCGGTAAAACCAAAGTAGAACAGGACACGGTTTCCCACGTCTTGGGTCGGTTTTCCCCTGATGAAAGTAAAGCTTTGTCTGATGTCATGCAACTCGTGGTTGAGGCGGTGGAGTTGAGCCTCAAACAAGGAGTTGAGAAATCCATGAGTCTTTACAATAGCCGTAGTGTTATGGCAAATAAAGAATCTAAAGAAGCGCCCTAGCTGATGCTGTAGTGGTAGCACGCCAGGGCAACTCACTTTTGTTACCCAAAACGTCTTTTTTTGCGGCGGGCAGCAGTTGCCTTGCGCTTGCGCTTTTCTATGGGAGTTTCAAAATGCCGCCGATATCTAAAATCTGCTAAGATTCCAGCCTTGGATACTTGCCGTTTGAAGCGGCGCAAAGCTGATTCTATTCCCTCATTTTCGCCTAAAACCACTTGGGTCATTCTTGATGATTCCTCTGTATAGGTGATTAAGTTGCTTTTCGGGTGTGAACTTAATCCACGATCGATGGCTTTGCTTGAGCGATCGCAGCTTTCGTTCATTCCTCCTGCGATTGGCGCAGCGGCAAGGGTTATGACCATGCCTCTACTGCCGTTTTCGGTGTGTTTCGGGTAAAGACTTGGCTGCCGAGTCTCTAGTGCCCTACTCACCTCCAGACCATTTGCGTACTGGAGTTGTACAGACCCAATATCGCTTCTGTACAAAGCTTTTTGCTTATTGTTTTTCCCGACGAGTGCGATTAGCCTACCAACGTACTCAGTCTCGAACTTCCAGGAGCAGCCCTACCTTATTCAGTCGCTCTGAGTACCTGAGATGACTCCAGCCAAACGACGGGCGAGCAGCACACTTAAGCTACCCTAAGCATTGATTGTACCATGCGCCACCCAGCATCTTACGACTAACCTGGTCTGGTGTAGTCGTAAGATGCTGGGCGCATTTTTACTCAATTTTGACCAACTAACACTGCTAGTCCCTAACCGAAATCAAGCGGAGAATTACAGGCAATCGATCTTTGCTGTTATTCCAATCTCAAGTTGACATGATTAAGCCACTAGCTCAATAGCGCCGGGAAGAGAAATTTCCTCCTCCTCCTTGACCGCTCCTGCTTCCTGGACTGCGACTCCCACCCCTATCTTCACGGGGTTTGGCTTTATTTACTTTCAGGGTGCGACCCATCCACTCTGCTCCATCGAGGGCTTCAATTGCAGCTTCCTCTTCAGCATCCGTTCCCATTTCTACAAATCCAAAGCCACGCATCCGCCCCGTTTCTCGATCTGTAGGCAGCTGAACTCGTTTAACGGTTCCGTACTCTGTAAAGACAGATGTGAGATCGTCTTGCGTAACTTCGTAGGATAGGTTTCCTACATATATCGACACGGAAATATCTCCACCATTCAATATTTTCAAGCTCCAGTTTCGGAGAGCTATTTGCCCACACAGTAGAGATAAACTTGCTGCGCGAGTAACAAAGCTTACATCCGATTCTGATTCACGAGCAAGATTCTAGCATAAAATTTATTTTCTGAATCGAACCGTTCCTAACTTTTCATTAAGCAGGCGTACAAAATCAGGGGAAAACTGTTTTTCACCAGCAGCAGAAGTCGGATTTCTTCGTCTGTCTACCCTCCTTGCGCCCCCGCGAACCCCCTCAATTCCTCCACTAAGGGAAGGAGGCTTAGGGGGTTAGGGATTGTATTTGAGCTAACTGTTACCATTTCACTTTTGTGAGGCTACACATCAGCTTTCCTGAACCCCTGCTGAATTCGGGGCAATAGACAGATGAAATGTAGTGGTAATTGGAAAAACTAGAAAAGTAAAAAATAATGCCTCTTGCCTTCGTTGGGGCAATCAGCGGCAATTCCTGATAATATTTAGCTCATAATATTTGGCTCAAGCAGGAAACATCAGCATCCCCAAAGTGTAGGCTTAAAGCTACATTCAGATTTTCCAGAGATTTGATTAACCACGGCACACCATCTCTGGCATAAGACTCGTAGTGGTTAAAAAGAATTGAAAATCGCTTTTCCAAGTAGGGCTTGACCTTGCGGCACAGCAGCACTATTTTCAAAAGCAAGCCGGTTGTGAATGTCGCCCCCAAATTCGTAATCAGATCGACGAAGACATAGTGATTCGGTCGCTGCGGACTTTCTACCACTAAAAAGTTCAACAATTGACTACAAGTTCGGACAATCAAGAATTCGCTAGGTCTTTGGGAATCGCTATTCGGGAGAGTGTTTTTTAGCTGGGCATACAAGCGCTCGTTAAACTGACGTTTACCAAATTCTGGGTCAATGGAAGCGGTCAGATATTCGTATAAATCCCATTTAAAAGCTCTGTAGGAAGGTGTTTGGCTAGTGTGGGTGAGGAAGCGCTGTGATAAATCTCGGTAGGTGTGGGAGCCTTCTACTTTGCCGTAAAATTGTTTGAGAGCAACACCCAGTTCGCGATCGCTCAATAACGTTGGATTCGTCACCGGCTGGATAATTCGTTCGCGTTGACTGGGGCAAGTCTGACGCGACACTTGGGCACGCCGTACTTGGTAAGTCACGTACTGAGACAAATCGACTTCAAATCCCCGCTGAATTCGGGATTGAATTTGCCGAACTGTTTGCTGATGCTCGTAAGAACTGTCTTCACTCAACAGGCAATGTTCATATAGGTAGGGATACCGGCGAATTAAGCTTCCTAAAGGCTTAGAGTCATTGCCAGCTGCCTCTGCGGCTTGACTCATCACCTGGGCTAGCCGTCGCAGGGTCAGATATTGCTCCGTCTGGTTGAACATCCTTACCAGTTCCCGCAAACGTCTGGCTCCGCGAGAGCGAACCGTTCCCATGACCGGAGGCGTCTGGAATATTTCTACCAAATCCGGGATGGACGCTTGGAGATTGGGGTGCATCTGCCAGCGATTGATCAGAATATGGCAGCACCGATTAAGAATAAACCGGAATTCCTGCTCAGCCTGCTTGGAAGTCGTAATTCTCTCCAGCGCCATCCAGATTTTTGGCTCTGAATACCCCACGCCATCCATGAACAGCTGGCGAAATCGCTCGATCATCCGACTGGGTGATTCATGTTGAACCCAGTAAAGCAAATGATCGTAAAGCTGCTGCTCTTCAGTGCTAGTGTGTCGGTGATAACAGTCTGTCCAGGTTGTCACTTCAATGCCCCCCTACGTACGCACGCTAGGGCTGAGTTTATATCAGTTCGGTTGATTCGGTTTATTTCTATTGCAACTGTCGTGTAGTAGACGCTTGAATCGATGCACCCTAAATATCACCCTGATAAGGGGGCTATTTTCTATACTCCTATAATCGGAGAAAGATTACCCCAAATAGAGCATATCTTGGTTGATTCTTCAAATGGTTCCGCAAATATGCGGCAAAATTGTGAAGTTTCGATGAAGTAAAAATACGGATGCCGCAGAGCATCAATTATTCACTTCGCGCATCTACCTCTAAAGTAGTGGGACAAGATAGCGGATTATGTGATGGAAATCACTGCTCAAAATGCATCTTTTGTTCTAACGCTTTGCGTAGTGCATGATAAGGATGAATCTTCTTGAATGAACATAAGCCTCATGCCTTGTCACGTCCTCCTCTCTCAAATAGCCCAAATCATAGGGGCGAAACCAATCAATCTATCTGACGCCGAATTAGCAAGATATGTTGCAGGAATTACAACTGACACCCGTAGTCTGAAGCCGGGGGAAATTTTTGTGGCACTACGGGGAGACAAGTTTGACGGGCATGAGTTTGTGGAAACGGCTCTAGAAAAAGGAGCGATCGCAGCCATTACTGACCACCCATTGTCGGGATCTCTTCCACATTTGTGCCTAGAAGACACCTTGAAAGCATATCAAACGATCGCTCATTGGTGGCGCTTGCAGTTCGATATCCCTGTAATCGGTATAACCGGCTCGGTAGGTAAAACCACTACCAAAGAATTAATTGCAGCAGTTTTGTCAACAAAGGGCGACATTCTTAAAACTCAGGCTAACTACAACAACGAAATTGGTGTTCCCAAAACACTATTAGAACTTTCACCAATGCATAACTATGCTGTTATTGAAATGGCAATGCGTGCTAGGGGTGAAATTGCCCTATTAACACAAATTGCACAACCTTCTGTAGCGGTAATTACGAATGTGGGAACCGCGCATATCGGGCGGTTGGGTTCGGAGGAAGCGATCGCCCAAGCGAAATGCGAATTACTCGCGGAAATGCCTTCCAATAGCATCGCTGTTCTGAATCACGACAACCGCTTGTTAATGGAAACTGCGGCAACAGTTTGGCAAGGGCAAACCATTACCTACGGCTTGGAAGGGGGAGATTTACGCGGGGAATTGATTGATAACGAGACATTGTGCGTCGAAGGGGTGCATCTGCCGTTACCGCTACCGGGGCGTCATAATGCATCTAATTTTCTGGCAGCCTTGGCAGTAGCTAAAGTTCTCCAGGTTGACTGGAAATCGTTAACCGCCGGTTTGTCGGTAAATCTGCCATCTGGGAGGGCGCAGCGCTACGATTTGCCCAACGATGTTGCCATTTTGGATGAAACCTACAATGCTGGGCTAGAGTCAATGCTGGCGGCACTGCAATTGTTGGCACAAACGCCAGGAAAAAGGCATATTGCGGTTCTGGGGACGATGAAGGAATTGGGAGAGCGATCGCCCCAATTCCACTTCGCAGTTGGAGAAGCGGCGCGGCGGTTGAATCTAGACGCTTTGCTGGTGCTGGTAGATGACAAAGAAGCCGAAGCGATCGCTCTGGGTGCTGCCCCTTTACCTGCTGAGTGCTTTTCGACGCATCAGGCTATGGTAGAGCGTTTGAAAGAAATGGTGCAAGAAGGCGATCGCATCCTTTTCAAAGCCTCCCATTCAGTAGCCTTAAGCCGAGTTGTCAATCAACTTCGCACCGAATTAACTGACTAATTATTTCAAATTCCCAATACCCCGTAGAGGCACCTCTACGGGGTGTCCACACCAAACAAGAAGTCACCCCAAAATGGCTAAGAAATTAGACCAAATCCTTGTGGTTGATATTGAATCAACTTGCTGGCAAGGAAATCCACCCACTGGGCAAGAAAACGAAATCATCGAAATTGGGATTTGTCCAATTGATATCGCTACGGGAGATCGCTTGGAAAAAGAAAGTATTCTCGTGAAACCCGAACGTTCCCAAGTTAGTCAATTTTGCACCAATCTAACCACATTAACTCAAGCACAAGTTAATCTAGGAATTTCTTTTGAATCAGCCTGTTCAATTTTAAAGAAAAAATATTTATCAAAAGATAGAGTTTGGGCAAGCTACGGCGACTACGACCGACGACAATTTGAAAAAAAATGCCAATCTCGCCATATCAGTTATCCTTTCGGAACCCGACATATAAATATCAAAACTCTTTTTGGGATTATTCATGCCATGCCAAATGAAATTGGCATGGATATGGCATTAGAATTACTGAATCTTCCCCTTGAAGGAACTCACCATAGAGGAGGAGATGATGCTTGGAATATAGCCGGTATTTTATCGAAATTAATATTACAAAAAAGAATAAATGTAACACTAGGTGCAAGTTAAAAACTTAAACTCACCCATTCGTTATGCCCGCTGAAACACCAGCACCCACATTACTTCCATCGATTCTCTTAGGTTCAGCAGAGGCTGATAGCGAGTTGCACTTCTTTGAGCTTAGCTTGGAAGTATCTGAAGTTTAGCATCACAAAAGTTAAATAGTATTAGTATAAGTTAGCTGAAAATAAAATTGGGGCAACAACCTGTGGAGAAATATTATCAATAGCTGCAATAATACTCATCTTTTTCCCCATAAAATAATTTGTTTTATATTTATCAATTGAAAAAAAGATCGCAAATATAATGAACGCTTTCTAGAGAGGATATTCCCTGCTGACCCCAGCTAGACCAATTAAATAAAAGTAGATAGAATCTAGAAGCAAAATTATTTTAGTGTCTTAGTAGTCCTGAGTCCTTAGTCAAGAGGTAGTAGGTAATCAGCGATCGTTCTTACCAACTACCCACCACCCACGATCCACTACCCACTATCCATGAGCAAGAAAACTATTTGCCTAGTTTTAACTTTGTTTTTGGTGGCCTGCGGTGCAACCGGAAGCAAGATTACACCTACACCTGAGGCTGGAAAAGCCGGGACTTTTAAAGTAGCGATGCTTTTTCCTGGCCCTATAAATGACAAAGGTTGGAATCAATCAGGTTACGAAGGGCTGAAATTGATTGAAAAAGAACTTGGGGCTGAGGTGGCTTATACTGCTAGCGTTCCTGAAGCTGATGGTGAGAAACTTTTTCGTCAATATGCCCAAAAAAGTTTTGATTTCCTCATCAGTCATGGTGATGAATATCGCGACGCCGCCGAAACAGTTGCCAAAGATTTTCCCCGCACTAAATTTGCCCTCATGAGCAGTTATGCCGGTAACAATAAAAACGTGGGTGCTTTGGCGTTTCGGAGTGGGGAAGTGGGTTATCTAACTGGGGTCGTTGCCGGACTCAAAACCAAAACTAAAAAAGTTGCCTTTATTGGCGGTCAAGCATATCCAGTGATGGAAGAAGAGGCTATCTTATTTAAACGGGGTGTCCGGGCAACGAAACTGGACAGTACAGTTTCTATCAAGTGGCTTAACAGTTGGTCAGATGCGGACAAAGCTAGAAAAATTGCCCAAGAGCAAGTAGCAGCGGGAACTGACGTTTTAGTCGTTGATGCCGATAGAGCCAATATAGGTGTTATTAAAGTAGCTGCCCAAAGTAAGGGTGTTTACGTTATCAGCTGGAGACATGCCACCAATGAGATTGAAAATCAGCACAAACTGGCTCCAAAGACGATTGTTACCAGCGTTATCCAGCAGGTGCCTATGTTAATGCTGGAGGGAGCAACCTTGGTACAACAGGGGCGATGGGAAGGCAAGCAATATAAGTTTGGGCTGCTAGAGGAAGTCCAAGATTTAGCTCCTTTTTATGGCTCGTTAACTCCAGAGCAAGAAGCTTTCGTCGCTTCTGTTAAGCAAGAGATCGTCACTGGCAAAATAGATGTTTCACCCTAGAGGCAATTTACATCGCTTCTCTAAGAGTTTTAAACAATTGCGAATCAGCGGGTGCAACTTTCTGAGCTAGGAGGCACGATGAACAAAAGAAATCGCAACAGTGCTTCGCATCAAGCTAATACAGGTATAAATTTACCTTTATCTTGGCTTTCTTCAATTGCAAATCAGCTGAGATACGGCCTGGTCTTGCTAGTCGTTTCAACACTATTGCTCACTTCTGGAATTTTAATCTATCTAAGCTTTCAAGCTCAATTGCAACAAGTAGAAATTGCCCAACAAGAGCGTAGTCATGCGGCTGCTGGGGAAATCAATGCTTACTTGGATGACTTGCAGCGGAAACTAAGCTATTTAGCGAGAGTGCAAGGGTTGACCGATCTTTCGCCTGAGATTCAAGATAGATTTCTGGAAGCGTTAACCCGCCACAATAGTGCTTATGAAACAGTGGCAATTTTTAATAATAAGGGTAATATTGTTTCTTCCTCTTCGCCTTATGGTAAAGCAATTTTCTATCAAGAAGAAGCTTCTACATCATTTTTACAAGCTTTTAGACAACAGGAAGATTTTGTCAGCCCCGTTAGAATTGACCCTAAGACTCACTTGCAGACGGTCATCTTAGCTGTGCCCATTCGCAATCAACAAGATGAAATTAATGGCGTTTTAATGGCTTGGATCAATTTAAAGTTTCTCTGGAATGTTCTCTCTCACACCAAAGTAGGTAAGACGGGTTATGCTTATGCGATCGATAATCGCAATTATTTAATTGCCGAAAAAGGAAAATCTCCTGAAAGTTTTAATCTGAAAGACCTCTCACACTACCCATTCATCCAAAAATTAACTAAATTAAATGGTGCAAAACGGCTGACTACTTATCAAGGTTTGCGAGGTGTTGAGGTTGTGGGAGCCATTTCTACCATCCGGACTGGGCGCTGGAAGGTGGTGGTAGAACTACCCACCGTTGAAGCCTACGCTCCGGTGCGAAAAATGCTTTTGGTGATGGGGATAGCATTGAGCGTGGCGATGCTAGTGGCAATTGAGCTGGGTTGGTTCTTCTCCCGACAAATTGTATTACCTTTGCAGCGTTTAACAAAAGCCGCAGCCCAAATTAGTGGGGGAAATCTAGATACGGAAGTCACAGTTAGACAAGGCAATGAATTGGGGGTATTAGCGACCACTTTTAATGAAATGACGTCTCAATTGCGGGGACTCATTAAAGATTTGAGGAAGGAGCGAAATTTTGTTTCTGCCATCCTTGATACGGCTGGTGCTTTAGTGGTAGTTCTCGATTGCCAAGGACGAATTATCCGTTTTAATCGAGCTTGCGAGAAAACAACTCAATATTCATTTGAAGAAGTCAAGGACAAGTATTTCTGGGATTTATTTATAATTCCGGAGGAATTGGAACCCGTCAAAACTATCTTTAAAGCTCTTCAATCAGGGGAATTTCCTAAGACTAATGAAAACTACTGGGTAACGAAAGATGGAAGCCGAAGACCGATTGCTTGGTCGAATACGGTTCTCGTCGATGCGGATAGCTCAGTTAATTACATTATCAGTATTGGGATAGATATCACCGAACGAAAACGAGCGGAAGAGGCTCTGACGCGAAGTGAGGAATTATACCGCACGCTTGCAAGAAACTTTCCGAACGGCGCAGTTTTCTTATTCGATCAAGACCTCCGTTACACGATTGCTGAAGGTGCAGGATTAGCTGCGATTGGTCTTTCTAAAGAGTTGTTAGAAGGAAAGATGCTTTGGGAGACATTACCTCGTGAAACTTGTGAATTGTTAGAGCCGACTTATCGGGCGGCGCTGGCAGGAAAAGGCACTGTTATTGAAGTTCCTTACAATAATTCGTCTGATAGCGATCGCGCTGCTTCCAGGATCTATCTTTTGCACGCACTTCCCGTCAAAAATGAGGGCGGAGAAATTTTTGCGGCAATGGTGATGACGCAAGACATTACCGATTGGAAGCAAGCAGAGGAGAAACTACGTCAAGAAAGAGATTTTAACACTACCATTGTCCAAACTTCTCCAGCTTTTTTTGTGGCTATCAATCCGGATGGCACCGTCAGAATGATGAATGACGCAATGCTTTACGCTCTTGGTTATACCTTTGAGGAGGTTTTAGGAACTGATTATCTTTCAACGTTTATTCCCCAAAGCGATCGCGCAATCGTTTCTGAAGTCTTTGAGCATGTCATCCAACTACAGCAACTGCCTCAAAGGCACAACTACGTGCTTACCAAACAAGGCGAAAAACTGCTAGTAGAATGGCACGGAAAGTCGGTTGCGAAAGAAAATGGGGAACTTGACTTTTTCTTTGGGTTAGGAATTGATATTACCGAGCGCCAGCGTGCAGAAGAGGCGCTGTTACTCTCGGCGGAGCGCGATCGCTTGTCGGGCGCGATGGCACTCCGGATTCGACAATCACTCGATATTCAGCAAATTCTAGATACTACTGTGATAGAAGTCCGAAATTTTCTGTTAGCAGATCGGGTTTTTATCAGTCGTATTTATAGCAATTTTGAGGTGGTTGCGGAATCGGTCGCTCCCCCTTGGCGACCTGTTTTGGGATGGAGTCCCACAGATGAAGAACATATGCAACAAATCAGAGCGATGTTTGAGAATAAAACTATCCACGTTGTCAAAGATACTTCTCAAATAGAGCTTTCTTCAGCGATTTCTCAAGATTTTTCCAATTATCATATCAAAGCTTATCTGGCTGTACCGATTCTTCTGAATGACGAGCCGTGGGGAATCCTGATGGTCGATCAATGTACAACCCCGCGTGACTGGAAACAATTGGAAATTGATTTGCTTTCATCGCTGTCAACTCAAGTGACAATCGCCATTCAGCAAGCAAAACTCTATCAACAAGTACAGGATCTCAATGCTAGTTTGGAACGTCAAGTTGAGACGCGCACTGCCCAACTCATTCAAAAAATGGAGGAACTCAAAGAGCTGAACGAACTCAAAGATGAGTTTCTTCATGCAGTTTCTCACGATCTTCGCACGCCGATTATGGGAATGTCCTTGGTAGTGAATAACTTGTTGAATAAGCCAGGAGACACGATTCCCATTCCTCGCTCAATTTTAGAGCGGATGATCCAGAGTAGCGATCGCCAACTGGGTTTAATCAACTCTCTCCTCGAAGCGCATTCCAGCGAAGTTCGCGGCGTTGTCCTCCAATATGAGTTTGTAGAATTGAGTACGTTGATTCAAGCGATCGCAGAAGACTTAGAACCGCTGCTATCAAAACATCAAGCGTCGCTGATAAATCGAGTTCCCGACGATTTACCGGGCGTGACAGCCGATCCATTGCAGCTAAGACGAGTTTTTGAAAATCTGCTGACTAATGCTCTGAACCATAACCCACCCGGACTTCGCATCACCTTGGAAGCCACCATAGAAGAAGAGATGATTCATTGCACCGTTGCTGATAACGGGATCGGGATGACTCCAGAAGCGTGCGATCGTCTTTTCGATCGTTATGTTCGAGGAAACCGCGCCCGTTCTGCTGGCATCGGTCTAGGGTTATATCTTTGTCGGCAAATCATCACCGCTCATGGGGGACAAATTGGTGCCATTAGCGCCCCCAGAACTGGAGCAACTTTCTGGTTCACATTACCTTTAGCAACCTCACCAGAGGCAGAAAAAGCTGGTTAGTTCATCGTCATTATTGCGTTACCACTGACTAATGACCGATCGCTAAAAATCACCCAATCGGGTGAGTCACCTGCACGAAGGCGATCGCCAGTGCTTATTGTAACTTGGAATAAGACTGAATAATACTGAAAATGAAGGGTGAGTGCAATGTTGAAAAAGAAATTCTTGGCTCAGAGAACTCAATCACGTGCTGCTCATCAATCAGTTTTTCAGTGTCATCCCATATCTAGGAAGGACATGGTTTCTGATTTAAATTATTTACAAGCTTTACGGGCTTGCTGTCGAGATGAAGCAGCTTTTGAACAGTTAAAGCTGCTCCTGAATTTGGAGGAAGAAAGTGTTGAAGAAATAGTCAGCCAAACTCAAACACAAGTCGATTCAGATTTTCAGTTCCCAACTGTCACCCATTCCTGGGAAAATCTTTTACCCGCAGAAATTTCCCTGGCACAAAGTGACTCAACACTTGAAAAAGTGGCAGCAAATAAGCTGGGAATTATTTTTCAGCTTCTCAATTGTGATGATTCTCGCTGGTTACTATTTGCCCATTCCGGTTGCCAAGAATTCTTAGAATTAGCATCTTATTCAGCTTATACAGACCCACCTCTGCTATGGAACCTGATCCATCCAGACGATCGGGAAGCTTATGAACAATCATTAGTTATTTCGGCAGCGAATTTTCAACCTTGGATATGGGAAGGTCGTGTGATTACCAAATCGGGCAACCTCAAGTGGATGCAAACTTCGGCTCGACCTATTTTGCAAGGAAATAATGACATTTATTGGAATGGTTTACTGATAGATATTACCGAGCGCAAGACTCGCGAAGAGGCACTCTTGCTTTCGGAAGAAAAGTTTTCTATAGCGTTTCGTTATAGCCCTGATGCTATGAGTATTACAACCTTCAATGAGGGGCGTTATATTGATGTCAATGATAGCTATCTCCGCCTTAGTAATTATAAAAAAGAAGAAGTTATTGGTTGTACCTCACTTGAAATCAATGCCTGGGTGAATCCAGAAGATCGCATTAGGATGCAACAGATGTTGCGGGAACAGGGAGCGATTCACAACCAGGAATTTGAGTTTCGCAAGAAGTCTGGCGAGGTAGGAATCTATTTATTTTCAGCAGAAATTGTCAACATTAATGGCGAATCATGCTTAGTTTCTGTAAGGAGCGATATTACTGAGAACAAAGCTGCTGAAGCTTTGGTTCGCGCCACCGCAGAACGCGATCGCTTGCTCTACGAGATTGCCTTGCGGATTAGGCGCTCGCTCGATTTGAATGAAATTCTCAACACCACAGTTGAAGAAGTTAGGCAGTTTTTGCACGCGGATCGCGTGTTTATTAGTTACTTTGATGAAAAGGGGCAAGGTACAACCGTTGCAGAGTCAGTAGATCCTAATTTTCCGTCAATTTTAGGTTGGGTTACGGAGAACGTTGCTTACAAAGAAGTTCAACAAATATTTGAACTCGCTCGCATCCGAGTTGTCAACGATACAACAAAAGTAGAAAAATCTGCATTTATCGCTGAATACCACAATCGATATCAAGTCAAAGCTGGCATCGGTGTCCCAATCATGCTAGGAGACAAACTTTATGGCATCTTAATTGCCAATCAATGCTCTGCACCACGGGAGTGGCAGCAGTATGAAATTGACTTGCTCGATCAACTGGGAGTACAGGTAGCGATCGCAATTCAGCAATCTTCTCTCTTCCAACAAGTACAAATGCTGAATGCTAATCTAGAACGCCAAGTAGAAGAACGTACCGCTCAGCTACAGCAGAAAATGCAAGAACTGCAAGAGCTGAACCGGATTAAAGACGTTGTTTTACATACAGTTTCTCACGATCTCCGCACCTCGGTTCAGGGCACTATCATGGTGTTAAATAATCTGCTCGGTTCGCCAGAAGAAAAAGTGACCATTCCTCGCTCTCTTGTAGAGCGAATGATCCAAGGCAACGAACGCCATCTGAGCATGATTAAATCATTAATCGAAACCAATACTAACGAAAATAGAGGGATTGTTCTTCAGCGAGAGTTAGTTCAATTAAATACATTGGTTCCGGCGATTCTCCGAGACTTGCAACCCATGCTGGCGGAAAATCAAGCAACTATCAAAAATATGATGGCGGCAAATTTACCGTTAGTCATGGTCGATCCGTATCAGAGTCAGCGGGTTTTTGAAAACCTATTCACCTATGCTTTAAAACAAAATCCGCCTGGATTGAAATTGACTCTAAAAGCTAAAGTTGATAAGCAGATGATTCGCTTTACCATTGAGGATAATGGTAGAGGAATGAGTCAGCTTGAGTGCGATCGCTTATTCAATCTCTTCGTCCGCGATCCTCAAGCTCGCTGCTCGACTAACATCGGGTTAAAATTGTATCTCTGTCGGCAAATTATTACCGCTCACGGCGGAGAAATTGGAGTGACAAGTCGCCCGAATCGCGGCTCTACTTTCTGGTTTACCTTCCCTTTGGCAACAGCGGAAAGTTAAAACTGCAAAATTAAAAAGTTTAAAGTCTATCTTTTATTTTTAAATTTTTCATAGAGTTACTTGCGATCGCTTCTTCCCCTGTGCCTTACTGGATCTATAGGCAGTAACTCAGCACAAATATCATGGCAATGCAAGAACTGGCTTCTCGGATTGACACAGTTAAAGTCTACGCTGCCGGTGCCACCGTGACTCGGATTGCTGAGTTACATCTGAACGTTGGGGAACTGCCCGAACACGTTGAGATACCGGGATTGCCTTTGGCGCTAGATGATAGCAGTGTCCGAGTGAGGGTTGAATCTGTAGAGACGCAAAACCCGTCCCCGATTGCCTCAGATGTTCGCATTGGTTTAGCCGTTCCCCCGCCGCAAGAGACACAGAACCCACCCCCGGAGGAGGAATTGCGTGCAGCGACGGCTGAGGTAAAACGCATTCAGGACGCGATCGCCCTCATCGAAAAAGAAATTGGCGTCCTCAGTAATCTAAAAGTACCCGATCGCCCCAACGCTCAACCTGGGACAGCACCGCCGCCTTCGCCAATGAACGCTAGACTTGCTTTGGCAAACTTCAGCGACGAACAAATCCGCGCCCGAATCCAGGAAAAGCGGGAAAATTTGGAAAAATTGCGTCTAGCTCAGGAATATCTTGCCGATTTGCAACAAAAGCAGGCGATCGCTTCCACCGCCAGAAATGCTAGACCTAATGAGCTTCGCAAGACGGTTATTGTCCGTTTGAGTTACGAAGAGTTTACTCCCCCTACCTCTCTTCTACCAGGAGAAGGGCAGAATTCCCCTCCACTTGTAGAAAAGGGGGAATTAGGTTTTTCACGCTTAGTTATCGAATATTTCGTCCCCGGTGCGCGTTGGACACCGACCTATGTTTGCCGCCTAAATAGTGCGGAATCTAGTGCCAGCATTGCCGTCAGGGCGTTGATTTGTCAGCGCACAGGTGAAGATTGGTCAGGGGTAAGATTGGAACTTTCTACAGCCGAACCGATGGGTTGGTGTGCGCTACCGGAATTGCCCTCGCTGCGGCTAGGACGAGTGCAACCAGCGATGAGAAAATCAGGCTGGCGTCGTCCCCCAATCGGTGCAGAGATTCTTTTTGAGGACTACGATAGCCAGAGACCGACAGCTTTAGCCGCTGTGTCGTCACAAAGCGCGATCGCGAATTTCTTATGCGATGCTCCTTCAGTTCCACCCTTACCCGATCTGACGGCGCAGGATCGCTCTGAAATGTACGCTAGTTATGGGATGGCTATGCCAGCAGCAGCGCCTTGTGCAGACTATATAGAGGAATCACTGGCACCGCAAGTAGAATCCCCTTCCCTAGGAGACCGACTAGCGGCTCACAAAGCACTGAAACGGGCGGCAGCTGCCCCACCAGCAGCACCAGAATTTCTCCAGCGTCGAAGGAGGCAGAACCTGGAGGATACTACAGATGAGAATTCTGTAACCGATTTACTGGCATACGGTCTCATGCGAATGGGCGCAGCAGATGACCGAGCAAAGCGCGGTAAATTGTCGATAGAACAACAGCAGGAAATATATTTAGAAATCCTTCAACGTCAGAAAGTTACGGTTACGTTTAATGTCATGCAGGTAGTGCAACAGGCTTGTGATAACGCCCAAAAATGCCTCTGGATGATGCTTCCTCCCGGTGGTATCCATGTGCGAGACGTTGCAGGTTCCTTCGACTATGCCTATAGCGCTGATGGACGAATTGATGTCCCCTCAGACGGGCAATTTCACTCTGTCGCCCTAACTAGCAACAGTACAGACGTAGATTTGCGCTACATCGTCGTTCCCCGCGAAGATACTAACGTCTTCAGAATTGCCCAACTCCGCAACCCCCTACAAGCACCGCTACTCGCTGGCCCTGCGGATGTCTACGTCGATGGCGAGTACATCTTATCTACAAATATTGCCACAGTTCCACCAAAAGCACAGATGGAATTAGGGCTAGGAGTGGAACAAGCCATCAAAGTTGCTCGAAACACCGTTTATGAAGAAGTTCGTTCTGGCGAAACCATCGTCTCCTTCAACGAACTGCGCCACAAAATTAAAATCGATATTAACAACTATCTACCAAGAATTGCCAAGATTGAAGTACGAGAAAGACTCCCCATTCCCCAAGAAGGAGCAAAAGTAGATATCCATTGCGATCGCGTCTCGCCACCTTGGGAAAAATACGAACAACAAGAACGTAACTCACCCATCAAAGGCGGCTATCGCTGGCAAGTCGAAGTCCCCGCAAAAGAGAAAACTACCCTATCAGTTGATTACATCATTAAAACTTTTGTAGACAGCGAATTGATTGGGGGAAATCGGCGGGAGTCGTAATTTTAATTGAAGATTTGGGCTTACTAAATATATAGCCTAAAGAGAGTAAGTTGTACCGTGGAAAAATACAATCGGCGGGAGTTTATTGTGTATGGCTCAGCCACCCTTTGCAGCCTCTTGCTACTGAGCGTTAGTGCTAGCAGCAAGCCTTCTCAAGCATCAACCAATCCTATTTCCACAAAAATATCAACGAATGAGTATGTTGAAAATAAATGGCAAGAACTCGAACAGCGGTGGCAAGAAATTTTGCAAAAACACGAGCAGCGGTGGCAATACACAGAGCAAACTTGGGAAAACAATCAAATGCCCCCTATCATCCGAATCCGCATGGTTGAGTCTCACCGTTCTGTGTACGATTTAGTTCATCTTATTCAAACTGCTAGAAAACACTCAGTGCTGAGTCAACTTTATCCGTATACCAGTCATTATTGTTTAGGTTTCAGCAAATATACGGAACCTCCTTTTTGGTATGATTGCCCTGCTGCTGTACCCACCGGAAAGGGGCAGTATGAAGTATTGGCTCCTAGTAATTATCAACAGATTATTGCAATCGTTAATGATGCACCAACAGCAATTAGCTTGATAGTTGAAAATTTACCGCGTAAATATTCTAATCTTTATACTTAAATGCAAAAGCTAAATGATATTAAATCCGGTTGATTATTCAGCATTTGCAAACAACCTCTCCCCGCCATCGCCGATGGCTCCGGTTTCCCTCTCCGTCAACGGAGAGGGGGTAGGGGTGAGGTTCCAAATGATGTCATCAAATCCGGTTGATTATTCAGCATTTGCTTTAGCATTCCCTCAGAAACTCTTCCCGCGATCGCCTGCGGCTCCGGTTCCCCTCTCCGTTAACGGAGAGGGGATAGGGGTGAGGTTCCAAACAATGACGATTTAAATGAATTTGATATGAGGAAGTGGTAAATTATGCAAGCAATTCAAAAGTCGCCAGAAGTCATTCAAGAATTAACGCTCGATGCACCTGTTTGTGTAGTAACACTCTTAGAAGATAGGGCACAGGTGCGACGAATTGGCAAAATTAATTTAACCCAAGGACTGTGGAGAATCCAAGTCCAGAAAGTTGCCCCAGTTCTTTCAGATAAATCTCTTCGGGCAGAGTTTTGTGAGGAATATCCAGAGGCACGGATTGACGATGTTCGCGTTCGCCGCCAGATGTTGGTTAAGGAAACAGATCGACTAGCCAATGTAGAGATGCAAAATTTCGCGTCTCTACAAGCAGAACTGCGATCGCTACTTAACTCCTTCAACAATATCAGCGAAGACCGCCAGCACCTCGAATCGTGCTTCGAGCGAGTAAACACCATCCTTGCTAAAGGTTTGCAGGAACTCCCCGTGGATGCGATTTGGGGACAAATTGACCCTAAATCCTGGCGAGAGCAAATTTCTACTTTATTTAAACAATTGCGAGATTTCCGATCGGAAATCTTAAGCAGCTATCACACTCAAGAACAACTACACCAGCAAATTCACGACTTAATTGCCAAAGCAGAAGCCTTATCGCGTCCCGATAGGGTCTATGTTGCCAACATCGAAGCCGACTTAATGATTCCCCAAGCGGGAGAGTATGCGATCGCTTTCGACTATGTGGTTCCCGGTGCCATGTGGCGACCTTGGCACCAAGCACGCCTTCTCCTCGACGAAAAACCGACGCTCTCTTTCCGCTTCGATGGCTGTGTCTGGCAACGCACGGGAGAAGATTGGAAAGACGTAGATTTAGTCTTTTCAACCGCCCGCGCATCCTTGGGAACTGAACCACCCCTGCTGACAGATGACCCTTTAAATGTTCAAGAAAAATCTCAGCAGATAATCATTCAAGCGAGAGATCAACAAGTTCAGACAGCCGGACTCGGAACCGACACCACCCCCGCCACAGTTGATTTACCCGGTGTTGATGACGGCGGCGAAGTTCGCAACCTACGCAGCCAGACAAAAGCAACGATTCCCTCAGATGGTCGCCCTTACCGCGTTTCCATCTACTCCTTCGACTCTCCCGCCTCTGTAGAGTATGTCTTGATGCCAGAATTATCCTGTCAAGTCATCCTCAAGAGCGAACAGACAAACACTTCTAAATTCCCGATTCTAGCTGGGCCAGTGGATTTAGTGCGGACTTCTGGCTTTGTCGGTCGTACCTCAGTTCTATTTATCGCGCCTGGAGAGAAATTTGCTTTGGGATGGGGAGCGGATAATGCAATGCGCGTGCAGCGCACCCAAACCCAAAAAAGAAAACAGGATCACTTGACTAAATGGAACAGTGTCACAACTACAACAACATTGTTCCTTTCCAATATTGGCGAAGAACAAAGAGCGATCGCAACCACTGAGCGGGTGCCGGTTTCTGAGCTAGAGCAAGTGAAAGTTGAGGTAATCTCCGATAAAACTACCGACGGCATCCAGGCAGATGAAAACGGCTTTTACACCTGGAATTTTACCCTCGAACCTTACTCTCAACTCCAGGCATCCTTGGTCTACCAAGTTTCAGCCGCACCGGAAGTACAAGGCATCTAGGGCTTTGCTCCCATGAATTTAGGCGCTATGACGGGGGAACTTTTGGGTGAGTAATATTATCACATAACTAAAGAAAATAAATCTACCCAGCTCCATAACCTCCTCACCATGTCTTTGCCGTCAACCTCCTCCAAGCGTCTATTTGGACGGTCAATTGCCGCCCTAGCCACCGTCGTCCTCTCCACCCTCAGTGCCGTCAACCCCAGCCCAGCCGCCGTTTTTACTCAAAAAGAAGTTGAACAAGGTAAATTTATCGCCGTAGCTGCCCCATACGGCACGAATAGTCATCAACTGCTGATTCTGGAACAGATATCCGATAAACGGGCGTGTTGGAGTGAAAGTGGCGATCGCCCAACAGCAGTCGATCCGCTGCTACTCAACTTTGACTTCACCGGCATTTGCGGACGCAGTACCGATAGCAACGGCTATTCTATGCGTATGGCGGGGACGGATTTGGGGCTGAAGTACAGCTTCAACTTAGTAAAGCGCGACGGCGAACTCGTCCTTGTCGGCACCAACTTTAGCGATCGCACTGTCCCAACCATTGAAATTGGCAGAACCAACGGACTCAGCGATGGTTTTATGAAAATCAATCTCGATCCGGCGTGGCGGTTCGCCAAAAGAACCTACAACGGTAAAACCCTCGGTCACGTCTATCTTGCCAGCGACCAAGCCGCGCCGGGAATCGACCCTGGCGATATCGCAACGCCTCCCGGAAGTTCCACCTTCGGAGATATCGCCTCAGATGTCTACGCGAAAGAAATTGAACAAGCCGTTGCGCTGGGGTTCGTCGCAGGCTTTAAAGAAGACAACACCTTCCGCCCTCAAGTCGCCTTAACCAGAGAGCAGCTCGTGTCTATGGTGTTGGAATCTTTAACCAAGCTACCCGGAGCCAATGTCACGATCCCGACTCAAGCGGCATCCCGACCCTATCCTGATGTCGATGCTTCGCGCTGGAGTGCCGCTAAAATTAAATGGGCGCGGGATAACAATATTGTCAGTGGCTACCAAGACGGCACCTTCAAACCCACTCAACCCGTCACCAGAGCTGAATTGATGGCAGTGCTGCGACGTGCTGCGGAATTTGGCAAAAATATGCGTGGACTTGCCCCAGAATTAGCGACCAAAAACTTAGCGAAAACCTTCTCAGACACCGAGAAACACTGGGCTGCCCCGCTGATTAGTCAAATGTCTTCTTATTGCAATGTCGCCTCCCCAGTCAATGAAGTCGGCAGCAAGTTTGAGCCAAACTCTCCGACTCGCCGCAACTATGCTGCCGCCGCCACTCTGCGGATGCTCAACTGCGTCAAAACTGAGTAATCCTCATCGTTCTTTCGCGTCTAAATAGACTCTCAAGACAATTTTGATGGTTTGTTCTAGACGCGATAAACCCTTGTTTCTACGATTAATGAATCCTTCCGCTTAACCCTGACCGATTACTAGACATCCGGTGAGAAAAGCCTTCGTTGCGATTAAAAATCAGATGATTTTGGTTAGCGCGTAGCCGCTAGCTTCTCTAACAACAGATCCAACTTTTTCTCAATTTCTCCGGCACACTGTCGATAAGTTGCCAAGTCGCCACCATAGGGATCGGCGATTTCAGCTCGATCGTGATAGCCAACGTATTTTTTCAAGGTATATACTTTGTCCGCAGCAGCACAGAAGGCATCAGCGATCGCTTTCTTTTGTCCGCCCGTCATAGTCAGCACCAAATCCGCCCAATCGATCAGATGGCGATCCAGTCGCTTCGCTTCATGGTAATGATGGATACCATACTCTTTTAGGACGCGCTGGGTTTGTGGGGATGCAGAATCTCCCTCAAACGCCACGACGCCCGCCGAGCGCACCTCCACTTCCATTCCTTTCGCTTTTTGGCGGAATAGCGCTTCTGCCATCGGGCTACGACAGGTATTGCCCGTACACACAAATAAAATCCGCATTTGTGACCCTCTCTTTTCTCTCTCGCTGTTGCTCAGCCAATAAAACTGCTGTAGTTAATTCTACGGAAAAGTGGGTCTATTGATTGCATAAACGCGAACAGTCTTTTCCTGAATAATTGTGTCTTTTTCGTAAGTTAAGCCGACTTTCATTGCGACCTTCTGCGATGCGATGTTTCCCGGAGCGATTAAGGAAATGAGGCGGTTATAACCCAGCTCAAAACCATAATCCCGAATTGCACTAGCCGCTTCGGTTGCCAAACCCTTTCCCCAGTATTCCTTAGCCAGCATATAACCAATCTCGACTTCTTCTTGCCCATCCACTCGCTGCGGTATTAATCCACACCGACCAATAAACTGGTTGTCAGCCTTGTGAATGGTCGCCCACAAACCGAAGCCGTATTTCTCGTAGCAGCTAAATATCCACTCGATGTGACCCTTCGTTTCTTCGGATGTCCGGGTGTTGGGGAAGAACTTCATCACGACCGGATCTGCAAAAATAGTTGCCAAGTCATCTACATCATCCCAGGTGAGATGTCGGAGAAGTAAGCGCGGTGTTTCAGTTACAATCATCTGATTTTTGGGTGCCTGTTTCACAAAGTCGAGTGCAACTGATATTTTGCACCAATATCTTGCAATCTTGCACCAACCCGATAACCCGCCCAAAATTCAAATTCTGGGTGAATAAATCAGGTCTATTGAAATAGACTAAAAACCTGAATATTTCTGATTTTTAGCCCGTTTTAACGAAATTAAAGCTATCAGCAAAAAAATTGCTTTCCTTGAATCTCATTAAACTTCAGTTCTCATGCCGAGAAATGTAAAACGCACTATCTTTGTTATTAGACCTATTTTGACACCGCAAAATGAGGCTGAGGATAACACGGCGACGGTTCGGTATGCTAACGATCGCAAGTACCTTGGTCGTTGCTAAGGACGCGATTGCATCCCGCATCGCGAATGCAAACCTTACAAAAAATATTTTTATGCAAACAAGCCCTAAGACTTCCACCGCAGTCGCGAAAACCCAGGAGCCTGGTCGTATTGACGTGACGCTGCGAATCAATGGTAAATCGCACACTTTGCAAATAGAACCGCGCGTGACGCTACTGGATGCACTGCGAGAACGTATCGGTCTGACAGGCACCAAGAAGGGTTGCGATCGCGGACAATGCGGTGCGTGTACTGTGTTAGTTGATGGACGGCGCATCAACTCGTGCCTGACCTTGGCGGTGATGCAAGAAGGCGCGGAAATTACAACGATTGAAGGTTTAGCTCGTGGCGATGAACTTCATCCCATGCAGGCGGCTTTCATTAAGCATGACGGCTTTCAGTGCGGATATTGTACGCCCGGTCAGATCGTGTCTGCGGTGGGTCTATTAGCAGAAGGTTGCCCGACATCCGATGAGGCAATTCGGGAGTGCATGAGCGGCAATCTCTGTCGCTGTGGTGCCTATCCTGGCATTGTTGCCGCTGTGCGCGAAGTTCATCAGACGCAGACTAGCAATGGGTAGCCGGGAAGCATGAGCAATTCCGTCGTTTCACCAATCAATTGCATACCCGCAGCTTTGCCCTGAAATCAATTTCGGGCTAATCGCTAAAGTTAGCTAAAGCTAACTGGATATGGATTTTAACGGGTTGAAATAGGTTTGAGCGGTGAAGCCGGAAATTTATTTCATGGCTCTTAAGTCAGTGCCATTCAACTTAAACCCATGCACAGGAGTTTTAATGAAACCTTTTAGTTATGTGCGTGCTACTGAAAAAGGCACAGCCATTCAGACAGTTGCGGGGGATCGGGCAGCGAAATTCATCGCAGGCGGCACTAATTTAATCGACTTGATGAAAGGAGGCGTAGCGCAGCCTGACCAACTGGTAGACATCACCCGGCTACCCTTGGCAGACGTGACGGCAATCTCGAATGGCTTACGCATCGGGGCGATGGCACGCAACAGCGACGTGGCAAATAATCGGCTGGTGCGCGATCGCTATCCGTTACTGTCTCAAGCGTTACTCGCTGGCGCGTCGCCGCAACTGCGGAATATGGCAACCATCGGCGGCAACTTGATGCAAAGAACCCGCTGCTACTACTTCAACGATTCGACGATGCCGTGCAACAAGCGCGAACCCGGTTCCGGTTGTTCGGCGATTGAAGGGTACAACCGCATTCACGCGATTTTCGGTGCCAGCGAACAGTGCATTGCAACGCATCCTTCGGATATGTGCGTGGCGCTGGCAGCCCTTGATGCCGTAGTGCGTGTTGAGGGGCCGAACGGAGAGCGACAAATCCCCATCAGTGACTTTCACCGCTTACCGGAAGATACGCCTCAAATCGATACGATGCTTCAACATGACGAACTAATCGTTGCGGTGGATTTGCCAAATTCACCCTTTGCCGAGCGATCGCACTATTTAAAAGTACGCGATCGCGCTAGTTATGCCTTTGCCCTGGTTTCCGTCGCCGCCGCCCTCGATATCGACAACGGCACCATTAAAGCGGCGCGAGTCGCGATGGGAGGCGTCGCACATAAGCCGTGGCGGGCGGTTGAGGCGGAGAAAATTCTGGTTGGTGCAAAAGCGAACGAGCAAACCTTTGCAGCAGCAGCAGAGGCAACAGTTCGGGAAGCCCAACCCCAAAAATACAACCGATTCAAAGTTGAAATGGCAAAACGAGCGATCGCTCGGGCACTCACAAAAGCAGCAGGAGGCACAGTATGAGTCAATCTGAGAATGCAACCAACCAAGCTGTGGGTAAGCCAATGGATCGGGTGGATGGACGCCTGAAAGTGACGGGTGGTGCCCGCTACTCGGCGGAAATCCCTGTAGAAAATCCCGCCTATGCCGTCTCTATCGGCAGCGCGATCGCCTGCGGACGCATTAAAAGCATCGACACCCGTGCGGCGGAACAGTCCCCTGGTGTACTGAGTATCTTGACGCACCTCAACGCGCCTAAACTCCGCCCGGTGCCCACCTTGTTCGGGGGTGGGGCTGCTGCCGAAAACCGCCTGGTGCTGCAAGAAGCGGTTGTACATCACATCGGTCAGCACATCGGCGTTGTTATTGCCGACACCCTAGAAAACGCCACCCACGCCGCATCCCTCGTCCGCATTGATTACGACGTCGAAACGCCGGTGGTGGAGATGGAAAAGGCGCAGGCATACGTGCCGAAGTCCGTGTTTGGCAAACCGCCAGAGACGATACGCGGCAATCCGACGCAAGCTTTAGCCGATGCTGAAGTGCGGATTGAAGAAACTTACCGGACGCCCACCGAACACCACAACCCGATGGAGACGCACTCGACAACTGCCGTGTGGGAGGGCGATCGCCTCACCATTTACGACGCCACGCAGTCTAACTTCGGCGTGCGTCAGGCAATGGCGACGACGTTCGGCATCCCCGACGAGAACGTGCGCGTCGTGTGTCAATTCATTGGCGGCGCGTTTGGCGGCAAAGCTATGGTTTGGCCCCACGTCACGCTAGCCGCCCTCGCTGCCCGCCAGGTACGTCGTCCCGTGAAATTAGTTTTAACCCGCGAACAGATGTTCACCGTGGTTGGGCACCGGGCAGAAACCGAGCAACAAGTCGCACTCGGCGCAACCCGCGACGGTCGCTTGACTGCGATCGCCCATCGGGGCATCTCCCATACTTCAACGTTCGAGGAATTCCTCGAACCGTACACTGTGGGAACCCACATGATGTACGCCACTCCCAACTTGCAAGCAAAGCAAAGTCTCGTCCGTCTCAACAAGGGAACGCCGACCTTTATGCGTGCCCCCGGCGAAAGTCCGGGAATGTTCGCCCTGGAATCGGCAATGGACGAACTCGCTTATGCCGTGAAACTTGACCCAATTGAGTTGCGCCTCCGCAATCATGCAGACATAGATCCCAGCAATAACCTGCCTTGGTCGAGCAAGTCGCTCAAAGAATGTTACCAACTCGGCGCAGAAAAATTTGGCTGGTCGCGGCGCACTCCCGAACCGGGTTCGATGCGGGACGGTCGTTACCTAATCGGTATGGGAATGGCAAGCGCCACGTACCCCGTGAATCACTTCCCGGCTAGCGCGAGAGTCCGCATCCTGCAAGACGGCACCGCCTTAGTGCAAAGTGGTTCCCAAGAGATGGGGACGGGTACGGCGACGGTGATGGCGCAAGTCGCCGCTGACGCCCTTGGTTTGCCGGTTGAGCGAGTGCGATTTGAGCTGGGAGATACCCAATTGCCCCGCGCGCCGATATCGGGCGGATCGGCGACGATGGGAAGCGTGGGGACTGCCGTGCATGAAGCGGCGCAAGCAGCCCGTAGGAAGGTACTGGAGTTGGCACGCACGGATGCTAGTTCGCCGCTTTACAACGTCCCGGAAACGGACATGGCGATTGAGGGCGGACGCCTGTTTCGCAAGAGCGATCGCAACCAGGGCGAAACTTACCAAGCAGTGCTGACGCGCCAAAATTTGCCGCAAGTCGAAGAAAGCTTTGATGCCAAGTTTAACCGCGCCGAGAAGAAGTATTCCATGCACTCCTTCGGCGCTCAATTTGC
This sequence comes from Trichocoleus sp. DQ-A3, assembly GCF_039961975.1. Classification (NCBI taxonomy): domain Bacteria; kingdom Bacillati; phylum Cyanobacteriota; class Cyanophyceae; order Leptolyngbyales; family Trichocoleusaceae; genus Trichocoleus; species Trichocoleus sp. DQ-A3. The sequence goes on along the minus strand of NZ_JAMPKC010000006.1, from coordinate 120,688 downwards.
CGAAGTGCGCGTCGATCCTGACTTTGGCGAAGTGCGCGTAACCCGCTTTGTGGGAGCCTTTGGGGTGGGACAGGTAATCAACCTCAAAACAGCGCGATCGCAAATGATTGGCGGTATCGTCATGGGGCTAGGTATGGCACTACTAGAAGAAACGGTGACAGACTCCCGTACCGGACGCATCGTCAACGCCAACCTCGGTGAGTACCACGTACCCGTCAACGCAGACATCCCCGCAATTGAGTCGTACTTCGTCGAAGAAATCGACCCGCACATTAACCCGATTGGAGCCAAAGGCGCAGGCGAAATTGGCATCACTGGCGTGGCGGCGGCGGTGGCAAACGCTGTCTATCACGCCACCGGCAAGCGCATCCGCGACCTCCCGATTACACCGGATAAGTTGCTGTAATCTGTCTTAGAACCTAACCCCCCAGCCCCCTTCTCTGGTACGGAAGGGGAGCCATAGTCAAAGCCCCTCTCCGACACGGAGAGGGGTTTGGGGAGAGGTCAGTCCGTATTGGCTCAAACTGCAAAGCTCTATATGAAAGAATTACAGGAGATTGTTGCCGCATTTGCAAAAGCCAAAAATTGCGGCAAGACAGTAGCGATCGCCACCATAGTCAAAGTTAGTGGGTCTACCTACCGGCGACCGGGCGCTCGAATGCTGATAACGCTAGAGGGTCAGAGAATCGGCTCGATTAGTGGGGGTTGTCTGGAGAATGACGTTTTTGAACGCGCTCAACAGGTCATCGCGTCCGGTAAACCCCTGTTGGTCAACTACGATACGACCTCCGACAATGACATCGTCTGGGGGCTGGGACTTGGTTGCAAGGGAATGGTACAAGTTCTGATAGAGTGCCTAACTCCAGAAAACGAGTTCAGTCCGATGACCTTTCTGGCAGAGTGTCTGCATCGGCGGCAAGTCGGAGTTCTGGCAACGATCTTTCACCTTGAAGGTCAAATCAAGGCACAAGTCGGAACCCATTTAATCCTGCATCAAGATGGCACGATTTTCAGTAACCTCGAAGATGCAGATTTGAGTGCAGATATCCTCGAAGATGCCCGTGAAGTGCTTGATAAAAATTCCTCGCAGGTAAAACTGTATCCCTTACTGGGAGGGAAAGCCGAAGTTTTTATCGAAGCGATTCAGCCACCTGTTTCGCTGGTCATTTTTGGAGCAGGTGACGATGCCATCCCGGTTGTACGCTTGGCGAAGGAATTGGGATGGTACGTAACAGTCATTGATAGCCGACCTGCCAATGCAAAATCAGACCGATTTCCCAGCGCCGATGAAGTCATTTTGTCTCGCCCAGAAATCGTCAATGAAACCGTAGAAATTGATAAGCGCACGGTAGCTGTCGTGATGACTCATAACTATCTGCACGACCTAGAAATCCTGAAAATACTCTTGCCTTCTCCCGTGCAATATTTAGGCATTCTTGGCCCTAAAAGAAGAACCGAACAGTTACTTTTGGAGCTAAAAGAACAAGGAATTCAGCTTACAGAAGCCCAACTTCACCGCTTGCATGGCCCTGTTGGACTGGATATTGGCGCTGATACACCGGAAGCGATCGCACTCTCAATTGTGGCGGAAATTCAAGCGGTTCTCGCCAATCGTTCGGGCGGGTTATTAAGAAACCGCCAGCAACCAATCCACAACCGGAGTAACGGATGAATGCGCCTGTCGTCGGTTTGATAATTCTGGCAGCAGGAGCATCCACTCGCATGGGGACGCCAAAACAACTGCTGTTGTATCAAGGGCGCAGCTTCCTCCGTCACACCGTAGAAATTGCGATCGCTTCCCTCTGTCAACCCATCGTCGTCGTTCTGGGAGCGAATGCGGAACAAATTACGCCGGAAGTCAGCGAGTTACCCATCCAAATTGTCGAAAACCCACAGTGGGCGGAGGGGATGAGTTCTTCGATTCGGGTGGGTATGGAAGCGCTGAGTATTTTAAATCAGAACATAGACGCCGTTGCGATCGCTCTTTGCGATCAGCCTTTCATTTCTTCCCAACTACTCAATCAAATCGTAGAAGCCTATCAGGTCACACGCCGACCGATTATTGCTTCAGAGTATGCCGGAAGCTTGGGCGTACCCGCTTTGTTCAGCCGCGCCTTGTTTCCAGAACTCATGAGCCTAAAAACGACCGAAGGCGCAAAACAAATCATTAAAAAATATTCTACCGAAGTCTTTCACCTCCCCTTCCCGGAGGGTGCTATCGACATTGACACACCAAAAGATTATCAAAAATTTCAAGCGATCGCTGATGAGTATCTACAAAGCAGGACTGGTATTTAACAAATATAGCAATCCTAAATGAGTTGTAAACTTCTCTCTCTTCTCTTCTCTTTCTCTGTGTTCTCTGCGTCTTGGCGGTTCGTTTTTCCCCCAAATCACATAGGACTGATATATCAAGATGAAAGATGATGCATTTTTTACTTTTTAAAGCATTTTCTCCATGAACACAGTACAAGGACTCGTATTGTATCGCTCAATAAAATAGAAGCCGAGCCGCTGATAAAGCTTCAGAGCTTGTGCTTGTTTTTGTTCATCAATCGTATCCAGCCTGACTTTCTTATAACCTATAATTCTGGCAAAATCTAAGAGCATCTGAGCCATTTTCGTCCCCAACCCTCGTCCTCGATAATCTTTAAGAAACCACATTCTCTTTAGTTCGCAGATGTCGTCGCTCAAACGCCGAATTGCGCCACTGCCAACAACCCGCTCCTCATCAATCAGCACCAAGAATGTGCCCTTATTGTCGAAGTAGTGCGATTGCACGTCATCTATATCAGACATGGCATCGTAATGCCTAATCACTTCTTCAGGAAGCTGCCATATTTCGTTGCAAACCGCGATGATTACGCGCTTGACTTCTTCAACTTGGTGTGATTTTATCGGTTTGATTTCTATCATCTTTTTGTCTGCTATTGCGTATAAACGGCACAGATTATAAGTTTGAGATCCTTAAAGTCGATGTGCAAGCGCTGAGTAAAGCCCCACCAAGTGTGAAGGCGGAAAACCGATTGCCAGTTAGAAAAAATGTCTATCTTAAGACGTATCCCCAAGCAAGTGACAAAACATTGTTCCCTGCGTAGACTGAGCGCAAGTCAATCAGGCAAACTTTAACAAAGAAATTAGCGATGAAGACACGACAGTTAGGACAAAGCGATCTCACCGTCTCGGCAATCGGTTTGGGTTGCATGGGAATGTCAGATTTTTACAGCAACCGCGATGATACTGAATCAATTGCCACTATTCATCGGGCGCTAGAATTGGGGCTAAATTTTCTCGACACGGCTGATATGTATGGGCCATTCAAGAACGAAGAATTAGTTGGACGAGCAATTAGCGATCGCCGCGACTCTGTGGTTCTCGCTACTAAATTCGGCATCGTTAGCAGCGAAGACCCTAACGTTCGCGGTATCAATGGCAAACCGGAGTATGTTCGCTCAGCCTGCGAAGCGAGTTTGCGTCGTCTGGGTGTAGAGACGATTGACCTCTACTACCAGCATCGAGTTGACCCCAATACTCCCATCGAAGAAACCGTCGGTGCGATGGCGCAACTGGTTCAAGAAGGCAAAGTCAGATATTTAGGACTCTCGGAAGCCGGATCGGAAACCTTGCGTCGTGCTTGCTCCGTACATCAAATTACCGCATTGCAGAGCGAGTATTCCCTGTGGAGCCGCGATCCAGAAGACGACATTCTTGCCACCTGTCGAGAGCTTAACATTGGCTTTGTTGCCTATAGCCCGCTCGGACGGGGCTTTTTGACCGGGCAGATCAAAAGCTTTGATGACTTGGCTGCTGATGATTACCGCCGCAACTCACCGCGTTTTCAGGGCGAGAACTTTCAGAAAAATCTGGAACTGGTACAACGGATTGGCGAAATTGCCCAAGAAAAAGGGTGCCGACCAGCGCAGCTGGCTCTTGCTTGGGTGCTGGCGCAGGGTGAAGACATCGTTCCGATTCCCGGAACTAAGCGGCGGCAATATCTGGAAGAAAATACCGCTGCGCTGGAAGTGAATCTGACGCCAGAAGATTTGCAGCGCATTGACGAAGTGGCCCCCAAAGGCGTCGCTAGCGGCGGACGTTATCCGGAATCGATGATGAGCATGGTAAACCGCTGACATTTTTGAGCGACGGTTTCTGCTACAAAGATGCTTGTGACAGGTCAAAGTTACTGCGTGCAATCCTGAAAACGGTTAATTCCGAGCCATCAGATTTTTTGTCCGCGCTAAAACTCCCTTCGTTCTACGAGGAAAACCATGAGATACAAGCTATTCGGAAAGAGTGGATTAAGAGTTTCCGAACTCTGCCTTGGCACAATGACTTTTGGTGAAGACTGGGGTTGGGGCGCATCTAAAGATGAAAGCCGCCAAATATTTGATGCCTTTGTGGAAGCAGGCGGTAACTTTATTGACACTGCCAACGGCTACACAGAGGGCACCAGCGAGAAAATGGTTGGTGAGTTCATTGCCTCAGAACGGGAACGCTTTGTCGTTGCTACCAAATACTCGTTTCCCTTGCACATGAGCGCTCGCGCGGGAAATCCTAATGGCAGTGGCAACCATCGCAAGAACATGATGCAGTCATTAGAAGGCAGTCTGAAACGCCTTAAAACTGACTACATTGACGTATACTGGCTGCACGCTTGGGACTTCATGACGCCCGTAGAGGAAGTGATGCGTGCCTTCGATGACATGGTACGTTCTGGCAAGGTTCTCTACATTGGCATTTCTGACGCACCCGCCTGGATTATTTCCCAAGCAAACACGCTGGCGCAGTGTTACGGCTGGACGCCGTTTGTAGCGTTGCAAGTCGAGTACAGTTTGATTCAGCGGACGCCAGAACGCGACTTGTTACCGATGGCAAAGGCTTTCGACTTGGCAATTACGCCGTGGTCGCCCTTGGGTGGCGGTGTGCTAACGGGCAAGTACAATCGCACCCAGAGCAACAATAGCGAACAGGGGGGCGAACAGGGGCGAATCGGAACGATAGGGGGGAATATTTCCGAGCGGAATTTAGCGATCGCTGACGTTGTGTGTCAAGTTGCCGAAGAAATTGGGCACACGCCTTCACAGGTGGCGCTGGCTTGGCTAAGCGCTCAAAGCAGCGTCATCATCCCGATTATCGGTTCTCGGAAGGTCAGCCAGATCGAAGATAATCTGGCTTGCCTAGATGTCCATCTGACGCCAGAGCATTTGCAACGCCTCAATGAGGTGAGTCAGATCGATCTCGGCTTCCCCCATGACTTCCTGAGTAATGACACGATCCGCGATCGCCTTTATGGCGGCACATTCAACTTAATCGACAATCATCGCAGCTGAAACCAGGGTAAGGAATAAATCAATAAACCCATGCTATTTCCTGATAATTTCCAATGGCGATCTAATTCACCTTGCAGAATTTACGCTAAAGCCAGAGAATCAGGAATGCTTGGGGGAATTGGAGCGAGAATCTGTAATGTTAAGGTTGCAAAATCCAGAACGAAACGATTTTAAATCTCCCACAAAAATGTATCGCTTAAATAAGGTGAAGTTGCCATGAAAGTTAAATCTGCATATACAAGGCTTCTGGTTACTGATATTGAAGCTTGCTTTCTGTTCTACCGAGATGTAATGCAATTCAAGGTAAATGTAGAAGATTTCACGAGCGGATATGCTGAATTTGAAGCGGGAGATATGAAGCTGGCTTTATTCAGGCGCAAGGAAATGGCAGAGATGATAGGCAACGATCAGAAGCCCTCCAGTGCCGAATGTCAAGACAAAGTTGTATTAATTTTCACAGTACCTAACTTGGACGAAGCCTATCACGAATTAAGACATAAAGACATCGAATTTACTACAGATCCGATGACCAACCCATACTATGGAATGAAGACAGCCTATCTTCGAGATCCTGATGGAAATCTTATCGGTTTATATCAATTTTTAGACTGATATAAAAGAGCCAGTCTGGTTAGCGATTCCTACGCTAATGATTGTGCGATCGCTATTTGCATTTTGGGCCTGCCGTCAGCATTACAAAAAAAGCGCTGCCCCTGGATAGCAGTTTATCTCAGCGTTCGGAAACCAAAGGCAAACCAGATTCCGCATCCCTCTTAGGTGCGGCTTGCTGACGGACACAGTGCCTTCGATACCTTTAAAGAACTCCTGACACAAGGCGGTGCAGGTTTAATCGAACCCATGTGAAATGAGCCAATATCCTGGCGTGCTACCGATCCGAGAAGAGGACTTTCCAGCGAATAATGTAGCTGAAGAGAGAAGATCGCAACTTTAATCTGGCGAACTGACTTTTTCCGCCCTTGTTGTCCCAGCGCTAACTATCGGTCTCCAAACCACCATTGCTCCCCTAAATCGAAATATAAAATTACAGTTTTCCGTGTTCCGAAATCTGTAAATTGTTCCACAATTAAGGGAACCTCTATTAAGGAATTGTTATGGGCAAGGAAAAGGAAAAGGGTGGCAAAGAAGCCAAAAAGCCTAAAAAGGAATCTGACGGCACTAAGAAGCAGAAGAAAGATCCGAATAGACATGACGGACCACCAGGAGGGAAGTAAACCGAGCTAGACGAGTTCCGTCTTCATATGACCCGCCCCACTTGTAGGATACGGTTGGCATCCCGATCTAACCTCTCCCTAGCCCCTTCCCTAGCAGGGAAAGGGGCTAGGAAATTCGATTTGCCAAGCATGGCGTTTTAAGTTGATAGCCACGACCTCATTTGCTTACAACATAATCAAACCCAACCTCGCACCCAGAGTCACCGCCTCAGTTCGGCTGGAAGCGTTGAGCTTTTGAAAGATTGATGATACGTGAAACTTGACGGTATGCTCAGAAATGCTCAACTGCTTGGCAATGTTCTTGTTCCCCATTCCCAGCGCCAGCATCCCTAAGACCTCGATCTCCCGTGGTGTCAGCGCCTGAATCGGGGAAGCAGGGAGTCGGCGTGCGGAGGACTCTCTGAGAGGCAGCAGAGAATCCATAAAGTCTGGATGCAGCACCATCAGCCCCAGCGCTGCTGTCACCACAGTTGCGACAATTTCCTCAGCCGTTGCCGTTCGCGGTAAGATTGCCCGCACGCCGACTTGCAAAACCGACTCTAGCCAAGTGCTGTGGGGGTTGTTCGCTAAGATGACAAGTGCCGGAGATTCTGCACCCAGCGCGAGTAATTTCTCTTCAGCCGGATCGTCATCTGAGAAGGAATAATCCAGCAACACCACATCGGGTTGTCGTTCCTCAAGCAGCTGCACCAGAGTGTCTGTGCTAGAGGAACTACCGACGATTTCCAGCAACTCAGAGGTGCGGATGATGCTCTCCAACCCCGCACGCACGATGGGATTTTCGGCTGTCACCACGACCGAAATCACGCTGACTTCACCTCTGGAAAGGTTGGTTTGCCAGTGTCTTGAGGAGCAGATGCGATCGCGTAGCACCGTCTCCCAGAACGCAGAAATTCCAACGCTAGGGGCTTTCCGGGTTCGGCATACTTGAGAATGCTCAGCAGATCATCCGGGGTTTGAAAAGATTCACCGCCCACACCTATTAGCACGTCGCCCATTTGAAGACCCACCGAGGCAGCTAAACTCCCCGGAGCAACTTCCAACACTAATAAGCCCAAAACACGCTGATTTTCTAACCGAAGCAGCACGGGACGGAGAGTGACACCCAGAGAGAGTGGGCGATCGCGTTTGAGAAACCGTTCGACTCTCTTACTGGGGATTGCCAACGCTAACCCATTGGCAATCATCGTGTTAATTGCGATCGCTCGCCCCCGTGCATCGGCAAGCAAACCCCCAGAATTTCCGGGTGCTAGCCGAATATCAGCCTTAACCCATCTTTGAGTGCTCAAGTCATCGGTGGCGTTAGTCGCGTGGATAATGCCCTTGGTGAGTGCTCCGACTAGACCCAGAGGATTTCCCACTGCCAGCACCAGTTCGCCGACTCGGAGAGCCTCAGAGTCGCCAACCGTGACGGCGGGAAGGTCAGTTGCCTCAACCTGGAGTGCTGCTAAATCCTGTCTGGAGTCGATATCAGTGCGGATAGCCTCAATGACTCGTCCATCCCAAAGTTCCACAATTGCCCGGTCGAAAGGGGCGACATGAGCGTTGGTGATAATCAAACCTTGAGAATTCCAGATTGTACCCGATCCGCCACCCCCGCCACTGCTGCGGACTTGTACGGTACAACGGCGTAGTTGTTCGGCGATTTGCGACAACTCCAGGGCAATCTCTGCACTTGCACCTGTATTTTCTATAGTTGCGATCGCGAAGCGCTGACTTGTCAAGTTCGCCATCTTAATCCTCCCTCGTCGGTCGTTCGCCAACGGTGAGTGCGACTTCAAGAGGCGCACCCCCCCGAACCAGCTGCACTTTCAGAGTTTTTCCGACGGTTTCCGTCCCCAACATCGCCTGCACGTTCCCCGTGTCGCTGACCGGATTGCCATCGATTGCGACTAGCACATCGCCAATCAGCACCCCAGCTTTATCCGCAGGGCCATTCGGCTCAACGTTGATAACAATCACCCCACCATTAGAAGCCAGAGAAAGCGCACTCTTCAGCGTATCGGGCAAGCGAACCGGCTGCATTCCCAAACCCAGGTAGCCGCGTGCAATCCGTCCTTTTGAAAGCAACTGATTGACTACCCGGTTCACCGTAGAGGCGGGAATGGTTAAAGCCATATTGCGAGGCCCGGAGGTATTCATGCCTGCAACTTTACCGGCTGCATCGACCATCGGCCCGCCGGAGAATCCGGAGTAGAGGGTTAAATCGAGACGCACAAATCGATCGATCGAACCACCGCTCATACTACGCCAAGCATCCCCAATCGCGCTCACCACACCCATAGAGGCACTCACGCCGTTCTCAGTCCCGCGTCCGAGTGCAAGTGCCAGATGACCGACCTTTAGCGTTGCCGCATCGCCAATTTCCGCAACCGGGAATTCGATGTTTTCTAGCTTTAGGACAGCGACATCGGTGCTAGCGTCACGCCCCAGGATGGTAACGGGGACTGTCCGACCATCGGGTAAGGTGACGGTGATTTCCTCTTCGCGCTTGATGGTTTCGTCAGAGGTGACGATGATACCGGGTCGCCAGTGGATACCGCTTGAGGAGGAATTCCGCCTTAGCCATCCTCTTCTCCCGTGGGAGGTTCGCCCATTGACTGCAACAACTGAGGCACCGACTCGCTCAACAGTATCGGCTAAATTGTTGGACAGAGCCAGCAAGGTGCTGGATATCTCCGATGAAGATAAAGACATTCCATTTCTCCCATGCGATCGCTTTTACGGGACAGCTGCCAATCCGGTTCGGTAAACTCCCTCAACCCCTCTCCATCTCTCCCTAACCCTCCTCGCGGGGGTAGAGAAGCGGGTTCGGGGGTGAGGTCTGCCCGATCTAAACCGGATTGCCACTTCCTCCTGCTGATATCGTGCCGTTTTGAAGAGACGGGCGGCATCAGAGAAATGGGGAGAACTCACCCTAGAAAAATGGCTAGGGTTCCATGTATTCCTAATTACAAGTTAACTTTATGGGGGCTAACCCCTCTGGCAGAACTTCACCCGCCACGAAGGTAGTTCTTAAGAACGAGGTAAGCTGAGAGCGGTTTCTCCAACATAGACAGCAGGCAGGTCATGCAAAACGCAAAAAAAGTCTATGGAACCAACAGAAACCAATCCATCCCAAAAACTGGCAGACAAGAACTCCAAGCCAATTACTCAGGTACAACGAGATAGTGTAATTACCTCTGAAGACTTGCCTCCGAAGGCATTTCGCATCAGCCTGACGATAGCAACTCTGGCGATTGTGTTGCTGTTTTTTGGCTTTTACTTCGGCATCATTAATGTTTAGAGTATTGCTAGCAAGATGAGCTACTTTGCATTTCACCTTGTCTTTATCCTGCCACCAATCCTCTTTCTAGCATGGGTTCAACGCCAACCTCTAGCTGGTATCGGAGGACTGAGAGCGTGGTTAGGGCTACCCCTGATTGCGCTGATTGCCCTGATTTATACGACACCGTGGGACAATTACCTGGTTTGGCACGACGTATGGAACTATGGCACGGATCGGGTGGTGGGTACGATTGGCTACGTGCCCGTTGAGGAATATTTATTCTTCATCCTTCAGCCACTTCTAACAGGTCTGTGGCTGTACTGGTTGTTTCCTCTCACAACTGAGCCAGCACAGGAGGAGGATTCTCCTTGGCTGCGAGCATCTGGCATCGTTTTCTGGCTCGTTCTCAGCATTGCGGGAGCTTTTATGTTGCAGTCGGAGAAGACTGTGTACATGGGGCTAATTTTAGCTTGGGCATGCCCCATACTGGCGCTACAGTGGGGAGTTGGAGCAAAGCAACTCTGGGCGAGAAAAGATGCTTGGCTGATTGGCACTCTAATCCCCACAGTTTACCTGTGGATAGCCGACCGCATTGCCATCGGACAGGGCATTTGGAGCATTTCTGAGACCTATAGCACTGGATTTAAGCCGTTTGGGTTGCCGATTGAAGAGGCGACATTCTTTTTAATCACGAACCTGCTAGTGGTGCAAGGACTTTTACTGTTTCTATTGGTGGGGAAGATGCGATCGCTTCTACCACTCATCTCTTTCCCTATTCTCAATAATGGGCGACCAGAACTTCCAAAAGCTCTTGCTCAGGTAGAGTCTGGAAACGATACGGTTTGAGATGGTTGCCTCTATTTTCCACATCACCTTTTGGGAGTAAAACCGAGATGCCTATTAAGGAATTTTTAGAACAAATTTCTGACACGGTATGGGAAATTCCGGTTTCCTACAAGGAAGGGATGCGCGTTCCCGCCCGGATTTATGGGACAGAGAAGATCATTTCCGAATTAGACGAAGCGGTTTACGACCAAGTTACGAATGTCGCGACGCTGCCAGGAATCACCAAATATGCTATGTGTATGCCCGACGGACACTTTGGCTATGGTTTTCCGATTGGTGGCGTGGCGGCGATGGATGTGGAAAAGGGAGGCGTGATTTCCCCCGGCGGTATCGGTTTTGATATCAATTGCGGAATGCGCTTGATGGTTACAAACCTCACCTACCATGAAGTCAAACCCTATATCAAAAAGCTGGTAGATAGGCTCTACGAAAGGGTTCCGGCTGGAGTGGGAAGCAGCGGTTTTGTAAAATTATCGCGGAATGACTTTCGCAAAGTGGTCGAACAAGGCGCTCAGTGGTGCGTTAATAATGGCTATGGTTGGGAAGAAGATTTAGAATTCATTGAAGAAAACGGCTGCATTAAAGGTGCTGATTCTGCAAAGATTAGTGACAAGGCAATTGACCGGGGTTTCAATCAAATTGGAACTCTAGGATCTGGCAATCATTATTTAGAAATTCAAGTTGCTCGAAAGCAACATATTTTCGATCCAGAGTTAGCCAAGACGATGGGAATTACCATGCCAGATCAGGTGGTGGTGATGTTCCACTGTGGAAGTCGCGGATTTGGTCATCAGGTGGCAACTGACTATCTGCAAAGATTTTTAAAGGTAATGGATAGCAAGTATGGAATTAAAATACTTGATCGAGAATTAGCTTGTGCGCCCTTTGATTCTCCAGAAGGACAAGCTTATTTCGCTGCGATGAAATGCGGCATTAATATGTCTTATGCCAATCGTCAAGTGATTCTGCATCGCATCCGCGAAGTATTTTCGGAAATCTTTGAACGTTCGGCGGAAGACTTGGGGATGCACATGGTTTATGATGTGGCACACAATACCGCCAAGCTAGAGAGTCATATTGTGGATGGGAAAAAGCGATCGCTCCTCGTCCATCGTAAAGGTGCAACTCGCGCTTTCGCACCGGGAATGGCAGATGTTCCGGAACGCTACAAGAATATTGGTCAGCCGGTTATCATTGGCGGCAGTATGGAAACCGGATCTTATTTATTAGTCGGCGTACCCACTGGCGACCAAACTTTCTTCAGCACTGCACACGGAAGCGGACGCACAATGAGCCGTACCAAGGCTCGAAAAGCTTGGAAGGGAGAAACACTCCTGAAAGATATGCAGAAGAAGGGTATTTATGTCCGCAGTACCTCAATGTCTGGACTAGCAGAAGAAGCGGGTGCAGCTTACAAAGACATTGATGATGTGATTGAAGCGGCTGAGTTAGCGGGGATTAGTAAAAAGGTGGTGCGGTTAACACCGATTGGAAATATCAAAGGATAAAGCAAATTTAACATTTGCGCGATCGCCATCTTCTACTAAATTTCTGGCTTTTTAGGTTGCTCTAAAAATTCCAAATCTTTACAAAAGCTGGGCTTACCTTTTTTGAAGTCACTAAGCTTGTATTTGTAGAGCGTTCCTTGTTTGGCAAACACTAAATTACCCAGAAAATCCCAAGTAGCCCAGTCAATAGAATCAAGAAGATCGGGATATTCATCTAACCTAAACTTGAAAGTATAGCCACGTTGCAAAAAACCTGTGTAATACATTCTTAATGTCGGATGCTCTCGACTCGGCTGCCAATACCAGCCGTCGTCATTTTCGCACTTGACCGTATACGTTTTGGAATTCTCAACTTTCACATTATTGCCGTAATTGTCTCCAGCTCTAGTCCATCCATCCCGCTCTAACCGGGGATATAGTACGCCTAAATCTTCTCCTCCAAACTGGGAATTCAACTGTCCTAATTTAAAAGGGATGCTGCCTTTTGGCTGTCCCAAACCATTCAATAACAGTTCTTTCTCATCTTTCCAATAGCCTCCTCCAAACCACGTTCCCATATTGTCTGCCTCCAAGTGGGTTTTTAACCGAGGCAACAGACAAACCCCGCTCCAGGTGTTGCCATTACGCCCCCCCATCGCCAAATAAACCATCCATTTTCCATCGAAAGATATATCGCATCTTTTTGGATATAACTTACCGTTAAACCAAGACCCATATTCTAGGCAATCGTCTTCTGTATTCCAACGAATGATGTGGAAAACTTTTGACGGCTTTCGTCTGATTACAGCGACGTAGGGCGAGCCTTTCGCTGGAAGTAAATGTATTCTCGCTGGAATTTCTTCAATCATCGCAGTGCAGTTCCATCAAAGGGATAGTTTATGCAGGTACGCACGCCATTAACAGTGATTACGGGGCCACTCGGAAGCGGAAAAACAACTCTGCTTCGTCACATTCTCGACTCTTTTCCTAAAAAGATTGCCATTTTGATGAATGAATTTGGCGAAATTGGTATTGATACTAAAATCATTCAAGGCAAAAATGTCCAAATGGCGGATCTCGGTGGTGGTTGCGTCTGCTGTTCGCTGCTAGGAGAGTTTGAAGCCGCTGTCAATGAAATCATTGATAGTGTTGACCCGGATAATATTGTGGTGGAGACAACTGGAGTTGCAGAACCAGATGCGCTGGTTTTCGATATTCAAGAAAGCTTAACCAAAGTGCGGCTGGATGGGGTTGTCACGGTTATCGATGCAGATGCAATGGTGAAATATCCGTCGGTAGGACATACCACTCGGATACAAATAGAAGCAGCAGACACCCTCCTTTTGAACAAAGTTGATTTGGTTTCCGAAAGCGAGTTAAAGGCGATAGAAGATAAATTGCGCTCCTTCAACGAAGTCGCCTCAATTTTGCATACTAAGAGATGCCAAGTAGATCCTGATTTGCTATTTGGGATTGGTCGAGAGCGAGTTCAACCGCAACCTCATCACGTTCACCAACTTGAATTTGAATCATTTAGCACGACAAGTCCTGCTACTTTCAATCGGCAATGTTTTGGAGAATTTGCCGACTCACTGGGGACAGATGTTTACCGGGCGAAAGGTTTTGTACGATTTCCTGAAGGAAACTATCTTTTTAATTTCGTGGCTGGACGTTGGGATCTGGAGCCATTTGAACAAGAGGGGACGGAGCTAGTTTTTATCGGCAAACAGGTAAGCGATCGCAAGGAAGAAATTATTAGTCAGTTAAAGACGTGTGAGCAATAGTCCTATGCCTTATGAGTTTCTCGAAGATGTTGCCACTGCTGATATTGCTTTTCACGCTTGGGGAAAGGATTTAGAGGAGCTTTTCATCGCAGCGGGTGATGCAACCCTTAACGTGATGATTGATAATCTGGATGCGATCGCGCTAACCGAGACGCGCACCTTCAGCTTAGAAAATGATGAATTGGATATGCTGCTGTTTAATTTCCTGCAAGAATTCATCTACTACAAAGACAGCGAATTACTACTGCTGAGGGCGCAACAGGTTGAGATATCCGAGAAAGATGGAGTGCATCAGCTAAGTGCGGTTACAACGGGAGAAAAGCTAGATAGCGATCGCCATCAACAACGGGTAGATGTTAAGGCTGTTACTTTACACCAGTTCCAATTGGAAAAAACAGATGACGGTTGGACAGCAATGGTGATTCTTGATATTTAGTGCATATCTCCAAAAAGGTCTTGCAAATTGTAAATACCGATGCGGATATTTATAAGATTGCAGCGAATATAGCGGTTCTCAATCGAGTGGAATATAGGTTGTGTTTGGAGGGGCAATTCATGAATTGCCCCTCCTGTTTACTTTCTCAAAGAATAGCTAATTTTCCCTTAAGCCAGTGACATTCGATTTAAATACTCTGATAGGGGAAAATATTACACAAGTGAAGTCTCTCTAGCCTACGGCACGCTACGCTAACGCCGACTCACCAAAAGCCCAAGTTTGGAAACCTGCGAAGGCAGATTTCGTCTTGTATCCATAGCTTACAGGATATCCTTATCCTTCCAATCGCAGTGGGTATTTATAAACATCCTTTCAAGAGGAAATTTTTCCTATAATGCACAATTTTATAGAACCGCTGGGTAACTGGAATCCCCAACTGTTGCGGGAACTCAAAGGACGTCTTAAACCTCGCAACATTCTGTTGGCAAGTGTTATCTCTGCGCTGGGTCAATTTGGAATATTCATGTATTTTCAAACCCATCTGCCGAATCCTATTAACCGAATCGCGGATATCTACAATAAATATTGCACGGGCAAGCCCCTTCCTAATAGTAAAGAACCGCTATGTCTGTTGGATGGATTGGGCAATTTGGTTATCAACTCGCAATTATGGTCACTAGACCGATTTATATCCCTGAGCATTATTGGCATCTTAATCCTGTTACTAGCAGGAACCTATTTGCTAATTAGTGATTTGGCTACTGAAAAACGTCGCGGCACCCTCAATTTCACTCGGCTCAGCCCTCACTCTACTGCGAGTATTTTAACGGGAAAACTGCTGGGGGTTCCGATTTTGATTTATCTGGTAGCCGTCGTTGCAGTTCCTTTCCATTTGTGGGCTGGACTTGCAGCCAAAATTTCTTTAGGACAAATATTGAGTTTCTATGGGGTTCTCGTTGGTAGCTGTATTTTCTTTTACAGTGCTGCGTTGTTATATGGCCTTGTCAGTTCTTGGCTGGGCGGTTTTCAAGGTTGGTTAGGCAGTGGTACGGTTCTGGCTTTACTAATGCTAACTAAGGGAATAAGTACGACCAGTTACTATAATTCAACGACTTGGCTGAAGCTGCTTAACCCCTTTTGCCTAATCCCACATTTGTCTGCTAGTTCTTTTAATGAATCTTTTGCCACAGGGTTAGAAGGGTTTAAGTGGTTTAGCTTACCATTGGGTGACAGTGTTTTAACTGCCGTAGGCTTTGTGCTGTTAAACTACAGCATTTTGATTTGGTTTATTTGGCAAGCTTGGCAGCGTTGTTTTCGTAATCCCAATGCCACTATGTTAAGTAAGCAGCAGAGTTATTTATTAACTGCTTGCTTTACAGTTTTGACTCTAGGATGTGCCAATTACAACTCCATAGAAAATCGTAGCGTTTACGCTGCGCCGCTGTTAGAAAACCTCTTGGCGCTATCGTTGTTGAATCTGTTGCTATACCTCTGTTTAATTGCTGCTGTGACGCCTCATCGCCAAACTCTACAGGATTGGGTAAGCGCTCGACCCAAGAGGGGTTCTAATAGCAAGAGATTCGCTGATAGCTCGTTGGTAAAGGATTTAATTTGGGGTGAAAAAAGTCCAGCGGTAGTAGCGATCGCGCTGAATGTAGTGATTGCGATCATCCCCTTGGCTTTATTTATTTTACTGTCCCCTGCACAATCCGCTACTGGTATAAATGCTGTTGTAAAAGTAAATGAGAGCAGAACTGGGGCGTTGTTTGGTCTTACTTTAGTGGCTAGCTTAATCCTAATTTACGCAAGCATAGCCCAACTGCGATTATTCATGCGAACTCAGCAACGGACGCTCTGAGCAGCGGGAACGCTAGGGGCACTAATTGTATTGCCCCAACTATTTTTGCGGTACTGAGAATTCACCATTTCGATCCCTTGGCGGTGCTGTCGCTGTCTATTGTCTCTCCTTTCGCTCTCTTACTAGGCTCGGAGAAAATTTTTCTGCTAATTCCGGGTCTGGGACTAATACTGGTATTGTTGAACCTGCAACTGACACGCCAGTTGCGGCAAGCAGGCAAGCAAATCAAAGGCTCCAGCCACGTCACCTCGTAGTGAGAAACGCGCGATCGCCATCAACAGCGAGTAGATGTTAAGGCTGTTACTTTACACCAGTTCCAATTGGAAGAAACCGATGACGGTTGGACGGCGATGGTGATTCTTGATATTTAGCGCGTGTCTGTGAATTCGAGAATTGAGAGCAATTTCCTTTCCCCCTCCTCTGGAACCGTAAAGTGAGTAACTTCCAATCTATAATGCTAATTTTTAACTTTAGATGTGAACACAAAATACTAGGATTTCCAAGGCTTAAGGCGTAGCAAAAGAACCCACCACCAAGGCATCATCCTACGATTTATGTGAACTGTCAGAAATCGAGGTGCTACTCCTAGAAGAGGCAAATAACCTTCAGGCTTGTTTACTGCATTATGGCTATAATCAATAGCCATAATCCATTGACCTTGGTTATACCAACCCAAGTTCTCTCCAAATATAGGCCAACGTTTGCTCAATCGATCAGAATAGTCCTCGATGCACTTCAGCCTTTCATAGTCAGAAAGGCAAGTTTCTGGAGTCACTTTGCTATCACGGAATGTATATTCCAATACACGCCTCTGCACACTAAATCCAAACCTGCTATTACTGTATTTCAGCCAAAGACTGTCGATAGTTTGCAAATCAACGAGCGGGAAATTATTAACGTTTTCTCCGCCAAATACTTCACGCATTAATGCCATAGTTTCTACATCTGCTGCCTGCCAGTCATTCTCTGCTAATAAATCGCGTAAAATTCTGTAGTTTTTCCCAAGTTCTGAACTTAAAACATCAGGGTACTCGGATGAGCTTGATTGCATTAGTGGCTCTTGATTCATTATCTCAGATTGTAATGGGGCTTCTTCTGTCTCAATTGTTTGATTTAACCCATCAATTATAGAAGCGGGTGCTTGAGTTGTTCGCAAACTACGCAGTTTGGTTATTTCTTGGTAGAGTAATTTTCTGTATCGTTTAACTTCTTGCAGCGTTAAGCCTTTACCTTGAGAAGTTTTGGAATCGTACTCATCATGGCAATCCAAACAAAGAAAAGCGAGGTTGTCTAACTTGTTGTTTGTATTGTCATGATCAAGATGAGCTATTTGCCCTTTTATTACATCAAACTTTTGATATAAGCCAAAGCAAATGCAACATCTTCTTGCGCTTTGAGTAAGCACTTCTATTTCGATACTTGGAGGTATGGGTTTTCGCCCCATATATTATTACCTCTTACAAAACTGTTAGTGAGCAAGTAAGGAGAGCAGTACGCTCAATTCCATTCTTAAAAGTCAAGTGAGGAAGCAGCACTTGGTAGAACCCTGAAGAAAGTCAACTTGTGGGCGATTACCTTACAACTTCATCCAGCCGATCACGTTTCATGGTCAGTAGATGCGACGAGAGTCTAGTTTACCAACACTCTGCGGTGTACTGCGCGATCGCTGCCAGGTATGAGAATTCGGCTGCCCCGCCTAGCTAAGATACAAGCAGTAAGACACACCTAGGAGTTGTCATGGTACAGTACAACCCGTTGCAGCATCTTCCCACCGCTGAAGAACTGCCTGAAACTGACCATAAGCCTGTGGAAAGTCAACTACAAATTCTGGTTGCCAGCTTATTAGGAGATATCCTAGCTTGGCTTTGGCAGAACCTTACCGACTGGTTTTGGGGCATAAACATGGGGGTTTATTATGACCCTGAAAAATCTGCAATTGTCCCTGATGGATTCTTAAGCTTGGGAGTTGAACGGTTGACTCGTACTGGGGGAAGGTTGAGTTATGTTATCTGGCAAGAGGGCAAAGTTCCCCTTCTGGCACTTGAGTATGTCTCTAAAACTTACGGTCAAGAGTACGACAACAAGAAAGATGAGTATGCCAGTATTGGCGTGTCGTACTATGCGATCTACAACCCGGAGTACCATAGGCGTGACAAGCACAATCCCTTTGAGGTTTATCGCTTAATGGATGGGCAGTATGTGCTGCAATCGGGCGAGCCAGTGTGGATACCTGAGATTGGCTTAGGAATTGGTAGGGCGCAGGGTACTTATCGGGCTTGGACGCGGGAGTGGCTGTACTGGTACGACCAGAATGGTAATCAACTCTCTACACCCTCGGAAGTTGCACAGCAGGAGCGTCAACGGGCAGAGCGTTTGGCTGAGCGGCTGCGGCAGATGGGAGTTGACCCCGATACTCTGTAGAAATGCGATAAGCCTGACGGCATGCTTCGCTAACGCACGGTAGTAATTTATCAGTGCGATCGCATCTGGGTCTTTTCCAGTTCAAGTTGAGCGGTAAGCGAAGAGCTTTCGCAACGCTTACGCGCTTTTCTCAATTTCAGCTTCGGTGGTGGAAGCGATCGCTTCAAATTTCCTCCTCCCTCTCGCTATTACCTATCTGCTGAACCCTTATCGATAGTTTCCCAAAATACATCATTCTTTATACAGAGAAATTAATCGCAAACAAATTTCTCTGATATTTAGACAATACTCATTCACTATTTTTAGGCTAAATATTCTATCCCCCCTACCCCCTTCTACCTTTAACAACCTGAGGTGCTGTAGTCTTAAAAACTAAAAGTTGGGGGGATTGCTTTTTTTTGCAGACGCTTCGTGAAAAAAATACTTCAGAGATTTAGTCAATACTCATTCAACATTTTCAGGCTAAATATTCTATCCCCCCTACCCCCTTCTACTCTGAATAGGATGATGTGCGGTAGACAAAGAAGTTGGGGATCGGGGGGGATTAGTGATTACGAATAAGTTGCTGAAATGGGATAACTTTTACTACTTTGGAAAGAACATTATAAGATTTGTTTCAAATAATATAGTTAAAAGAAAACAGTTTAGAGCGAGCTTATGCAGATTGTAGATAGAGAAGAAAGTTTGAGCTACAAACATTACAGCAGCGAATGGAAATGGGGTTTTACCCCTAGCGCTGAAATTTGGAATGGTCGTTTGGCAATGGTGGGCATTGTGATTGCTGTCCTCATTGATTTAGTAAGCGGTCAGGGAGTTCTGCAATTTTGGGGAATCCTATAAGCAAGGCGATCTCTTGCTAATTTATCTTACCGTTACCCGCCTTTAAATCTGACTTTCTTCTTTTTACAAAGTTGCGTTTGAAATTTAAATAATGCAAATTTCGCAAGATAAAACAGAACAACAATACACGGAAGCTGCTATTAACATAGAACAAGGATTCACCCCAAATTCTGAAATTTGGAATGGTCGCTTTGCCATGCTCGGTTTTGTATCCATCCTCACTATAGAGGCATTAAGTGGGCAAGGCATCGTTCATTTCTGGGGCGATATCCTCAGCAATCTTTGGTAATTGTTCTAATCAATTAAACTCATTGAAATCTAAATTTGGAGCATCATTATGACATCTGAACAACCAAAAAATCCCAATCAAACTGACGCTGTGCAACACGATAGCGAAACCCCTTTTGCAAAGAAACCTTCTGTTCTATTTATCCTTAGCACTTCAATAGGAGTTATCACCATTCTCACGGTGGTTATAAGTGTTTATCGCGGAGTTGCTGGTTTCTAGTTCTACTCAATAGAAGTTCTAAAGGCTGGCATTTTCTTAAAGAAGTTATCAGCGTTTAGAGCTGATTTATTGCAATTCTCGTTTGAATGCAGTACGGTTTAACCTTACCCCTGCCCCTCCCCTGTAGAGACGCGATATATCGCGTCTAAAACGTTTATCTTCCTTGCAAAGGAACTTTGCTCTTGGGTGAGGTTTTTGAAATCGAAATAGGCGATCGCTTATCGCTGAGTCACCAACATCTTCATGCCATGTTTTGGGCGGAGCGTTAACGAGGGTTGCAGCACCACCGGATACTCTGGTTGTAGCGTCAGGCGAAACTTTTGCGCGATCGCTGCCAGTAGTAAACTTGCCTCCATCATCGCAAATGCCTTGCCAATGCAGATTCGCGACCCGCCACCAAAGGGAAAATAGGCAAAGGTAGGCAACTTCTTGATGAAATTATCTGCCCAACGATCCGGGTTAAAAACTTCTGGATTTTCAAAGAAGCGAGGATCTCGGTGCATCGCCCACTGATTGATAAACACAGTGGTTCCCCCCTTCACCTCATACCCGCCCAGAACGCAGTCTTCTACGGCACGTCGGCTCATTCCCCACACCGGCGGATACAGTCGCATTGATTCCAACACCACTCGCTCTGTGTAACGCAACTGACGTAAATCGGCAACCGTGGGTGCGCGATCGCCCAACACTGTCTTTAATTCTTCTTGCAATTTCGCTTCTACTTCTGGGTGTTGTGCAAGTAGAAACCATGTCCATGTCATGGCGTTAGCAGTCGTTTCATGACCCGCCAAAAAGAGAGTCATTGCCTCATCTCGCACTTGGCGATCGCTCATCCCAGTTCCATCAGATTCATCCCGCACTTGAAGCAATAGGGAAAGCAAATCGCCTGTGTCCTTACCGCTAGCTCGGCGCTCGTTAATAATGCGATAGACAATCGCATCTAATTGTTTAATTGCTTGTTGGTAGCGCAAGTTACTAGGAGTCGGCATCCAACCAGGAAGGAAATATTGATTGGCAAGATTGGAATTAAAATCCATCACTGCATCTAGCGCCGCCTGCACTCCTTCCGCTTCATCTTTAATGTCAACATCAAACAGTGTTTTTGACACAATTTCTTCGGTCAAAAACATCATATCTTGATGAATATCGCGGATTTCGCCATCGCGCCATTGGTCAATTAATTGCTGAGTATAGTCAACCATTACCTTTCCATAGGCGACAACTCGTTCCTGATGAAAAGCTGGTTGAACCAGACGGCGTTGGCGCTGCCAAAAGTCGCCTTCACTGGTCAGTAAGCCGTTACCTACAACGCGCAATCCGCGTCGGTACACGCTACTTTTAACAAAGTTGGGGTATTGAGTGACCAATACTTGCTCAATCAAGTCGGGATGGTTAGCTAAAAAAGCTGGAAATGGCCCAAACTGCCAGCAAACAAGATCGCCATACTCCCTAGCACATTTGCTCAAGAATTTAAGTGGATCGCGGTTTATTTCTGGAAGATGACCTACAAGAAAATGACCTTTAGGGCCAGGTGGTAAATGTACTGCGGGCATAAACAAATCGGTTAAAAATGCTTTTAGGGATAATCAAATGGTTTTATGGCTGCTCATGCCGAAACGTAGCTATTATCTCGGTTTTGTTGAGTTCTAGCTGTAAAAAACCACTTTCAAGCCTTACCCGACGGAACAGCGACGATTACAGCGATCGCTACTTTTTCTTAAAGAGCGCCTATCTAAATTTTAACTAAAACAAATTTTTTCAAAATCAAATGGCATTTGCATCGAACGCGAACATCCTGGGGACGCGCTTTGCGATCGTTTCTGCCATCCCTCGTCTGCAAAAGTGCAGGACAGCACAAGCGTAAGCAATACTAATTAACAAAAGCAAGCTAGTTAAGGTAAGACTTTGGGACGGAATAATAGATAAAAATTAGCCCTTACATTGAAAGGGCTAAACTGAACTAACGACTGGCCTTTTGGTTAGAAAAAAACATAAATTAATGAACGTCAATAATGGGTTGGAGAAGAAGGGCGATCGCCCCAACACTGACAAAAGACAAAGTTACCCAAAAGAGAATTCTCATTCTATTTTCCTACCTTGATTTAATTTCTAGTGCTTTATACGGTTCAATTTACTGGGATCGTAGTGAAGAGTTACGAATTGCCTAATCCACCTAGGGACAGAGAAAGGCTTCAATAAAAAGAGAGAGTTAATAGACTAGGCGCGATCGCCTATCGCCTATCGATTAGGTTCACGAATTTTCCTTTGTCAGCTACCATTTTTCTACTTAAACCCAATCAGCCATCAGCACTTAAGGAAGCAAGTCCAACACAGATAAAGGGCTGACTATTTGCCCTGCGATCGCAACAGGTACTTCATCAGACAGTTGATAATCTTGACGACGCTGATAGATGGATTCCTCAGCCACAACCGGCTCGGTGTAGACCTCAATCTGCTTTTCTGGGAGGTTGATAATCCAGTAAATCGGAATCCCAGCACGAGCGTAGAGACGCTGTTTTGAGGTACGGTCGCGCTCTAGGGTAGAATCGGCAACTTCAATAATCAGAGCGATGTCAGAGGCACCGGGATGACGATCGAGGTAATCGCGGGTACTTCCCCGAACGACCACCACATCCGGTTCTGGCTCACTATCGGCTAGGGTGATAGGTTCTTGAGTATCGACGTACCAGCCTTCTGGAATGACCGCTTCTAAGGCATTTAGAGTAAGTTTTGTGGTCGCACGATGGGGCGGATTTTTCGGCATTTTGTAGACCAACCATCCATCCAGCAGCTCTACCGGATCGTCGTCGCTTAGGATGCCAAGACGAATCATCTGGTGATACTGCTCAACACTCAAACGCCACACGGGTTCTGTTGGTACTGCCGCAATGGTTTGGGTATTTAGTGTATCAGATGGTATGGATGTGGACACTGGGTATGTGAGTTGAGCGCATTTACTGGCAATCGTAGCACTTGTGAAATTGCCTTTGTATGCGGAGAATGGGGCTGCTTAGGCGAATGCGCGATCGCACCTATCAGAGTCAGTTATGCCATTGAATCGGATGCCAAAACTATCTGGATGCCGACAATGAATCATGTGGTTGGAAGTCAGGATCGTCAAAGTAGTATTGTCCCTTAGCTTTCGCGATCCGTTCAAACAGTTGCGGAATTCCATTGGCAATCACCTTTACGTCTTCGGTTGTGAATGCCCAAACTTCTCGCCCAAAAATTGGATCGGTTCCTTCACAAACGAGTTTGCCTACAATGACCCACCATTCCCAAAGGCGATTTCTACTGTTGAGGCGGCGTACATAACCGTAGGCAATGCAGCGATCGCCCTCAATATCCATGAAACCAGTGAACTGATCGCCCTTAATATCGATGAAACCAGTGAATGGTTTGTCAGTACCTGTCAACTCGTGATAAGTATAGTCCTCTAATGCCCGAATGTGCCAAGGATATTCACTTTGAGCAAAAATTGTGCCACCGTCGAAATGGCTGTGGAGTTGAATCAGTTCCTTTGGCATTTCCGGTTGGCTTTGATTGTCTGACCAATCAATTGGCGATCGCATACTAGGTTTTTGCTCTAGGATGGTTAGCATCTTGAGAAATCGATCTTGCTTCCGTACTGCCCAGCCGATTTCCGGTTGGAGATAGCTATCTTGTTGCCGAACTCCAATAAAGCCTGCAACCACTTCTAAATCAGCTTTTCCTTTAGGGGTAACGAGTGCGATTGGTGCTTTAGAGAGTCCCGTGGGTAATACTGTTGGTGAGATTCCGTCCTCGACCGTGAGTTCTGCACGAGGGATATCTAGAATCGGATTCTTTTGTGTAGGCGCATGGGTGACGGAATGATTAATGTAGGGAAATAGATCGGCTAACCATCCTGTAATCACCTCTCCACCGTATATCTCCTTTGGTTTGTAAATGTGCTGCCAAAATTTCAGTGGAGGTCTACCAGCAACAGTGTCAATCAAAGCGTCACAAATTGGCAACAGCCGTTCTGTCCACCAACCCAAATCGTAAGCAGCGATCGCTTCAACCCGGTGTCGGATACTGCGCCAGTCGGCTTCTGTTCCGCGCACTGTAATCCCAGGAATGCCGCAAATGGCATAGAGCATATAATCAAAATACTGCTGCAACGCATCCATCATC
Organism: Trichocoleus sp. DQ-A3; assembly: GCF_039961975.1. NCBI lineage: Bacteria > Bacillati > Cyanobacteriota > Cyanophyceae > Leptolyngbyales > Trichocoleusaceae > Trichocoleus > Trichocoleus sp. DQ-A3. The sequence continues at coordinate 96,523 of NZ_JAMPKC010000006.1, read as the reverse complement.
ACCACCTGACTTGCAGTTTGGATGATGGATGTAGTGGTGCTGAAGTTGCACACCATGAGTGAGTGAATATCGGGCTTAACATTGTGACGAATGCGTTCTGACCATTGTTCAATCACTTCAGCCCAGTCATTCGGTTGATCGAGTTTTTGAGTCTCAACCTTTAACTCCAGCTTGCCGGAATGACCCACAAAACGCGATCGCAACTCTTCGGCATGATTGTTGATATGTTGTGCAAACCCTTGGGCAATTGTCAGCCAAATTACATCTGGAGTCAGCAACAGCGGTCGATGTTCGCTGTGGGCAATATGAACAGCAGTGACTAGAGGATGATTCCCTGATTCCTGAATGACTTCAAATGAGTTACTGTGGCTGAATGCCAATAATGGAGAACCTAATCGCTCCTCAAATTTACTCCAAGCCTCGCTAACAGGAATGATATCTCGACATACCTGGACATCATCAACAAGAAAACTAATTTCTCCGTCCGATTGATGCAAAATCGACGCTACGGTTTCCATAAAAATTTCTGGTGGTGAGTAAATAGGATGGAGGCTAAGCCTACTTACAAGGGAGTGGCATCCTTCAAGAATATATCTTACGAATCAAGGAACTAATCGTGTCTTTCTCTATGGTGTCAAGATGGTGTCAAGGTCAGATGCGATCGCCTATCGGTTAGGTGAAAGCACGAAACTCAGCCTAATCCGATTGATGCCCTAACGGTAATGCCAACAAGTGGCGTTTGAGGTCACAGCACCCACCAAGACTGCCGGATTTAGCGTTAGATTTCGTTTTAGCTAAATCCAACTGACAAGGTGAAAGTATATCGGTTATTTAATTAGGGCTGCTCACAAACGGTTTTTCAGAATGTAAAAAATGTTTTGCACTGAGCAGTATCGTACCGATTACTGATGGATTGTACCATCAGGCATCGTGACCTCTTCTAAGCGTGCTTCGCTCAAATCGGTTTCAATTACAGCCGCATTGGTCAAATTTGTCTTCAGCAAAACTGCCCCAGCTACATTTGCTTTGAGCAGAATCGCTCCTGTTAAAATTGCGCCAAACAGAATGGTTTCGCAGAGATTTGCGTACCTTAAATTAGTTTGACTCAGGTTCGCTCCACCTAATACGGCTCGGTTTAGATTTACCTTTTTCAAATTGGCTCCCGTAAGATTGGCTCCGCTGAGATTTGCTCCCGCTAAATTCGCTCCCTCCAGGTTGGCTCCCGTTAAATCTGCATCCTTCAAGTTCGCCCTCATCAAGTGTGCTTGTTGGAGGTCTACTCCACGCAGATTTGCACCCCTGAGGTTGATCATGCCTAGATTAGCTTGACTGAACTTCGCTCCATCTAGACAAGCAAAGGTGAGTTTTTCTCGGTATAGATTCGCTTGCCGAAAGTCTCTTTGTCCTGCTGCATACTTGCTTTTGAGTGTCTCAGCATTCATATTCACTACTTCTTCCTAGGTAACACTTAACAATCTTGTTCTTTCCCTATCGAATGTTAATGTCGTGCAATAAGTTCCCTAGTTGTTTTTTGCGGGACTCCCAGAAAGCCGTTTTTCAACCACGCAAAGCAAGACAGCAAGCTCATGCTATTTTCTCTCCCTGTAGTATTTAGTAAATCTTTCATTTTACTTTTACATCTAATTTAGGGAATAAATCGTGAAGATTCTGTGTTGATGCTGAACCAAAAATTTTTAAATCGGACATTAAACCTTAAAAAGTTGTTACTTTTTAATAAAAAAACGGCTTAGTCTGCATTTATTTACAGATTAATTGTAACAAAAGTTATTGTATCTGTTTTTTTTAGGGCACGGTACTGCTGGAACCCTGTGAAAATTCACCATCAGCCGCTATAAAGAGTTATGTTTATTTCTCTGAGTTTGCTTAATAAAAAACTATAAAAATCATTAGCCAAAATATAATAATTTTGGGTTTAAATTAAAGATTTACACAATTCGCTTAGGCACGGGTTTTGTGAAGATGCGTTCGTGCAGCGTGCCGGAGGCATATTGCCAATACTTCTCGCCAATACTTCCCGCCGTGCCAGCCTAAAGCCGGTTATGACAGGATTGGGACTAGCAACAGACTGCTGTTAAACGGAGATTGATACATGACAGAAAGTAGTCATCAGCCCTCGCAGGGGGGGCGTTTTGAGCCGCCGTATGACGGGCACGCCGACCACTTGGAGACACCCATTGAACCCATTGAACCCGTTGAAGTTCAGGTGGAAGACGATCGCACCGGGATGACGGTAGTGACCCTGAAACGGGCCTTTGCAGATAATCTGTATTACCTGCTGGCAAAGGATGAGTATTGGGCGACGCCCCATGATTACTACATGGCTCTCGCTTATACCGTGCGCGATCGCTTGCTGCACCGATGGATTAACACGGGCAGAACCTACATTGACAAAGATGTCAAAACCGTATACTACCTATCGGCAGAGTTCTTGATGGGTCGTCAGTTGGACAATAACCTACTCAATTTAGGTTTGTACGAACGGGCACGCCAAGCTCTCCACGAGTCCGGACTCGACATCAACGACCTCAAAGTATTAGAATCAGAACCCGGACTCGGCAATGGGGGTTTAGGGCGTCTGGCGGCCTGTTTTCTCGACTCCCTGGCTACCTTAGAAATTCCGGCAGTTGGCTACGGCATTCGCTACGAATTCGGGATCTTTGATCAATGGATTCAGGATGGCGCTCAAGTCGAACACCCCGACAAATGGCTCCGGTTTGGCAACCCTTGGGAAGTTCGCCGCTCAGAATTAACCGTTGAAGTGAAGTTCGGCGGATATACAGAAGCTTACAGCGATGGACAAGGTCGTTATCGAGTGCGTTGGATTCCCGATCGGAAAATCTTAGGGACGCCCTACGATACACCCGTATCTGGGTACAACAATAATACGGTGAATACGCTGCGTCTCTGGCGGGCGGGGGCTTCTGAAGAGTTCGACTTCCAGGTTTTCGACAGCGGTGATTATGCCGGTGCCGTTACCAACAAGATATTTTCTGAAAATATCTCAAAAGTTCTCTATCCCAACGACAACACCTCTCAGGGTCGGCAACTGCGCCTAGAACAGCAGTATTTCTTCGTCAGCTGTTCTCTCCGAGACATTATCAATTCGCATCAGCGCATTCACCGGACTTTCGATCGGTTCTACGACAAAGTCGCTATCCAGCTCAACGACACGCACCCATCGATTGGGGTTGCCGAACTGATGCGGTTGCTGGTGGATGAGTACGAATTAGGCTGGAACCGAGCTTGGTACATCACTCGGCGCGTCTTCGCCTACACGAACCATACACTGCTCTCTGAGGCTCTAGAACGCTGGCCTGTGAGCTTGTTTGAGCATCTGTTGCCTCGGCACTTAGAGATTATCTATGAAATTAACCGTCACTTTCTCGATGAGGTACGTGCCAAGTATCCGGGGGATGAGGCGCGGGTGGGGAGATTGTCAATTATTGAGGAAGGTGCCCAGAAGTACGTCCGCATGGCGCATTTAGCTTGCGTGGGCAGCCATTCCATCAATGGAGTGGCAGCACTGCATACCGATTTGCTCAAAGCAGATGTCTTGCGAGATTTCTACGAATTGTGGCCCGAAAAGTTTAATAACAAAACGAACGGGGTGACACCGCGCCGGTGGTTGTTGCTGAGCAATCCCCATCTGTCTGAGCTGATTACCGAGAAAATTGGCAATGATTGGGTAACACAACTCGATCAATTCAAGCAGCTAGAAGCGTTTGTTGATGATGCTGAGTTTTGTTCTCGCTTCTCGTCGATTAAGCGCAAAAATAAGCAATCCTTGGCAGAGTACATTCTGCTCTACAACGACATTGAAGTAAATCCAGATTCTCTGTTTGATATTCAGGTGAAGCGGATTCACGAGTACAAGCGTCAGCTGTTGAATGTGCTGTACATTATTACGCTGTACAACCGGATCAAAAAAGATCCCAATGTTGATATCTTGCCCCGGACTTTTATTTTTGCAGGCAAGTCCGCTCCTGGCTACTACATTGCCAAACTGGTCATTCAGTTGATTAATTCGGTGGCGAAAGTCGTCAATAATGACCCGGATGTGCGCGATCGCATTAAGGTTGTTTTCTTGGCAAATTTCTCGGTCTCTCTCGGTCAGCGAGTTTATCCAGCCGCCGATCTTTCCGAGCAAATCTCCACGGCGGGCAAAGAAGCTTCCGGGACGGGCAACATGAAGTTCGCCATGAATGGGGCGCTTACCATCGGAACGCTGGACGGTGCCAACATTGAGATCCGCCAAGAAGTCGGGCCTGAAAACTTTTTCTTATTTGGCTTGACAACTCAAGAAGTATATGCACTGAAGGCAAGGGGATACAACCCGCGAGACTATTACCATAGCAATGCCGAACTGCGACAAACGATCGACGCGATCGCTTCCGGCTACTTCTCACCCGACAATCGCGACCTTTTCAAACCAATTGTGGAATCGTTGCTAGACAGGGATGAGTATATGCTCTTTGCCGACTACCAAGCGTATATTGACTGCCAGCAAGAAGTCAGCCGAGCTTATCGAGACGCAAAGCACTGGACTCGAATGTCAATTCTCAACGTTGCTCGCACGGGGAAATTTTCCTCAGACCGCACGATTAAGGAGTATTGCCAAGATATTTGGAACGTCCAGCCAGTCAAGATCGACTTGAAAGAGTATCAACCGCATACAGCGGGTTTGCAGGTGAAGGTGCAAGCCAAGCGCCCTGTCCTTTAACGAGCAACTCGTAAGTAGGGGACAGCGCGACAAGACAGTCAATGCAGTTGCAGATTAATTGTTAAAATGACGACCCAGGCTGCTGAAGAAACTCTGCCTCCTGGGTCGTTGTCTCTCGACCGAGAATCTGATTGCGATGGGGAAATCGCCCAAAGCGTTCAATTACCTCGAAGTGTCGAACTGCGTAGGAAATGTAATCAATACAGTCAGGATCGTCGCCCAATTGCTGAAATAACTCCACTGACTGACGCTGATGTTCGAGATTTTCACTATGTTCAAAAGGTAAATAAAAAAAGCATCGCTGGACTGGCAGCAATTCTCGATCGAAGCCATTGGCAACTGCGTGCTGTGCCACAGACAGAGCAAGGCTATCGGTAGCGAAGGCTTGGGCACTCCCGCGAAACAAATTGCGTGGAAATTGATCTAATAGCAGTATCAGTGCTAAACAGCTTTGGGGCGATTCCTTCCAGGGATTTAACTGACCCGCTGCGGCTAGTTCGTAGTCTCCTAAGAAGCGGGTTCGGATCTCCTCATCAAACTGCGGTTTTTTGGTAAACCAGACTTTACGGGGTTTCCCATAACCCGCCTCATCGGGTTTGCCAAACCAAAAATTCAAAATTTCATGGACTTGTGACATGAGTTTTGGCTCCAGCGCTCTCAATTTCGCTCTCCCCAATCCTCCGATCTAATTCCCGCTTAAAAAAGGGGCTAAGGAGGGATCGATTCCTGCCCTGAGCCGGATTGTCAGCGCCCGGAAACAGCGATTTGGTGATGCCGATGATAGCTGAAGATTACATTTGGGCACCCTTGGAATAGAAGTCTCTAGCTGCATGACTTTCACTTCACGCTCACCCCCAGCCCTACGCATGAATTACACCGATAACCAAGAGCTGCTTCAACTGTTTATCCAGCAAGCGCCAGCAGCCGTTGCTATGTTCGACCGCGAGATGCGTTACCTGCTGTTCAGTCGTCGATGGCTGACGGAGCGCAATCTTGGCGAGGACATTATCGGGCGCTCTTACTATGAAATTGAGCGTTGTGAAATTGAGCGTTGTGAAATTGAGCGTTGGCGGGCAATCCATCAGCGTTGTTTAGAGGGAAGCATCGAGAAGGTTGAAGAATCTTTACCCCGTACTGATGGAACTGTGGAGTGGGTAAGGTGGGAAGTACAGCCGTGGCGCACGGGCACAGGTGAAATCGGCGGATTGATCGTGTCGAGAGATGCGATCGCCGAGCGCCATCCATCACAGGAACACCTACACCTGTTGGAGAAGGCGATCGCTGCTAGCAATAACGGCATCGTGATTAGCGACGCGAGCTTGCCAGACAATCCCTTGATTTATATCAATCCCAGTTTCCAGGAAATGACCGGGTACTCCGAGAGCGAAGTTTTAGGGCACAACTGCCGCTTCTTGCAAGGAATCGATACAGAGCAACCGGCGATCGCTCAATTGCGAACGGCAATCCGGGACGGAAAAGAGTGCAATGTCACCTTGCGGAATTACCGCAAAGATGGGACGCTTTTCTGGAACGAACTGCGAGTTGCGCCAGTAAAGAATCCCCAAGGAAAACTCACAAACTTTGTGGGTGTCCAAACTGACATCACCGACCGAGTGGAAGCCCAAGAACATCTGATTCGGATTAGCAAAGCCGTTGAAAATGCGAGTGATGCCATCATCATTACGAACGCCAAAGGGCAGTCCCTCTATCACAATCCGGCGTTTGTGGAATTGTTTGAATACACCACAGACGAAATAAATGCGGCTGGGGGGCCAGCTATCCGCTACTGCGATCCGAATGTCGCTCGTGAAGTCATCAGCACGATCAAACAAGGCAACTCCTGTTGGAGTGGTGAAGTCGAGATGCGTACTCGTAGCGATCGCACTATATCGATTTTGCTTCGGGCTGATGCCATCACCGATGACAATGGTAATGTAGTCGGGTTGATTGGGATTCACACCGACATTACCGCCCGCAAGCAGGCTGAAGCCGTTTTACGGCAGCTTCTGCGACGGGAGCAGCTCTTAGGAGCGATGCAAGAGCGTATCCGCCAATCCTTGAAGCTGGAGGATGTTCTCAACACTGCCGTGGCGGAAGTGCGGCAGTTTCTTCAGGCAGACCGAACGATCTTGTACCGCTTTGAGCCGGATGGAAGTGGCACCGTCGTTGTAGAGTCCGTGAGTGCCCAGTGGTTGGCGGTGCTGGGAAGCAATATCAAAGATCCGTGCTTTGGCAAAACCTACGCTGCGGCTTATCAACAAGGTCGTATCCGTGTCATTGAAGATATCTACACGGCTCAGCTCAACCCCTGCCATATTGAATTGTTAGAGCAATTTCAGGTGCGAGCGAATCTAGTCGTACCGATTTTGCAAGGAGACCACTTGTGGGGGTTGCTAATTGCCCATCACTGTCGCTCGTCGCGGCAGTGGCAATATGAGGAAGTCGAACTGCTAGAGGCACTGAGCGTGCAAATCGCGATCGCCATTCAACAAGCCGCTTTGTTCGAGCAAGTAGAAGCGGAACTAGCGCGATCGCAAGCCGCTCAGACTGCATTGCGCGATAGCGAGGAACGTCTGCGGACTGTGGTGAAAAGTGCGCCCATCGTTCTATTTGCCTTAGACGATCGGGGTGTCATTACCTTTTCCGAAGGGAGCGGTCTGGATACTTTGGGACTGGAAGCGGGTAAGGTGGTTGGTCAATCCATCTTTGAGGTGTACCGCCGCTTCCCACAGATTCTCGAAGAGGTTCGGCAAGCGCTATCTGGCAAAGCCTTAACATCCCTGGTAAAAATGGGCAAATTGACCTTCGAGGTTCGCTATTCGCCCCTGCGAAACGCCAACAACGAAGTCATGGGCGCAATTGGCGTCGCCACCGACATCACCGAACGCATCCAAGTAGAGGAAACCCTCCGCCAAAGCGAAGTGCTGCGCCAAAGTGAAGCCAAAACTCGCGCCCTCCTCGACGCGATCCCAGATTCGATGTTTCGCATCCGTGAAGATGGCACCTTTCTAGACTTCAGAGCGGCTAAAAATGACGTTCGGGCGATCGCTCCCGCTCAAGTCATCGGTCAAACTGTGCAGGAGCTTTTGCCAACCGAGGTAGCGCAGCAAATGCTGCATTATGTAGCCAAAGCGCTGTCTGCTAACGAGATCCAAGTTTTTGAATATCAACTGCTCGCCCCCTTGAATCCCGCTTACCCAACCGGAGAGATAGGCTCTGTGCGCGATTATGAAGCTCGCGTTGTTGTCAACGGAGCGGATGAAGTGCTGGCAATCGTGCGCGATATTACCGAGCGCAAGGAGATGGAGCGACTGAAAAACGAATTTGTCTCCATCGTCAGCCATGAATTGAGGACGCCGCTCACTTCGGTGCGAGGCTCCTTGAGTTTAATTGCTGGAGGTGTGACGGGTGAAATTCCCAATGAGGCAAAGGCGCTAGTGAATATTGCTTATAAAAATACCGAGCGTCTGATTCTCCTGATTAACGACATTTTAGATATTGAAAAGATTGAATCCGGCAAAATGGATTTTCATCTCCAGCCGCTGGAACTAATGCCACTCGTAGAGCAGGCGCTGGAGGCGAACCGGGGCTATGGCGAACAGTTTGGGGTGCAGTTGGTACTGGAGTCTGAGTTGTCCGGTGTTCAGGTAAATGTCGATCGCGATCGCCTGATGCAGGTACTAACGAATCTACTCTCCAACGCCGCCAAATTCTCTCCCCCCAATGGTACCGTCACCCTCTCCGTTTCCCGTCCAACTCAATCGCCAAATACCATCCGAGTTGCCGTTACCGACTGCGGTTGTGGGATTCCCGAAGACTTTCGCCCTCGGATTTTTCAGAAATTTGCTCAAGCAGATTCCTCAGATACCCGTCAAAAGGGAGGAACTGGCTTAGGTTTAAGTATCTGCAAAGCGATCGTAGAAAAACTCGGAGGACACATTAGTTTTGAAACTCAAACGAATGTCGGGACGACTTTCTACTTCGATTTACCAGAATGGCAAGAAGCACGGATCTCAAAGATTATGACTTCCCACTCGCCGGAAAGTCTCCCCATCCTTATCTGTGAAGACGATCCCGATATTGCCACGCTGCTGTCGCTGATGCTGAAACAAGAAGGTTTAAGTGCAGATATCGCCTACAATGCAGCCCAAGCCAAGCAGCTTTTGTCAGAAAATTGCTATGCAGCGATGACTGTAGATTTGGCGCTACCCGGTCAAGATGGCATCTCTTTGATCCGCGAACTGCGGGAGGATGAAAATACTCAGAGTCTCCCGATTGTGGTCGTTTCTGCCAAAGCCCAACAGGGGCGCGAACAACTCAGTGGTGGTGGATTGCCGGTGATAGACTGGCTGGATAAACCAATCGATCAGGCGCGATTGATGGCATCTGTCCGCCAAGCAGTTCGGCAGAACTCAGACAGTAAGCCTCATATTTTGTATGTTGAGGACGATCCGGATTTAACTCAGGTGGTCTCAACAATTTTGCAGAATATCGCCGAAATTGATTCAGCTAAAAATCTTCATGAGGCAAGACACAAGCTGTCTTCTAAAACTTTTGACTTAGTGATTCTTGACCTCAGTTTACCGGATGGTTCTGGTCTAGAATTGCTAGCGGATCTCAACAATCAGATTTTTTCCTCCATCCCCGCAGTCATTTTCTCCGCCAATACCGTTGGCATGGAGGCGGCACATCACGTAGCTGCGGCACTCGTCAAGTCCCGCACCTCCAATCAGCAGTTGCTGGAAACGATTAAATCCCTAATTGGACGCGGTAATTCCGCTTCTTAATTCTGTTTTTTTAAGTTTCAATAAATTAAACGTTTATTGAAACTTAAATTTTATTAAGTTTAAATAGTTGTTATTAAATTTTTAATTTATAAACTAAAAATCAAAATATTTAGTAGGATGACCGAATTAAACCATGTCATATTGTAGACTGGGGAGCCATTCCCATCCTGCTTGGTTCTCCGCGTTGAGAGGCGTGGAGTTTGAGGTAAGGAACTCAACATGGCAAGGGTAAGACGGGGAGTAAAAAGCGCTTTTCCGATCTTACTAATAATTTAGTCTTACTACTTTCTGGAGATAGGGAATGAGTTTGTTATTCGTAGAGGTAAGATCAATAAACCTAAACTATCGCAATCTCAAATGAATTGTAGAATCTTCTCTTTTTTTATAGATATGCTTTTTCTTCCGACTCAGTTTAAATTAATGAGTAATCAATCAAAAGCAATATGACAACTCCATCTTTAACTCGTATCTTGTTGGTGGAAGATGATCCGGACATTCAGACCGTTGCCTGCTTGGGTTTGAAAGTAGTCGGCGGTTTCACGGTAGAAGTCTGTAGTTCTGGGAGCGAAGCGATTCAGAAAGCGCCGATATTTGCCCCAGATTTGATTTTGCTGGATGTGATGATGCCTGGGATGGATGGGATGACCACCCTAAAGGCACTGCGGGAACTCCCGCAAACTTTACGCACTCCGGTAATTTTCTTGACAGCCAAAGTGCAAACCCATGAAGTAGCTTATTATAAGCAACTTGGTGTATTGGATGTGATTGCGAAGCCGTTCGATCCCATGACCCTTTCTGCAACTCTCAATCGTATGTGGTTTCAGTACCATGATTGATGCGCTTCAAGATCCGCAAGAACAACTCAATGCCTTACGCCTTGCCTATAGGCAACAACTGCCGAGTCGAATTGAGCAGATTGAAACAATTTGGAATCAGCTGCTGGGAAGCCTTGAGGAAAGAGGGACCGTAGCTGGGGAGTCAGGATGTAGGGGCGGGGAAACCCTGCCTGGAGCAGGAGAGAATCAAGAACATCAACCCCTCAGCACCTCAAAGGTTCAGCCCCTTTCGTCTTCTCAAAATCCGCCTCAGTCCCTGCTAGAAGCCGCTGCCTCACCTTTGGAAACGCTACACCACCTGATGCACCGTTTGGCGGGTTCTAGTGCCACGTTTGGGTTGCTGGGGTTAGGGAATGCGGCACGAACCTTGGAACTGGTATTCAAAGCGATTTTGGATAGTGGAAAGTTGCCAACCGCAGAAGAACAAGCACAAATCTGCGTGCTGGTAGGAGGCTTGAAACAGGCGATCGCAGTGGAGGACACTTGTGTACTGGATCTAAACCTCCCCCCGTTGCAGTCTCAAGAGCCTTGGACAGAGAATCGGCTGATTTTTTTGGTGGAAGACGATCCGCATCTATCGCAGGATTTGGCGTTGCAAATCAGTTGTTTTGGTTATCAGGTTCGCACTTTTGACAAAATTGCTGAACTGGAGGAGGCGATCGCGCAAACACCACCTGCGGCTGCAATTGTAGATGTTGTTTTCCCCCAAGACAGTCTCGCTGGTCCCAAAACAATTACTGCCATCCAGCAGCACCGAGAGCAACCGCTGCCAGTTTTGTTTATTTCTGCCAGAAACGATCTCATGGCTCGTTTACAGGCGGTGAGAGCGGGTGGAAAGGCGTATTTTCCCAAGCCAATTAACATTGGAGAATTGATTGACGCGCTGGATTTGCTGACAGTGCCGCAAGCACCAGAGCCGTATCGCATTTTAATTGTTGACGATGATGCGCCTTTGGCATCCTTCTATGGTTGGACTTTGGAACAGGCGGGAATGACGGCGCTGGTGGTGACAGATCCGTTGCAGGTGATGCCGCCGTTAATTGAGTTCAGACCGGATCTCATTTTGATGGATATGTATATGCCGGGATGCGATGGAGTGGAACTGGCAGCGGTGATCCGTCAGCAACCGGCTTATGTGGGCATTCCGATTGTGTTTCTGTCGATGGAGACGGATCTGAATAAGCAGCTAGCGGCGATTCAGCTAGGCGGGGATGATTTTTTAACCAAGCCGATTCAGCCAAATCATCTGATTGCGTCGGTGATGCCGCGAGTGCAGCGATCGCGTCTTTTACGTTCGGTGATGGTGCGCGATAGTCTGACTGGGCTGCTCAATCATACGACGATTAAAGAGCAACTCAGTATTGAGGTGCAACGAGGTCGGCGGGAAAAGACGAACCTTGCCTTTGCCATGATTGATATTGATGATTTTAAGTCAGTCAACGATACTTATGGTCATCTCACAGGCGATCGCGTACTGAAAAGTTTATCCCGTCTGTTGCAGCAGCGTTTGCGAAAAACTGATATCACGGGTCGTTATGGCGGGGAAGAGTTTGCGGCTATCCTCCCGAATACAGATGGTGCAACAGCCGTGCAAGTTCTCAACCGAATCCGCGAAGGTTTTGCACAAGTTCGGCAGCAGTCTGACGGCGCTGAGTTTTCGGTTACTTTTAGCTGTGGCATCGCTGTCTTTCCCAACGTAGATGAAGCGACCCAACTCAATGAAGCCGCAGATAAAGCTCTCTATGAAGCCAAACGACGCGGACGCAATCAGGTGGTTCTGTCTACGTGAACAAATCTCTGCGATCAAGAGATTACAACTGCTTTTAACGAACATTAAAGATTTAAAGCGATCGCAAATAGCCAATCCAATAATATTGGCAAGGCTCACCCTACACTGTTATCAGAGCTTTTCCATACAATCTATTAAGTGAGAACAGATGGCTGACATTGTTGATATTGCCGTTGGTGCGGGTTCTTTCAAAACTTTAGTAACTGCTGTCCAAGCGGCAGGGTTGGTGGACACGCTGAAAAGTCCTGGCCCTTTTACTGTCTTTGCACCGAATGATGATGCCTTTGCCAAACTTCCACCCGGAACGATTCAAACCTTGGTGCAAAATATTCCCCAGCTTGCCAGAATTCTCACCTATCATGTCGTTCCTGGCAAGTTAATGAAAGCCGATTTAGAGAAAGTAAGTTCTGTCACCTCAGTGGAAGGTTCACCCATCAGAATTGATTGTTCTGATGGTTTTGAGGTGAAAAATGCTACAGTTCTCGCACCAGATATCGAAGCGGATAACGGCGTGATTCACGTTATCGACACGGTAATTTTAATGGGTTAAATAAAAAAAAGGGAGCAATCGCTCCCTTTTTAAAAACCCTATTTGAGGTGTGTTGGAGGAATCAAGGAATCGGAGTGCGATCGCTCCTTTTAAAAGCCCCCCTTTTTTCCAGCGAAGCGGCGCGTTAGCGCGGGGGTTGGGGGGATCTCCTATCGATAATCCGACTGCTGAATATCCCGCAAACGAGCTTCAGGACGCTTAAAGCGATCCATCTGAGCTTCAAAAAACTCCCGATTTGCTTGTAAATGCTTCGGATTGGAGTCATCTAAAGGATACAGAAGTGCCGTCCGCAATGCTTGGATAACAGCAGAAGTAACGCAGTACATCGAGCGTTGGAAAGTAATCCCTAATTGGATTAACATATCATCTTCACCGCGGCAGTGTTGGCGATAGTAATCCACGAGATAGGGTGGGAGGAAATGCAGCATATCCTGCATTAACAATGTCGGCGGAATGCCAGCAGTTCCCACCGGAAATACATCAGCATAGAGAATTCCATAGTGGAAATCTTTCTGATTTTCCGGAACTTGCTTTGCCTGAGCATTGTAAGATTTTGTACCCCGGAATGGAGCGGTACGGTAGAATACAGCTTCCACATACGGTAATGCTGCTTCGTACAGCCATGTGAAACCGCAAGATTTGGGGATAATTTCATACTTTTCACCCCGAATGTAAACGTGATGATAAATTGGACGACCCGCGATCGCAAAAATTCCATTTACCAGAAAATTCATCGCTTCCGGCACACTGGTAATTTTCCCCTCATCGTAGAGGTCGGACATCTCAAAGAAAACTGGAGCCATCACTTCCCAGAACAAGCCTAAATTACTGTAGTAAGACAGTTGGCGTACCTGTTCTAAGAACATATCAGGGAACAGTTTATACAATCCCAGCATCGCCGGATTGCCTTTGAAGTAAGCCTTAATTGCTCTATCTGCATTCGCTTTATATTCATCGGTATCCAGATAGGCATCGAATTTACCCCAGCCCATATCTCTGCCGTGCCAAAGCATTGCTTGCATACAAGCTTCGGCAAATTCCATATTAATTCGGTCATGCCCTAAGTGATGGAATAACTTGGGCATTTTAGAAGTTTCGCCCTTCTCCATAAACTCTAGAAGTTCGGGATGAGCAGTGGCTTCTCCGCGCCAGATCCGCAAATCTGCATCGTCTCCAGCGTAATGATTATGTAACTCTAAATACTCTTTGGGCAAGAAGTATTTAAAGAAGGGAAAGGGATTTAAAAAGACATGCTCGGCAATATAAAGCAGGTCGCGCCAGTAGAAATCCATCGGTACTGCATACGCTTTATAAATACCGATAATTTGCATGAGATTTTCCGGCGTATCTGGCAGCATGGCACCACCAGCTTCTAAGCGATGAATAATTTCGGCAAATTCATGGTTAGAAGGAGGTAATTTTGTTGAAGGCTTAGATGGAGTTTGTACCATTTTTAGTTCGTTTAGATGAATTACTGAATGTTTTTTGATGAGTCGTTATTTAATTGTGCGGGAAGTGTTTTTGACCTTTCCCCCAACCCCTTCCCTGGCTTTTTAGGGAGCTGGGGGCTTAGGTTTCTCATTTTCAGGCTGAGCTTAGATTTAGCTCTATAGAGGTTGCTGGGTTGAGGAACGAAACCCAGCCTACGGAATTTCAGCTGAGGTTTTTCGTTTCCAGGCTGAGCAAAGGAACGAGAGGAATGAAAGTAATTTTCTACTCCTGAACTGAAGGTTGGTAGTTGATAGCAACTTGCTGAGTAGTAGTCGTGGGCATGGTAGCAACCATTGCAGCGGTTGTCGGTTCGCTCCAACGCACCAGCCAATTGGGGAAGATTCCTAAGAAGAAGATTAAGGCTGCTAAAACTAAAGCTGGGGTGCGCTCAACCCATTCAACTTTGGGATAGTAAGCTGCGGCATTGTTCAGTTTGCCAAAACAGGTGCGGTTAATGAGAATCACAAAATAAACTGCCGTTAAACCGCTACAAATTACACAAATCAGGGTTGGAATTGGAAATACGATGAAACTACCTTGCAGCACTAAAAATTCAGCGATAAAGCCTACCATACCAGGGATACCAGCACTCGCCATTCCGCCTAGAACTAGCAAAGCAGTGGTAAGCGGTAAGCCGCGTTGGGGACTCAACAAACCATTCAAGACATCTAAATCGCGGGTGCCAACTTTGCTTTCGATAACGCCCACCAAATGGAAGAGGATGGCTAAGATGATGCCGTGGCTAACCATTTGCAAGACGGCACCGAGTAAACTAAGCGGTGTAGCAGCGGCGGCGGCTAACAGAACATAGCCCATGTGACCGATAGAGCTGTAAGCGACCATGCGTTTGATATCTTTTTGAGCGATCGCACTCAGCGCCCCGTAAGCGGCACTAAACGCTCCGATAATCGCTAACCCTGGTGCCACAATTGTCCAGGTTTCGGGAAACATTCCTAAACCAAACCGTACTAAACCATAGGTTCCTAACTTTGCCAGGATGCCACCTAAAAGAATGGCTACGGGTGGTGAAGCCTCGACATAAGCATCTGGCAACCAAGTATGCAACGGAACTAGGGGAATTTTGATTCCGAAACCCACTACCAGCATTGTTAGCAGGATTAGCTGCGCTTGTAACGGTAAACCTTGAGCAATGTTGGCATTGTAATCAAAATTAGGAGCGTTACCCAGCCAAGTTATACCCAAAAATGCCGCCAGAATTAAAATTCCAGAAAGCGCTGTATAAATGAGAAACTTCATCGCTGCGTAGCCACGCTTTTCAGTTCCGCCCCAGATGGCAATTAACAAGTACAGCGGAATCAGTTCTAGTTCGTAGAACAACACAAACAGCATCAAATTCTGCGACAGGAAGGCACCCGCAATTCCAGCATTGACCAGCAGCACTAAAGAATAGTAAAGCTGAGGACGAGTAATCTGCTTTGAGGTGCTGTAAATAACAATCCATGTCAGCAGGCTATTCAAAGCCAACAGCGGTAAAGACAAACCATCAACACCAAGGCTGTAATTCAATCCCAATTTTTCAATCCAGGGCATAAATTCAGAGAATTGCATCCCGGCATTGTTCAGGTCGAATTGGGTTAAAAGAAATCCTGTCTCTAATAAAATTCCACTGATAATCGCTAATGCAAGTAAACGGAGCTGACTAGCAGATAAGTTAGGTAAGAATCCGACGAGAGCGGCACCTAAAAAGGGTAGCCAAATAAAAGTGCTGAGCATGGTTTGTTATTTGCTGATTCCTGATTGCTGATTTCTGTTGACCGGCTGAATGAGAATCATAGAAACGGCGGTTTGGCTATATAGCAATCCCAATTTATGTAGGAGATATTCTTCTCTCTTTTTTTCCTCCGTTAACGCGCGATCGCGCTTCGTTAATCGAAGACATCTCACCACTTAAATAGGATTGCTATAGCTCTACCTAACTCAGTAAGGTGACTTTGCCAGTGTCCAAATCGTAATAACCACCTACAACTTTCAGTTTATTTTCCTGAATTAACTGAGAAATGACAGGAGAGGTTTTCAATCTTTCTACTTGAACCAAAACATTCGCTTTGCTAGCATTCTCTAGCCGATCGCCGGCTTTGCCTTTTGAATTTTCTACCCCAGGTTTTATTGCCTCAATTAAGCTACCAATTTGACCGGGCACTTGGGCACCTTTAATGGTGGCATCTACCGCCCCACATCTTTTGTGCCCCATGACCATGATTACCTTGGTTCCTAATATTAAACCCCCAAATTCTAGGCTCCCGGTTTCCTCCGGAGTTGCGATATTTCCTGCCACGCGGCATACAAACAAATCTCCAAATCCCCGGTCAAAGATAATCTCAGAAGGAACCCGCGAATCCGCGCAACTGAGAATCGCCGCAAATGGCTTCTGAGTTTTCGCAACGGCGGTCAAGCGTTGAAAATCTCGGTTGATATTTTTAGTTTTTCTGGTAATAAACCGTTGATTCCCCTCCATTAAACTTTGCAGCGCTTGATCGGGGGTCATGTCATTCTCTGCAACGGCTTGGTCGGGGAAAACCAACTTGGTTCCGAGTCCGGCAGTTACGACCCCTGCTCCTACTGCGCCTGCGCTAAATTTCAGCAAATTCCGTCTGGAGAATTGTCCTTTCTGCTTTTTTGAATTCATTGGTTCGTAGCTTCCTTCCTAAGGGTTAAAGACTTGCTCTCTTTGTATTTTGTCATTAGTTATGTATCCTTTGCAATTTAAAAAGGACTAATGACAAAAAGTTCTAAACTAACCGGGTTTTCAGTTAGTTTGGTAGGGCAGCGATCGCCCACTCTTGACCTATTGAGCGAGTGCTACAAAGAGTGGTGAAGCGGCATGAAAGAAGCGCCAGTATAATAGCATTCCTAAGACAATTATTCCCATTACTATCGTCATCGCATAAGCTTGGGATTGTCCGGAAGTGCTGTATTTCAAACTTTGTCCGCCGAAAAGGGAAGCAACTCCGACAAAATTAACGAAGCCATCCACTAAGTAGCGGTCAAAGGCAGAGATGAAGCGGGAAACTAAAGCAACGCTGAAAACAATACTCACGCGGTAAATTTTGGCGGTGTAAAAGTCATAAGCCAACAAATCTTGCAGGGGTTTCCAAGGAAGTTGGACGGGTTTTTTCCACATTTTATTCAGATAAATCACCCCGCCAAGGCTGCAACCAAAGATGCTAGACCAAATCAACAGCAGCGCCATATCTTTATTGAGAGTTGCCCAACTCGGCAGTAGCGACAAGCTTTGTAACACTAGGGGGAGGTGGAGGGTGAAGGCGGCCAAAACTATCATGGGGAAAGTTAAAGGCCAAAATGCTTCTGGCGATCGTACAGTCATTGGCTTGGGTTCTCCGCCAAAAATCAGCCCAAACACTCTCGTTAAACTGAAGGCTGTCAAACCATTGACCACCAGCAATAACCCGACTAGCCAAGGTTGAGTTGCCCACAAACCATCTGCCAATTTCAGCAATGCCCAGAAGCTGCCTAAAGGCGGAAAAGCGATTAACCCAAGCGTCCCAACCAGAAAGGCTAACCCGGATATGGGACGGCGCGACCATAAACCGCCGAGTTGGGTTAAGTCTTGGGTGATGTTGTTCCAAATAATTCCACCAACACTCATTACCAACAGCGCCATTGCGATCGCATGAGTCAAGATCAACAACAAAGCTGCATCATCTTGTTGAGTGCCTACAGCGATGAATACCAATCCCATGTAGGCGCTGACGGAATAGGATAAAGCGCGTTTGATATCAATTTGCGCGATCGCAATCAAGGAAGCGCCAACCGCCGTCACACCACCGATCGATATCAGCGCCAGCGACACTATCGGAGAAAGGGCTAACACAGGTTGCAACTTAATCAACACCCAGGCACCTGTTGCCACGACGACCGAGTTCCGCAAAATCGTGCTGGGAAGCGGCCCTTCCATTGCCTCATCCAACCATAAATGCAACGGAAATTGAGCGCATTTACCCATCGGGCCAGCAATTAAACCTAAACCTAATAGCGCGGCTAGTGTAGGGTCTAAATCAGCGGTTTTTGCCCATTCTGCTAGATCGTTAAAATTCCAACTTCCTGCCAGGGGATACAAGGCAATGACTGGCATCAGCATGATTAAATCCCCAACCCGCTTGGTTAAGAAAGCATCCCGCGCCCCCGTCACCACTAGCGGCTGGCTAAACCAAAGTCCTACCAGCAAATAAGTCCCCAAGGTGAGGATTTCCAGGATTACATAGCTAAAGAACAAGGAGTTGCACAAAGCTAAAGCACACATCCCTGCCTCAAAAAGCCCCAGCAAGGCATAAAAGCGTGCCCAGCCCCAGTCCATCTCCATGTAGCCGATCGCGTATATCTGGGCTAGCAGGTTTAACCCGGTTACTAAAGCGATCGCTGCAACGTTAATTACTGAGATTTCTAGGGGGAAATTTAAATCCAAACCCGCTGCCGACAGCCATGTAAACGTTATTTCTTGAGACGGCTGGTTCCAAATCGCTTGCAGAGTCACTAAGCTATGAACGAATGCCAAAAAGGTCATCAGCAAGTTAATGTAACCAGCGGGGCGCGGCCCTGTGCGGCGGATGACACCGGGCGACCATAATAGCCCGGAAATAGCACCAATTAAGGCATAGCAAGGGACTAACCAAATAGTATCGATGAGAGCCTGAACCACTGAATTCCCTCCAAACTTGCAGCAAAGCTAGGGTTGCTTTCAGCCAACCCGTAATTTCCCTAACCAACCTATGCAGTAAGGCGAATGCCGAATTAATAATTTCTTAAGCGTTCTGCTTATCTTAATGGTTCAAGTAACCAAAAGGGAATAATTGATTTAAAGAATTAAGCGATAAATCATCTAAAAAAAACTTATATAACTCTTTGCTATCATAGGTTTTTATGCCTAGAGCAGTTGTCATCAAGAATTTATATGGTATTGATAGATAAATGTCTATAGGTAAAAATATTTTTTAACAAATAAGTTTTTTGATTTTTAAGTGTTTTTTAGAAATTACCATCAAGGCTTTATATGGCATCTATAGATAAACATCTATAAGCAATTCTACTTAGGCTACTATAACAGTTCTATTTGAGTTGAAGGCAAGATATCCAATTTCTCTCTCGAAATTGGATATCTTGCCTTCACGAATCAAAGAGAACGCTCCAGAGACACAAGGGAGAGAGTTTTACAATCCATTTAGGATTGGTATCGGTGGGATGCAAGGATGTTGGATGATGCAAAGTGTTTAGCGAATCCAATGAAGACTATCCTGAAGCATCTTTACAGGCGATAGGATTTTGTTATGGCAGAACACAACCCGTCTGCGATTCATTTCAGTGCCCTACCTGTTACGAGCGCCGATGTGGAAGCTGCGGCGGTGCGGTTGGCTGGAATTGCCCGTTGCACGCCGGTTTTGACCTCCAGAACGGTCAACGAGCGCACCAATGCTCAAGTATTCTTGAAGTGCGAAAACTTTCAACGCACGGGTTCGTTTAAGTTTCGGGGTGCTTACAATGCACTGACACAGCTATCTGAGGAACAAGCATCACGCGGGGTTCTGACGTATTCATCAGGGAATCATGCTCAAGCGATCGCACTCTCCGGACAATTGCTGGGCATCCACACCACGATTATCATGCCGGATGATGCCCCAGTCGTGAAGAAAGCGGCAACTCGCGGTTATGGTGCTGAGGTAATTTTGTACAATCGTCAGGAAACCACGCGGGAAGCTTTGGCGCAAAGTCTGGTAGATCGGCGCGGTTTAACTTTAATTCCCCCTTACGATCATCCTCATGTCATCGCCGGACAAGGTACATCTGCTTTAGAACTCTTTCAAGAAGTCGGTTCCCTCAATTTACTTCTAGTTTGCTGCGGAGGCGGTGGTTTACTATCAGGATGCGCCCTCGCTGCCAAAACCCTTTCACCGAATTGCCGAGTAATTGGGGTAGAACCCGAACGCGCCGACGATGCGACACGCTCTTTTCACAGTAAAACGCTGCATACTACGAACAATCCTGACACGATTGCTGATGGGGCACGCACTCCTTGCCTGGGAAACATTACCTTCCCACTCGTATTGCACTACGTCGATGATATGGTGACGGTATCGGAAGAAGCCATCCGCACCACGATGTTTTTCTTATGGGAACGTCTGAAAATCGTAGTGGAACCGACGGGTGCCTTAGCCGCCGCGGCTTTACTATCGGAAGTGGTGAAAGAACCTGGTGCCCGAATTGGTGTGATTATCACCGGGGGGAATGTAGATATTCGGCAAATCTGTAAATTGTGAATGCGATCGCTTAACCTGGTACAACTCTAAATTGGCTATCATCGCATGAGAACGATTTCCAGGCACAATCATGAGTGGATCTGCGTTTACAGTTCCAGAAAAAGTAAGCTTTGAGAGTGCGATCGCGCTGACTCAATCTTTGCTTTCCCAGATGCAAGCGGGGGAATTATCCGAAGCAGAAATAGAAACAGCCATTGCAGAATTAGTGAAAACTGAAAATGGTGCGAGAGGCTTTTTCGTCACCTACCTGACATCAGAGGGGACAATCGCAGATAATCCCTCTGCTGGTGTTATACGGGCATTGCAGTCAAATCCAGACACCGTTTCAGAATTATTAGTCAAAAATGTAGCCATGTCTGCGGTGATGGCAGTTGCCCATCATCGCAATGGTAACGAAGAGATGGCGCAATCATCCCAAAGAGTGCGATCGCGTACCACTCGAATTATCGAACAGGTGGAACTTCCTTCTGTCTACGAAGTGTCTCAAAAGTTATTGGAAAGTGCCGTCACTGGCGAAGGTAGCTACAAAGCATTTTTAGAACGCCGCGGTTACGATTCCGAACAACGGCAGGTTCTCTCTGAAGCATTAGAACAACTTATCAAGCGGTAATGGTTAATCGCCAGTAGTCCTGAATCCTTGGTCTGTTGCTAGTGACCAATTACCAATTACCAATTACCAATTACCAATTACCAACAACTATGGTAAATTCCCCTACTCAGTTTTCTGATATTCAAACTCATTGGGCACGCTTATTCATTCAAGCTTTAGCCCAGCGTCGCATTATTAACGGGTTTCCCGATGGGACTTTTCGCCCAAATCAATCCATCACCCGCACTGAATTTGCAGCCCTGATTGCCACAGCATTTTCCAGACCGGCAAAACGACCGTATATCCCCTTTATTGATGTTCCTTCTACTTACTGGGCGGCGAGTGCCATTCAAAAAGCTTACGAAGCACTTTTTATTAGTGGTTTTCCCGATAACCGCTTCCGTCCAGCAGAGAGGATTACCCGAACGCAAGTTTTGGTTTCTCTAGTCAGCGGCTTGCAAATTGCCGCGAACGTAAAATCTGACCTAAAAACGGCACTGCCACAGATATATCAAGATGCCGCTGGAATTCCTAGCTATGCCACCGACGAAATCGCAGTCGCGACGAAAGCAGGGCTGGTAGCAAACTACCCGAATCTAAAATTATTCAATCCCAATCTGGCAGCAACTCGTGGCGATGTTGCAGCTTTTATTTATCAAGCTTTAGTGTATCTAGAGGAAGCGCCTCGGATTGAATCTCCCTACCTCGTAGTGCCTCCAAAAACCATTCCGCCCAGTCAGCCTCAAACTGTCAAAGTCAATCATCAGCGGGAGTTTCGGGGTGTGTGGGTGACCACGGTGTGGAACAGTGATTGGCCTTCCAAACCGGGACTAACGGCTGCACAACAGCAAGCCGAACTTATCGGTATCCTTGACCGGATGCAAGCGATGAAAATGAATGCGTTGGTCTTGCAGGTACGACCGGAAGGGGATGCCTTTTATGCTTCGCAATTAGAACCTTGGAGTTATTGGCTGACTGGAAGCCAGGGAAAAGCACCAGAGCCATTTTACGATCCGCTGGAGTATGCGATCGCCCAATGCCACAAGCGCAATATTGAACTTCATGCTTGGTTCAACCCTTATCGCGCCAGAGTCTCTATCAACAATTCCCCGCCAGTCCGTCCTCACATCGCCATCACCAACCCCGAAGCGGTTTATGTATGGGGTAATCAGATGTGGATGGACCCCGGATTGAAAGTGGTTCAGGACAGGGCATACAATGTCATTCTCGATGTGGTGCGTCGCTATGACGTAGATGGCATCCATTTGGATGACTATTTCTATCCCTATCCCATCGAAGGCAAATCTTTTCCCGACAATAAAACCTACGCCGCTTATACGGCGGCGGGTGGGAAACTTTCTTTGGGTGAGTGGCGGCGGGACAATGTCAATCAAATGGTTCAGCGCCTATCGCGGGGAATTCAAGCAACCAAGCCACACGTCAAGTTTGGCATTAGTCCCTTTGGCATTTACCGTCCCGGACAGCCGTCTCAAATTCGGGGGCTAGATGCCTACAGCGTACTTTATGCAGATTCAAAAAAATGGCTCGAGCAAGGCTGGGTTGATTATCTCGCCCCGCAACTCTACTGGCGCATCGACCAAACTGCACAAAGTTACCCCGTGTTGCTGAAGTGGTGGACGGAGAATAACCCCAAAGATCGACATATTTACGCCGGTAATAATCTGGGGCAGTTGGATGGCAAGGCTTGGACTCTTACGGAGATAGAAAAGCAAGTTGACATTACTCGCAACTTGAGCGGGAATTTGTCTTTAGGGAATATCTTCTTCAGTATGGAAGCCTTCGTTGAAAATCGTCAGGGCATCTATGAAAAATTCAAAACCTCGACTTATACCAAACCCGCACTAGCACCCCCGATGCCCTGGCGAAATACGACACCACCCCCGCCCCCAACAGCACTGGGATTGAGAAATGGCAAGCTGACATGGAATCTTGCTAGCACTCCCGATATTCGTTCCTGGACGCTTTATAAGCAAACTGGTACAACTTGGACGCTGCAAAGAATCCTTTCAAGAGAGACAACGTTTGCAACAGTTGAGCCGGGAACTTATGCTGTGTGCGCGGTAGATAAGATGGCAAATGAAAGTGGGGGGGTCGTCGTCACCGTCTAACTTGTCACCGTCTAGGTATCCGTGGAAAGCACTTTTTTGAACCATAAAGACACTAAGGGAAATAACAGGGAAGTAACTTTGTGTTTCCTTAGTGCCTTTGTGGTTAATCCGGGGTGTTTTAAACCACCCAACTCAATAAGTTTGTGTTTCCAGTCCTTATAAGTCTAAAGACTCGGTTTTAGAGTTCAGGCGCTTGGAGATTTGGCTAATTATCCCACTCAAAATTGCCCCTCCCATGAGAACTCCAAGCGCTGGGGTAAACAAGGGTTGCCAGAGTTTGTACCACAAATCGAGACCGAGGGGAATGCCGACCGAGTGACCGACAACAGCGATCGCTAGCCACCCAAAACTGAGCAAAACTAGGAACACATCTGCGACTAAAATCAGATTGAGCCAATTGAGGAGTTTATCTTTCATCAGAGTTCTTCAAATTTCTCCGAAAATTTTCGTTTAACAACGTTTGTTTGAGGTTGTTCATCCGCATCTGAAACATTGTCTCTAAACCCCAGCGGATCGCGGTACTGTCCAGAAACGGGTTCAGTTCAAAATTAATGACATCAACTAGGCGTGTCTCTGTGTCAGAAATGGGAATGAACTGATGGATATGTTCCCAGAATTGGAACGGGCCGCGCAATTGTTTATCAATAAATCTTCTCGGAGGTTCCCAGCGAGTAATTTGCACTTGCCAGTCGATTCCTATCTGCTCGAAAAGTTCTACCCGGATTGTAAAGCGCGTCCCTAAACCACAAATAATGTTTGAATCCAATACCCTGACAACTGGAAATGGTGGAGAGATGCGTTCTAGCAGATGTACATCCTCGTGAGCTTCCCAGACGGTTTCGATGGGGAGGGAGACGGTTTCGCTAACCTCAAAGTGTTCCAATTCTCTTCACCACCCAAGTCATTTGCTCGTTGGTAAATTTTTTTTTGCAATTGACGCTTCGGAATCTGCTTGCTTTGAAATTTTATCAATTACAAGACGTTTTTGATGATTTTTACTAAAAAATTAAAATTAAAGAAATTTTTTTAAGGGTTTATATTACTTTGGGAATTTCTTAAGTTGAATATCAAATCGCTTCCTATACAGCCTGAGTGCGGATTGTGGAATCGCACTCAGGCTAACAGATGAAGCCTACAGGCTTCATGAGGCTACGGTTGAATTAGACTTTCAGCACCCAGTCTTTGCGAGTATCAGCACTGACGAAGGATGCGGGAACGATTTCGATATCAACGCCCAGTGACTTGAAAGCGGCGCGAATTGCCGTCGCGTGGGCAGATTCATCGGAACCAATGCTTGCGCCTGCGGTAATTAAGGCTGGGGTTTTTAGCTTTGCAATTTCCCTGGTATAAGCGATCGCTGCGTCAGTCTCCAGAGCGAGTGCTAGCTTGGCAATATTCACATCTGAGTCGATGTTGCCTTCTCCTGCCTTGATGTAGGACGAGAGATCGTAGCTAGATTTTGCCGTCACCGGGGTAGCTCCCAAACTTTTCACCACCGATGCCAGAGTATCCCGATGCGTCTTGTGATCGGCTTGGTTGCGGAGTGCCAACGCCAAAACAGCTTTGCCTACATCGGTGTCACTCAGCTTTGTTGCCGCAAAACCATACGCCCAAATCGCTTGATGCTCGAAAAACAAAGCTTTATTGAGGATGGCAGCATCATTTCTTTTATCCTCTCTAGAGGCAGCACTGGCACCGTCTGCGATCGCGGTCAACCCTAAGGCACTCGCTACGCCAGTTACAGTCCCCGCCACCATAATCCCACGCCGTGAGAATGTTTTGCTGGGACGCAAGAATCTTTTGGCGAAGGTATTTTCCCTCTCCATGTTGGTGTCTCCTCATTCATAAATCAGTAACTTACAGTTAATACGCGCACCTCATTCGATTGGATTTCAGTAGGATTACGGATGAGAAAATTATTTACAGGACTTATATACTGAAAGCTTGAAACCTATATCCTCACTCACCCCCAATTTATCGGGGAGTTAGTGGGATCTCTGCGTTAGTCCTAATTTAAAAGCTTTCAAAATTTGAGAAGGGACTAATTCTTCTGGCAAGTTATTCGATGTGCATACCGGAAGAAAGGTGAAGTACAAGTCAAATGAGAAAGTTTGAGAGACGGTGAGCTTGACTAAGCCTCAACACCGTGTATAACAAGTAGTGGGATTGCCAATCAGCTAGCCTCTCATAGATTTGGTATGCAGGCGGTCGTTCAACCCCAACCTGAAGGGTCTAGCGGTAATTTCAAAATTGTGGAAACAACTGAATGATTACCATCTTCTATTCAGATAAATTTCTTCAGCATGAAACAGGATATATGCATCCTGAACAGCCAGAGCGACTCACTGCTATTGTCGATAAATTGCGAAGCTCAACTATAGCCGATAAAATCCGATGGCTGAGTCCTTCTAACTCAAGAAATGCGATCGCAGCGATCGAACAAATTCATTCCTCTGATTATATTCAGGAAGTTCGTACTTATTCTGAGCGGGGTTGGGGGTGTTTTGAATCAACTCAAATCTCGCCGCAAAGCTTTGAGGTTGCTTGCCTTGCAGTCAGTGCTTGGTTAGATGGTATTGATGTGGTTTCGCAGTTAAAACGACCAGCTTTTGTTCTGGCAAGACCACCTGGACATCATGCCCTCAAAAATGAAGGAATGGGTTTTTGTATTTTCTGCAATGCAGCGATCGCTGCCATTTACGCTCAATCTATAGGAATTCAGCGAGTTGGAATTCTTGATTGGGATGTACATCACGGGAATGGAACCCAAACAGCCGTAGAAAATATTTCCAACATGGCTTTCTGTTCCATTCATCAATCCCCTGGCTATCCCCGTACTGGAAAGCCTGATGAACGGGGTAAGTATAACAATGTGTTGAATCTTCCGATTGCTCCAGGCAGCAATATACAGAATTACTGTAAGTTATTCGAGGAGAGCGTCATTCCCTTTTTCAAGGATTTTTGTCCTGATATATTAATCATCAGTGCTGGGTATGATGCGAATGAAACAGACTTGCTTTCTAAAATCAATTTACAGCCCCAAGATTACAGCATCATCACTGATTATTGTTTAGGGATTACACCCAAAATATTATTTGGTTTAGAAGGCGGCTATGAATTTGAGAGCCTTTCTTCATCGGTACTTGAGACTGTTAAACGATGCGTAGACGCATTTATATGATGACCTCCAATGGGCGGGGCTAATGGCTCAAAATTTGGAATTGCTCGGAATTGATCCGCCCCGCCTCGTACAGCGTTTCGGCAACTTCCCCCATCCTCAGCACAGAATGACCCCGATAGCCGTTTTCCTGAAGCCGATCTTTGACTCCTTTTTCATGGTCGATCAACACCACAATATCTTCGACATTTAATCCAGCATCTTTGAGTTTCATTGCCCCTTGCATAGCGCTCTTGCCGCTGATGAGAATATCATCGACAACGACAATGGTTTCTCCCGGTTGGAAATGACCTTCGATGACTCGTTGGGTGCCGTGAGATTTTACCTCCTTGCGCGGGAAAATCATCGGACGGTCTAGGCGCAGCGCTAACCCTGTAGCGGTGGGTAAGGAACCGTAAGGGATTCCAGCTATTCGGTCAAAGTGCAAATTTTTGAGAATCTCGGCGTAAGCACTCAAGATTTGATGGAAGATTTGCGGTTGGGAGATGATGACGCG
This sequence comes from Trichocoleus sp. DQ-A3, assembly GCF_039961975.1. Lineage (NCBI taxonomy): Bacteria > Bacillati > Cyanobacteriota > Cyanophyceae > Leptolyngbyales > Trichocoleusaceae > Trichocoleus > Trichocoleus sp. DQ-A3. The sequence continues at coordinate 69,647 of NZ_JAMPKC010000006.1, read as the reverse complement.
CAGGTCGATGTAGTAGGGGAAAATGGCTCCAGAGGCTTGCACGCGATCGCCAAACATAATGCAACCCAGGTCGTAAAGTTGCAAAATCAAATCTCGGTTGGGAGAATGTTGCAAGAAGCAGACATCCGGAAGCCACAAGTCACAGGTGGGGCTTTCCTGCACAATTCTGAGCCGTTCTTCATTAACACTGTCGCGTAAGGCTTGGACAGCCTCACCGGGGTGTTCGGTAGTTAATAAATCTAGGGGGACTGGCAGGAGTAGCCCTTCTCCATAGCTGTTTAAGCCAGCCGCTAGAATTTCACTTAAGTTTTGGTTTTCTGACCATCCCTGCACGAATATGAGGCGTTCTGGTGCAATATTGCGGATGCGAGTCAGAGTTTCCGGCATTGCAGCACCCACTTCTAGCCCTAGTTGTTCTTGGGTGCCCCAAGTTTGCGCTTCTTTTATCAAATGGATGTAAAAGGGTAGCCCGGTGTCTGGATATTCTTGCAACACGGCGGCTGATGGGTTGTCAGTGGTACAGACCACAAAGACGGCTTTGCCAGGATAGACCAAAAAGGGAGCCGCTAAGTCAAGTCCTGGGTAAGGATTTAAGGTGACTGCATCCACTTTCCACTCTTCAAAGACGGTTTGGGCAAACAGGGTGCTGGTGTTGAGGTCGCTGTGCTTGGCGTCTAAAATTACTGGAATGTCGGCGGGGATAGCTGCTAGGGTTTGCTGAAGGAGTTCTAAACCTGTTGCCCCCAGTGCTTGATAAAAGCCAAGCGTGAGTTTATAGGCGCAGACTAAATCGGCGGTTTCGGCAATGACAAATTGTAGTTGGTCGCTAAGAAGAGTAAGAGTACGATTGACCGAAGGGAGAATGGCACCAGCCCCATCGCGCTTTTCGAGATTCTCTATATCCGGGTCGAGTCTTGCGTACAGTAAGCTTTGATTGCGCTCGATTGCTTTTAGTAGCTTATCGAAGAAGTTCATAGGTGTTTTTTTAACGCAAAGATACGCAAAGGTTAGCGCAGAGGTACGCAAAGGAAGACAGGGGAGATGGTTACATGGATTGTTTGTATTGTTCTAAAATTTGGGGAATATAATCGTAGCCATCGACGCCGATGAGAGCGATGATTTGTGGGCGCGATTGTTGCAATTTTTTCTGGAACGCTTCTGCTCCCATTTGTCCTTGCAAGATGGTGAGTAACCCAGCGGTTTTTCGCCACTCTTCAGCAGCAATTTGCTCTAGGAGATACATTCCCAGGCTACCTGTAAGGATTGTTTTATCGATGTTTTGCAGACTATGGTGAGCTTCGGATAAGTAAGCTAAGTTTCGTCCTTGTAGATATAAATCGCCGGAAAATTGAGCGGCTTGTAAGCCAGATTCTAAGTATTTAATCGCTTCTTGCGGTTGTTCTACTATCAACAAGGCAATTCCCAAACTACTGCAACAAAGGGCTTTACTTTGACCGTCGCCTAATCGTTCTGATAATTGCAATCCTTGTTGCAAATAGTTGATGGCTGTCTCGTAAATTTCGGGTTCTATTTGTTCTAATTGTTGAGCTTGGAAGACTTCACTGTAGCCGAGATTGGCGAGGGCGTTGGCTTCTCCTAATCTATCTCCTGTCTGACGAGAGAGAATTAATGCCCGTTGGCTATAGCTGATGGCTTCGGCATAGTTCTTTTGCGCGACGCAGGTGCGGCTGAGGTGATTAAAATTGGCAATTTCACAAGGGCGATCGCCTGCATTTCTGGCGATTTCTAAGGCTTGCTCGTGAAATGCGATCGCGTCTGCATATCGACCTTGCGCCCGTTGGGAATAACCCATTAATGTCAAAATCCGAGCTTTTTCTTGCGTACCTTCGACTTGTCGCAGCGGTGCATCTAGATAGTCAAGGGTCGTGCGGAGATATGCGCCGGAAAATGAGGCGAAAATGCCACCGTAGAGGGGGAAGTATTGCCGCTGGGAAAAGGTTCTAAGGATTTGTAGGGTAATTTGAAAACAGCCATTCACTAAGCGATCGCGCGAAGTAGAATTGAGAATCGTCGCCTGATTCAACCCATTCGCTAACTGCGACCAAATCACGGCAAAAGTCAGAAAAGTGGAAATCGACAGCCTTGCGCCCACTTTGGAGTCGTAAACCAGTTTGTCAAACCAGTTCACTAGCCCCCGCTGCAAGTATTGCAAAATTACTGCTAACTCAACGAAGGAAATCAAGTCAGGCGGTTGTTTTGCGACCAATTCGGTTACTGATTCGTTGAGGGCAAGCGCGTGGAATAATGCCTGAGGATAAGGGCTATTGACTTGTTTTTCCCAAACTCCCCAAGGGCCACTTTGCGCCGGTGTGCCTTCAAATCCTAAGGAGCGATTTTGGTCGTAGATCCAGCTTACCAGGTGCCCTTCCAGACGTTGCCAAGATTCCAAGCCACGGGCAAGACCTTCAGCAAGTTGCTGCACATCTCGATCTTGTTCGGGATGGGTAATTTCCGGCGCTTGTTGCTTCAGTGCAGATGCCAGCTGCGGTAAGTTCAAAGCTTGCGCTAAATTAGGGTCGATAACCCGTAATAAAGCTGCTAGCTTCTCGTCTGATGGGGAAGCGATAATTTGTTGAACAGCTGTCGCGATCGCATCCGTCGCCCGATTTTTTTCTTGCGCCCGTTCCCATTCTCCCCGAATCGTCTGCATCGCCCGCAAGGTACGAGTCGCCTTTGCAAGCTTCATTTCATCCTTTTGCGTGTCCACCTGTTGCTGGGTGGCGCTTAAGGTTTCTTCCAAAACTCGCTCGAAAATTTCGCCCGTACCCGGAGTCACATCCTTGACGAGCATTTTATACACCTGCTCTTTCGAGCGAATCTGCCCTTTGAGGGTGGTTTGTACAATTTGGTCGATTAATTGTAGATAGCGATCGCGCAAAGGCAGAGAGTCTGTCATGGGGAGTGGTTAAGTGGAATTGTAGGCAATACTGTTCGGTTCGCTTCTCCCCTGTTTTGCTCCCGCTTCCCTTGCAGGGAGAGGGGTTAAGCTTTTCTTTTTTAAGAGAGAAGAAAATAACTTATTTACTTTGCAGTGTACTGAATAAGTTACTGAGTTCGCATACTACAAAGTGTGGAGAAACACTAACGCTGATGTTTGCCGATTTTCTACCCTCCCAAGTTCAGCAGTTGCGCGAGTCCGCATCCATCGCCCTTGCTCAAAAAATTGAACGTCAGGCGATTAAAACTCCTCTCTCGCCACAACCGATAGCTACAGCTTACGTCCATCAGGGGAACGGTGGCACCCCAATTCTATTACTACCCGGTTTTGATAGTTCGGTGCTGGAGTTCCGCTGCTTGCTACCACTACTCGCCGCCCAAAATGAAACTTGGACGGTAGATTTGTTGGGATTTGGCTTTACAGATCGAGTGCAGGGAATTTTGTATAACCCCGACGCTATCAAGACGCACCTGTATTACTTCTGGAAAACTTACATCCAAGTGCCAGTCATGTTGGTAGGCGCTTCGATGGGAGGTGCAGCGGCAATTGACTTCACCCTCACTTACCCGCACGCTGTCAAAAAGCTGGTGTTAATTGACAGTGTAGGTTTCAGCGGTAGCTTCCCGCTTGCCTCCTATCTCTTTCCTCCCTTAGATTTTCTGGCAGTCGAATATTGGCGTCAGCGCAAACTCCAAGCGCTGTTATGGGGCAGCACTTTTGGCAACTTGGAACCGACTGCTATTGAGGCGATTCGGTGTGCGGCGCTGCACATGGAAATGCCCGGTTGGCACGAAGCAATCATCGCGTTTATGAAAAGTGGCGGTTACTGGAATTTGGCAGATAGAATTCCTCAAATCGATAAGCGGACGCTGATTCTGTGGGGAGAGGCGGATGATATGTTGGGTACGGACGATGCCGAGAGGTTTAAGAGAGCGATCGCTCATTCTCAACTCATTTGGATCGCCAATTGCAGGCACGTTCCTCAATTTGAACAGCCAGAGATTACCGCTAAGCATATTTTGGCTTTTAGGTAATTGTAGGATTTATTGTTAACGCAAAGGTACGCAAAGGTTAGCGCAAAGGTACGCAAAGGAGTTTTCAGGGTAGCGTTAAAGTTATGAATCAGGATTCTCTTGCCCATCGATGGGTAGTCAGTGCAGAAGAAGCGAAGGAATTGATTAAGCTGGATGCGACACTTCTGGATGTTCGCAATTCAATTTCCTGGTTGCTTGGGCATATTTCTGGTGCTGTTCATGTCACTTGGCAGCAATTCTCGCAACAACAATCTCCGAATAAGGGAAAGTTGATTGAGAATACAGAAATTTTGCAAGAAAAACTTCGCGCTGTCGGCATTTGTAACAATCAACCTGTCGTTGTCCTTGGCAATCCAGCGCACAATTTTGGTGAAGAAGGGCGCATTGTTTGGATGTTACGCACGCTAGGACATTCACAAGCAGTCTTTGTCGATGGGGGACATTCAGCACTTGTTAAAGCAGGTGTCCCGATTGTTTGGGGAGTGACTCAACCCAAACCTGGTGATTTTCTTGTACAGCGAACTTCCTTATGGGAAATTCAGCGCGATGAACTCAAAGCCAATCTTTCCGCTAAAGAGATATCCCAAGATTTGATTGTCATTGATACCCGCGAAGCGAGGGAATATGCAGGAACTCCCGCTTACGGCGAACATCGGGGAGGACATCTCCCTGGTGCGGTGCATTTCTACTTCCAAGATTTGAAAGATGCCAAGGGGAACTTGCTGCCTCGTGACCAGATTATTGATAAGTTGGAAAGATTAGGAATTCAGCATCATACTCCCATTATTACTTATTGTACAGGCGGCATCCGCTCAGCTTTCTTCACGGCTGTACTTGTTGATTTAGGATTTAATCATGTAAAAAACTATGCAGGTTCGATGTGGGAATGGTCAGCTTCGCCAGAAAATCATTATCCTCTAGAATCTGAACCTAAATAGAAAAATAAATCAAACAAAACCAGTAACTATTTTACAAAAAATTAAGCTTATTTTAATTGCCCATAAATTCAATAACAAGCAGCAATTATTTAGGAGATTTTATTGCTTTACCAATATACATGACTGAAGTATTGTTACTAATTTCTACTTGAAATTTGCCCGTTTTTTTGTAGTGAATATAAGCAAGCAAGTTTCGGTAAATGCTTTCACCAAATATATTAAACCCTTTAATTTCTATACTGTTAAATCCCTGGCTATGCATCAAGCTTGTTAATTCTTGCGGCTTAATAAACTTATTCCAATCGTGAATACCACGAGGAATCTCCTGCAAAATATTTTCTAACAACCAAATCATTATAAACTTAGAGGTAAAAGTTTTATTAATTGTGTCAAATAAAAACAAGCCGTTTGGCTTTAAAATTCTATATATTTCAGAAATTGTCTGACGTAAATCTGTAATATGCTCCAAAACATCAACACAAACAACAATATCAAAAGTATTAGCTTGATAAGGGAGGTTTTCAGAATATCCGTGTTGATAGTCAATCTGAAGCCCGGTTAGAGATGCGTGATCTTGGGCTTGTTGAATACATTTAGCCGATTGGTCGATTCCTGAGACTTTTACTCCTCTTTTCGCCATAAATTCGCAGGTAAATCCGCCGCCACATCCAACATCTAAGGCTTGCAATCCCTGCCAATTTGAAACATAGCGGTCAAAAAAATCAAATCGGGGTTGATTGAGATGATAGAGAGCATAGATTTTCTCATCTTCCTGCCACCACCTATCTGCACTCAAATCATAAAATTTTAAGTCGTTTTTTTTCAAGTGTTTGCTTTGCATCCTGTATGTGGGAAGGTTGATAGGACAAACGCATCTAAGGTAATTTTAGTCGCTGCTTCAGTGGGAAAATTATGCTGACATTGCGAACTCAATCATTCCACTTCTAGCCTATCGGCATCTAGTAGGATGTCCTTTATGAAAGGTAGCGATCGCTATCTTCGCTGCATCTGAGCGATAATAGCTAGCGTATACTGCCCGCAGCCACGCTTCTCGCTTTGTCTCCAGAAGCATAAATCTTATAATCTAAAATCAAAAATATTATCACAAGCCTCGTACAATGAAATATTGCTGGGAATATTGCTGGGACTCAAGGAGCTGATTTTATGCCACAGGCAGTGGGAACGATTGAAACGTTAGGGTTCCCAGCTGTACTAGCAGCAGCAGACGCAATGGTTAAAGCTGGTGCAGTCACGCTGGTTCATTATGCACTTGTAGAAAAAGGGAACTTTATGGTCTCCGTTCGGGGAAAAGTTTCTGAAGTCAACATCGCTGTTGAGGCAGGGATTAAAGCCGCAGAGACAGTCTACGGAGGTCAAGTGATCTCCCACTACATCATCCCCAATCCTACGGAAAATGTTGAAACTGTTATGCCCATTCATTTCACCCAAAAAGTTGAACAGTTCCGTATGTCGTAGTTGGTTAACAATCGGAACTTAATTGCGAGTAGACATTGCCAGCTATCCCAGCAATTATTGGGATTTTGTTTACTCGATTGTTTGGTCTTTTGTCAAGTCAAAAAGTGGGAAAGTAAAGGCAAGGGGCATTTCGATCCAAAGGTGCATCGAAAATTCGTACAATTAGTTCTTAGCTCTACGTAACTCAATTAAATTCAAATTCAGGAGATAGCCAATGCCACAGGCAGTTGGATCGATAGAAACGAAAGGCTTTCCTGCTGTCCTAGCAGCGGCAGATGCGATGGTTAAAGCTGGAAGAGTTACCCTAGTCGGATATATCCGAGTTGGTAGCGCCCGTTTTAATGTCAATATTCGGGGCGATGTTTCAGAAGTGAAAACCTCAATGGAGGCGGGAATTGCCGCAGTAGAAAAAGTTTATGGTGGCGTTGTAGAATCCTGGGTGATTATTCCCCGTCCCCATGAAAATGTCGTGAGTGTACTGCCAATTGGCTTCACTGAAGACGTGCAACAGTTTCGAGATGCTGTCGAACAGCCGATAGTCCGCAGGTAGTGGAAACATCTGTTAGCGAAAGGCGCGTAAGCAGCGCCTGCTGAGTAGAAAGACTGCCTGCAAGAGAGCGTCCAAAATCATAGCTGCTGTTACAACCCGTTTTCTTCAAGAAAATGGGTTTTTTTAGCAATATTTTTTGAATAAGACTCACTTTCCCTTTAAACCGGAGAAAACCTCTCTCTTACAAGTGGTTAATGATGTTCGTTTTTCACCTTACCCTAAAGGCAATTTCTTAAACCCTTGATTCGTCAGGGTTCTAAAATTTGGAGTTTCTCGTATCGTGAAAATTTCGTGACGCTAGCATCGTACAAATACTGACAAAAACTAGAAATTACTAAATCTTTACTAAAATTCCCTACATTTTTATCAGAACTATACAAATAATGCCGTAGTTGTATATAAAAATTGATGAATTGTGAATATTACTACCAGACTTAGCTAAATTAGTGGAGCCAGATATTGCAAACATTACTTGCTAAAGCTTCATCGGTAGGTACTCGCCCTGAAATCGAAGTGCTGCTAATCTGTGCCAGTACTCGGATGGAATTGGAAAGAGTTGAGCGGCTAGTTACTCTACTCCAGGAAAACAATATAGACTGGGCAGAACTGATGCAAATGGCGACTGAGCATAGGGTGATGCCGCTTTTGTATTGGAACCTAAACAGCACCTGTCCGGAAGCGGTTCCGAAGGATATTCTGGCTAAGTTGCGGGCTGATTTTCAAACCCTCACACGACGCAGCCTATTTTTGAGCGGCGAACTGGTTAGACTTGTGAATCTATTTGAAGCACAAGGAATTCCGGTTCTACCTTTCAAAGGTCCAGTATTAGCCGCTTCTGCCTACGGTAATTTGTTGAGAAGACAGTTCTGGGATTTAGACATTCTGGTGCAAGAAAGAGACATCGAAAGGGCAAAGGCGCTGTTTTTGTCTCAAGGATACCAGATGAAAATCGAGCGCATCGAAGTGACTCAAGAACAGGAAGCGGCTTTTGTGCGATCGCCTCATATTCATCAATTTGTACGCGAAGCCGCCTATCCATTTAGAAACCACCAGAAAGGAGTGTTGGTGGAACTGCACTGGGGAGTAATGCCAAAGTATTTTTCTTTTCCCATCGATTCTAAAGAATTGTGGGATGACCTGGAGCCAGTCTCCATTGCTGGAACGACAGTTCCCAACCTCTCCCCAGAGAATTCGTTGCTAACGATTTGCGGACACGGAACCAAAGACTGTTGGACGCAACTGGCAAGAATCTGCGACGTAGCCGAACTTATCCGCAGCCATCCGCAGCTAGATTGGGTCAAACTGATGCAGCAAGCTAGCGCCAAGGGCGGTCAGCGAATGTTGTTTATAGGTTTAAGGCTGGCACATCGTCTTCTAGGAACTGCCCTGCCAGATGATGTCTGGCAAAAGATTCAGGCTGACCCAGCGGTAGAATTGCTGGCGGCTGAAGTATGCGAACAGCTTTTCCGTTTGTCGGACGGATCTGTTAAAGACGGGACAACCACCCGCTTCCATTTAAAAGCCAGAGAACGCCTAATTGACAGGGTACGGTATTCTCTGAAATTAGCAATCACTCCGACTACTACCGACTGGTTGCTACTACCTTTGGCGGAATTTCCAGCTTTCCTTTACTATTTGCTGCGACCACTCAGGCTAATAGGAGAGCAAATATTAAAAAGATTCAAGCTGAGTAAAAAAAACTTATGATTTTCATGCTTAAACTATAAAATTTATTCCTTAATCAAAATGGTAGTAAGTAAGGAATAAATGTTTTTCAATTTTAAACCGGATACATATTATGAGCTTTAAATTTAAACTAAATCAAAAGCTCATAATATGTATTTTTTAATAACTAATATTATTTAAAATCGTTAGTTTATAATATAAGCGGAATCATTATAAAGTCTATAAGTTTAGCAATAAACCTAATTAGTTATACCTTGACATTAGAATATCTCAAGGTTAGCTTAGGGTTAAGAAAAGCGAAACAAAGCTTGGTAGTATAGCAAAAAAATCATGAATCATTCAGAGATATTTAAGGCGAATGCTCCTAAAGTTGTCCACGAAACGATTGATGGTGAAGTTGTAATCGTCAACTTAGATAAGGGAGATTATTATAGCTTAGTAAAAGTTGGAGCTGATATTTGGGAAGAAATTATTAAAGGGACTTCCAAAAGCAATATTATCCAAAAAATAATCCAGTGCTACGATGGCGATCGCCAAAATATTGAAAATACTGTCAATGATTTTATTGCCAGATTGCAGCAAGAAGAACTCATTACTCTTGATGGCACAGAAGATCCTAAAAATTTAAATATAGACAGCGCACCAAGCACCACAAACGACAATCCTGAAAAGCTGAGCTTTTCACCCCCAACTTTAGAAAAATATACAGATATGGAAGAATTGCTAGCTTTAGACCCCATTCACGAAGTGAATGAGGTGGTGGGCTGGCCTAATGTTAAAGTTGAAGCCTGATTAAATCAGCATTTGGCATCATTATCAGCAGCTTCAAGGTGTATTGGGAAGGGGCAGCCGTCAGGATTTGCCCCTAGGTTTCAGCTAATTCCTTAAGTTTTTTCAACATGATGACTAACGAGTTGGCATCTGAGATTGCCACTAAAACAGAAGCGAAAGACCCTTTAGCCTTTTTTAATACGGTTTATGAATTATACGAAAAAGCTGAGGCTGCATCTGGTTCTATTGACCGTTTTTATTGCTTAGGCGGGTTTAAAATTCGGTTGCGTTTTGCTGGTTCAGCTTTAATTTCCTACATGACACCTGCTTTAGGACATTTAGCTACAGAAGCCGTTTCAGATCCAGCGCTGACAGTTTGTTTGTGGGATAGCGCCTCGACAAACACCGTAATGCCACCTCCACCTTGGCAAATAAATCATCATCATCCAAAGCGTGGGGAAATTATCGGGTTTACTAATGAGCGCATTCATACCAGTTTCCAATGGGGAGCGTTTGCGTTAAGTATTTTAGATAGCGATCGCAACCTGGGAATCTATTGGGTTGAGACAACCGAACAACTTCCTTACTGGGAGGCAGGTTCTCCGCTACGGACAATTTTTAACGTCTGGATGAGTAAGCAGGGATTGCAACTGGTTCATGCGGGTGCAGTTGGAATGCCCAGTGGCGGCGTGTTGCTAGTCGGAAAAGGGGGGTCTGGTAAATCAACTACAGCTTTAACCTGCCTTAACTCTGAGCTTTTCTATGCCAGCGACGACTATAGTTTGATTACTTCCGACCCCACTCCAACTGTTTTTAGCATTTACAGCACTGGCAAAAAAAATGCCGATGATGTTCAAAGATTGCCGTTTCTCGCTAAGGCAATTAGCAATAGCGATCGCTTAGATTCGGAAAAAGCGCTTTATTTCATCAACGACCATTTTCCCGAAAAAATCTTGCCCAGTTTTCCCCTTCGAGGAATTTTAATTCCACGCATTACTGGGGAAACAGATACTAAGTTAACAGCCACCTCATCGGCAGCAGCCTTAGCATCACTTGTACCAAGTACCATCCTACAACTACCGGGTGCTGGCAAGGAAGCTTGCCAGATGATGATGAAAATCGTTAGCCAGCTTCCTTGTTATTACTTAGAACTTGGCACCAATTTAGGGCAAATTCCTGAAGTAATTTTAAACCTTATTTCCAATCGATAGCCAATGGAAAATCGCCAATTGTTCGTTAGCGTTATTATCCCTGTTTACAACGGAGAAAAATTTTTATCAGAAGTAATCTTTAATGTCAAAAATCAAGAATATCAGCCTTTAGAAATTATCATTGTTGATGATGGCTCAACTGATGGAACAGCGGAAGTAGCAGCACAATTCAAAAATAGTATCCGCTATGTTTATCAAGATAACAGCGGTCCAGCAGCGGCTCGTAACCGTGGTTTAAGTATAGCAGAAGGGGATGCGATCGCTTTTTTAGATGTTGACGATTTATGGTCAGAAGATAAACTGAAACTGCAAGTAGGTTATTTAGTAGATAACCCCTCAGTAGAGATTGTCCAGGGATTAATTCAACAAATGAAGCTATGTCAAATTACAACGAACAATCAGCCCCTTTTTGAACCTGCTTACAATCCTTATAGCTATATAAATTTAGGAAGCGCAATTTATCGGAGGTTAGTTTTTGATAAAATTGGCTTATTTGATGAAACACTTAACTATGCTGAAGATGTCGATTGGTTTATCCGAGCGTGGGAAAATGGGATTTCAAAAGTTGTATTAGAACGGGTTAGTTTGTTTTATCGCAAGCACGAAGATAACATGACCGTTGGAAAAAACTTAGTCGAGCTTGGATTTGTAAGGATTTTCAAAAAACATTTAGATCGGTGCCGAAAACGAGGGAATTATCAAAAGGCTTCTTTATTAGATATGCCAATTAATGAGTACCTTGGCACTTCTCCTGAAATTCCTAAAATAATGTAAAATCCTCAAAAAAATAATACAATGGAATATTTACCGCTAGTCAGTGTAATTATTGCTGTCAAGAATGGAGAACATCGATTAGCAGATGCTATCGAAAGCGTTCTATCGCAAACTTATGAAGACTATGAAATTATTGTTGTTGATGGTAAATCAACAGATAATACTGAAAAAATTGCCAAGTCTTATGAACGAGTTCGCTATATTTGGCAAGCTGGTCAGGGCCTTGCTGACGCTTGGAATCTTGGGATTGAGGCTGCGAAAGGAAAATTTATTGCTTTTCTTGACCACGATGATGTATGGACACCCAATAAACTAAGTCTTCAGGTTGATTACCTTATCAACAATCCAACAATTCAATATGCGATCGCTAAATTTAGGTTTATTTTAGAGCCAGAATGTCCTATCCCCTTAGGTTTCAAGAAAGATCTATTAGACAAAGATATTGTTGGGCCTATCCCTGGAACTGTAATAGTGCGGAAATCCCTATTAAATTCAGTTGGTAAATTTAACACTAACCTGGTGATTGCTAGCGATGTCGATTGGTTTGCTAGAGCCAAAGATGAAAATATACCTATGGCTGTTATCCCCGAAGTTTTTCTATATAAACGAGTTCACACCCAAAATCTATCATCCAATGCTGAGATAAACAATCAAGAATTATTGCAGATACTTAAGCAATCTGTTAATCGTCAACGTCGTGCCAAAATTAAAAAAGATGCAATTCAACAATGAAGCGATCGCATTATTTAGAGCCAACAGAGTTTTATAAAAACCAAATACTTTTTTCAAAAGTGTAGATTTACTAAAATCTGCTTAAACTTTTGCAAATGAAAAACATCAAAAGGATTTACTTCAATAGATTTATTTAAAGATATTGCAACTTAAATTAGAAAGAAAGACTTTGATTAAGAATGAATAATTCTTTTTTAGTTAGCGTTATTATCCCTGTCTATAATTGCGATCGCTATCTGGCTGAAGCGATTGAAAGCGTACTAGCTCAAACTTATCAGCCACTGGAAATCATTGTAATAGATGATGGTTCAACAGATAACAGTGCAGAAGTAGCAAAGCACTTTGCGTCATCAGTGCGGTACTATTCCCAATCCCAAAGCGGTGCTGGTGCTGCCCGAAATTATGGCACAGAATTAGCGCAAGGAAGTTTCTTTGCTTTTCTCGATGCAGATGATTTTTGGGTCAAAGATAAATTGACTTGTCAAATGCAGGTTTTTGAGAGCGAACCCGATATTGATATAGTCTTCGGATACGTTCAACAGTTTCACAGTCCCGAATTAGATGAAAGCATCAAGAATAAAATATACTGTCCTCCTGAATTAATGGCGGGATATCACCCTGGAACCATGCTGCTTAAACGGGAAGCTTTTCTTCGGGTAGGAAAATTTGAAACCAACTTACAAATGGGAGAATTTATCAGTTGGTATGCGCGTGCAACAGAGCTGGGATTGCGTGAAAAGATGTTACCAGACCTCTTGATGTCAAGGCGGTTGCACGAAACCAATCTGAGCATTCGCCAGCGTGAAGCGCGGACTGATTATGTCCGGCTGATTAAAGCTTCACTCGACCGACGCCGCGCCGCAACTTTGCCAGAAAATAATTCTTCATTTTCTCAATAAATATGAGTTTGAAAACTCGCCTTAAAGCTGCCTTAACAGCCTTCGTGAATCCGCCTACAGCTCCAAAGTTGGTAGTTACAAAACCAGCAACAGAGCCTTCGGTAGTTATCGATAATCAGCTTTTAGCTGGAAAAAATGTTCTGATAACTGGAGCAGCCAGAAATATTGGCAGAAGTATTGCTCTTGAAATGGCAAAACAAGGCGCAAACATTTTCTTCACTGACCTAGTTCGGGAAGGATGTGAAAATTTAGAAAAAGAATTAAGTTGCTATCCAGTTAAGTCAAGAGCCTTTGTGTTAGATATTTCTAAGACTGAAGATAACGATTATTTATGTAATTATTTATTAGAAAACAAAATAAATATTGATGTTCTTGTCAACAATGTGGGAATCCAATTTGAGACGAGCCAGATAAAAAACCTTGATTTAGGAGAATGGCATAAAACCTTTAATACAAATGTTTTCGGGCCAATGTATCTCACAAAGCTTATTTCTGAAATGATGGTTAATCATCGCATTCATGGCTCGATTATATATATCACGTCTATTCACCAATGGGAACTTGTACGTTGGCCTAGTTACAGCTCCTCAAAAGCTGCATTAGGAATGATTATCAAAGAATTGGCTCTAGAATTGGCAACTTCTGGGGTAAAAGTTAACGGAATCGCTCCCGGCTGGGTAGCGGAAGATGAGCAAGGAAACTCCCTCCGTCACAGCTATACTCCGCTGCATAACAGTTCAATCAATCCTTGTTATATTGGTCGGGCTGCTGTTTACCTAGCCTCCGACTATTTTTCAAAATTTACGACTGGAACCGTTCTCAAAATCGATGCTGGGTTGTCATTATATAATCATCGTTATGCCGAATATCTGAATCAATAAAAAAGCTTGTTATTTTAAAGAAAACCAAATGTTTAATATCATAAAATGGGTAAAAAGAAAAGTAGAAAAGCAATTATTTTCAGGGCACTTGGAGGCGAAATGTCAAGCAGTTAAAAGTCTTTTCCCTAAAAATGCAACTGTTGAGCGTGTGGCTACGGGATTTGAATTTACAGAAGGCCCTATTTGGTTTGCTGAAGAAAAGTATCTCCTCTTTAGTGATATTCCAGCTAACAAAATCTTTAAACTGACTCCCAGTAGTGACGTAACAGTCTTTAGAGAGACTAGCCATAATTCCAATGGTTTGACTAGAGATAAGCAAGGACGACTCATTGCTTGTGAACACGGAACGCGCCGCGTCACCCGCACCGAAAAAGATGGTTCGATTACCGTCTTAGCTGATAAATTTCAAGGTAATAAACTGAATAGTCCTAATGATGTTGTCGTGAAAAGTGACGGTTCTATCTACTTCACAGATCCGCCTTATGGCATCAAACCCGAACAGCAGGAACAACCAATCCAGGGGGTTTACCGCCTCTCGTCTGATGGCAAAGAAATTATTGTCGTAGCCGACGATTTTGATAAACCCAATGGACTAGCATTTTCACCGGATGAAAAAAAGCTTTATATCGACGATTCTGAACGCCGTCATATTCGCGTATTCGACGTTCAAGCTGACGGTAAACTTGCCAACAGTCGCATTTTTTACAATATCAATGGTAAGAAACCTGCTTTACCTGATGGGATGAAAGTAGACGTGCAAGGACATATCTACTGCACAGGTGCAGGAGGCGTGTGGGTTTTTGATCCAGAAGGGAATCATTTGGGAACAATTGTGACTCCGGAGGTGCCAGCGAATTGTGCTTGGGGAGATGATGATTTGCAAAGTCTTTATATTACTGCTGGCACTTCTGTTTACAAAATTCGAGTAAATGTTCCAGGCATCAAAGTGCCTTAATTGATTACCATCGTTTGAAATTTTCAATTACAAAAGATGCCTAAAATGAATCTATATAATAAGGATAGCTGTGACTGGCTTAATTCCGAGCAAAAATTGCTTTTGCGGGCAGCACTGTTGCAGGGAGAAGAGGCAATTGATTCTTGGAATCAATGGAAAGCATCTGCCGATCTTGAGAATCTCGATGTAGAATCCTATCGATTGCTGCCTTTACTTTATCGCAACTTATCCGCACATGGCGTGACGGATCTGCATATGGCAAGACTAAAGGGAGTTTACCGACGCACATGGTGTGAAACCCAAGTTTTGTTGCAACAAGTCGCAGCTATTATCAGTTGTTTTCAGAATGATGGTATCACAACAATGCTGCTCAAGGATGCAGCTTTGAATCTACATTATTACAAAGATTATGGCTCACGAATGATACATAATTTTGATTTTTTAGTTCATCCAGCAGATGCTTTAGCAGCCGTAAGTCTGTTACAAAAAATTGGCTGGAGAGCCAAAGGAAAAATACCAGTTACAATTACGCCCTTCTCTCATACTCTAGGATTTGACAATGAATTAAAACAACAGTTTAATCTTCGCTGGCATCTGTTCGCAGATGGTTTTCAAGAAGATGCTGAAAAATATTTTTGGGATAGTGCGATATTAACCAAGCTGGATGACTTATCAACTTATGTTTTAAATCCTACCGATCAGCTATTGTACGTTTGTGTATATGGAGGAATGAGTAATTTTGTTTTTCCAATTAGTCGGCTAGCTGATGCCGCAATACTTCTCAACTCATACCAAGCAGAAATTGATTGGAACCGACTGGTAACTCTGGCACAAAAATATCGCTTAATTTTGCCCATACAAAATATACTGACAAAATTACATAAAATCCTATATTCCCCAATCCCTCTGTCGATTTTACAAGAAGTACAGAGTATACCCGTTTCTAAATTTGAGTGCAGCGAATATCAGCTCACGAGTAGAAAAAGAAAATCATTTTCCGAGGGTTTGATAATGAGATATATACAATATTCAAGAGCAGTAAATACGGATAATTCTAAATTAGAATTTTTAGGTTTTCCCAGATATCTACAATATATCTGGGGTTTAGAACATTTATGGGAAGTTCCATTGCAAGCAATGATGCGGGGTATAAAAAGGCTCGTTTGGTAATCGCGATCGCTTTCACCTGAAAAGAGATGAAGACAACCAGGGTAGAAGCGATCGCCATCAATGCACTAGCAGATAACTATAAGCGTCTCCTAAAGCCCTTTACACATTTCCCTACCAGCCGGAAGAGGCAAGTCTCATACATGAGATAGAGCCTAGACACTCCAGAATCTGAGAACTTAAGAACAAATAAAGAAAATCTTCAACAACTGCTTTCTAATCATCATGTTTGGAAACCAAATTAAGACAGCAGCGTTGCTGGGACTCCTCAGCGGTCTTCTGGTTCTGGGTGGCTATTATCTGGTCGGCAACGAGCAGGGGCTATATTTAGGTCTGGCTTTTGCTGCATTCAGTAGTTTTAGCTCCTGGTACTATTCTGACCAAGCCGCCTTGATGGCGTATCGCGCCCAACCACTAGAGCGTCAGGAGGCTCCAGAACTCTACGATATGGTAGCTTCTTTGAGCCAAAAGGCGGGGATTCCCATGCCGAAACTGTTTTTAGTGCCAACCAAATCCCCCAATGCTTTTGCAACCGGGCGAGATCCGGATCATGCTTCTGTGGCAGTGACTCAAGGGATTATAGAATTACTCTCCCGCGAAGAACTTGAAGGTGTTTTGGCTCACGAACTTACCCACGTCAAAAACCGCGACACTTTAACTCAGGCAGTTGTAGGCACCATCGCTGGAGCGATTACTTTTGTCGGACGGATTCTCACTTTGGGAGCGCTCTACGGCCCTGTCACCCGCGATGACCGCCGAGGTGGAAACGCTTTGGGTGCCTTGTTTCTAATCGTTTTGGCTCCTATTACTGCGGCGCTAATCCAGTTTGCGATTTCCCGCACCAGGGAGTATTCTGCTGACTTGGGTTCGGCTGAAATCACGGGGAATCCTTTGGCGCTTGCCAGTGCGTTGGAGAAGCTTGAGGCAATGGGTCATCAGATTCCGATGAACGGCAATCCCACGATGTCGCCGCTACTGATTGTCAATCCTATCTCGACAAAAGGGTTGCAATCTCTTTTCCGTACCCATCCCCCGACTGAGGATCGGATTCGTCGTCTCGTAGAATTGGCTCAGCAACAAAAGCAACAAAAGCAAATGACTCCAGCGATCGCATAATGTGCAAGCAGTGCTGGTGATGCTTGATTTTAGCCGGTGGTAACGCCGGTTTTTTATTGAATGAGGATGCTAAACCGGAGATGTCTCGCGTTTCGATTATTATTCCCACGCTGAATGAGGCGACGTGCTTGGAACGCACGCTGCGCCAGTTGAATTTGCTAGATCCTCCAGCTTGGGAAGTGCTGGTGGTAGATGGGGGAAGTGACGATGAGACAGTTGCGATCGCCCAGCGGATCTTACAAGCGATCGCCCCGTCATCTCAAGCGCGTGTCCTCTGTTGTGATGTTCGCGGACGTTCAGTGCAGATGAACCGAGGCGCAGAGGCGGCGACGGGAGATATCCTGTGCTTCTTACACGCAGATACTTCGGTTCCAGATGATTTTGTGGCAGTGGTTGAGCAAACTTTAGCCGATCCATCTGTTGCTGGCGGCGGGTTTATTTCTTTGATGACAGGTTCCCAGACGACGCGCTGGGGAGTTTCGCTGCATAATTACCTCAAAACTTACTACGCGCCGCTGCTTTTCCGACCTCGTTTGTTTTTTCAGGGGTTGCGATTGTTATTTGGCGATCAGGTGATGTTTTGTCGTCGCGCCGATTTCTGGAAATGTGGCGGATTTGATCCGGCATTGCCAATTATGGAGGAAGCGGATTTGTGCCTGAAGTTGGTGCAACGAGGTCGGATTCGTCAAGTGAATCGAGTTGTGCAAAGTAGCGATCGCCGTGTGGCAAAATGGGGTTCGCTGAAGGCTACCGCGATATATCTCTACATCGGCTTTCTTTGGGGTATCGGAGTTGAAGCAACTTACCTGAAAAAGTTTTATGAGGAAATTCGCTAATTCGTTATTAGTTATAGAATCTGTTTAATTTCCCATAATAAAAGAACCCCACCCCCCAACCCCTCCCCGCAAGCGGGGAGGGGAGCCAGAGCCGCAGGCGTTGGCGGGGTGGGGTTCCGGGGAGTGGGTAATTACTGAATTTGATATCAAAGTGCATCTGCTGTCGCTCAACTAACAACTAATAACTCTTTTTTTCATTCAGATTCCACTCGTAATAGAGATAGGAAATCGGCGTTGAAGCGTCAAGAGGCACGTCGGTTTTTAAATACAAGCGGATGTATTCAGGAATTGAAGGTGCGACTTTCAGTAAATCGCTCTTGTACCACTTGAAAATTTTGCTACAGTAAAGCGTTCCCGTTTGGAAATCGTAGCGAACTTTATCGGGATTATTGATAAAACGGCTGGCGTCATCCTCTAACTGAGTCCGCACCGATTCCGGAAAGTATGCACCGTTTCGCAACAACGGACAACCGATGGATGCACAAACAAGGGCGAAGTGGATGAGGGGTTCGTCAAATTCGCGGCGGAGGATGCCATGTTCGATTTGGTTGAGGCTGTAGCGTTTACCTGCAAAGGAATAGACGGGACGGATGAAGAACAACAGGAAGGCAAGCCAGTTGGGAATTCCTAAAATCTTCGGTCGGATGGAGGGGATGGGATAGCGTTCTAGAACTTGATTGAGCGCGATCGCATTATATAAATTCAGCCACAGCGCTAACCGTTCATCTAGGTTGGGATAATCCCCCAAATCTACTTCCTGCAAGGAATTCAGCCATTGTGAAAGCGCTTGCGATCGCTCTGAAGACCAAGCATGATAATCGACGCGACCTTCTAGATCGACGTATCGGCGCAGTAGCTCATCCCAAACTGTAAAGTCGATCATGGCTCAATACTTTCTCCGAGCGGACAAATCTAACCCCATATTAAAGTTCCTGACCTCTTGCACGTCAGCCTCAAAACCCACCCAGAAATAAATTTCTGGGCGGGTTATTGCAACTGGTGCAAGATGTGTGATTCCCGATAAGGGAAGGGAGAAGAATTGAACTCCCCTCTCTTTTTAGAGGATGCTTTAAAAGGTAAGGGTAGCTGTAAAAAAGCTCACAAGGCTGAAGCTGAAATTGCAAATATCAGCACCACGCGCACGCGAATGACTAAAGCATACTAAGCGCAACCTAACGTGTGTTTAGCTGGCGATTATCAAAGACTACCCGCAACCTCGGAGGTTTTTATCTATATAGCCATGAGGGGGATTATGGTCAGACAATTGACATAATTTTCAACTGGTTTTGGTTTTAATAAACCCATTTTTTATAAACCTAACCTTTAATAATTAAGCGATTATAAACTTGTCTGTTATTATTTTTAATGGATTTGAAAAGCCAACAATCCATCTGATTAAGAAAAACTATTATTAAAAATTATTTAAGCTAGGGGAAACTGAGACAAATCCAGACCAAAATATAGTAGAAGTATCTCGTTGCAAGGGGGTTAAAATTTTGCTCTGCTGATAGTGGCAAAAAAGTGTTATGGTGCTTCTCGATTGAGTCAACTACACTCAATGTCTAACTTCCAACAGAGTTCCCGGAATCGAGCAAGGGGCTAACTTCTAAGCCTCTCTCTGATTCCAAATAAAGAGCAAAAGTGTACTGTATACAAATGAGAACTGCTATATTATTTTTCTTTTATCTAAAGTGACACAAAAGAACTACTCACTGTACTTATAGTCTCATAATACCCGCAGAATATTTGTTTTCCGACATCTGGAGAGCGAGAAATAATCACAAGGAAATGACGCATGAACGCCTTTGAGTTCGAGATTACCATTCAGAGCAAGTCAGGTGTTAGTAGCTGGCCTATTGTTGTCAGGTGTAAGCAACCGGACGGACTAACTATCCATTCAAAAGAAACCCTACAGCTAAGTCAGGATAACTTTCACCAACTCACCCAACAGCAAGAAAACGAGAAAGAATACGGTACCTTACTAGGCAAAGCCCTGTTTCAAGGGGAGGTGCGCGAAACATTTATTCGTGCTTTATCCAAAAGCAGCCAGGACTCCCCCTTGCGAATTCTGCTCTCGATTGAAGCGGCTGAAAATGACGAACTCAAAATATTGCATTGGGAAAGGCTGTGCGCCCCGATTGATACTGACGGAAGTTGGCATCTTTTAGCCCGCGATCAGCGCGTTCCCTTTTCCATTTATATTCCTACTATTATCGATCGCCGCTTTCCCCCGATTGGACGGCGTGACTTACATGCCCTTGTACTAGTAGCAAGTCCCTCGAATATCGGCAAGTTTCAATTAGCACCTTTTGATGTGGAAGCTGTTTTATCCGGAGTCAAGGAAGCGCTTGGTGAAATTCCTCACGATATTTTGGCAAATAATGTTGCAGGTGCTATCGGACCCCCGACGCTACAAGAACTTTCCAAGCAACTAATCAATGCCAAAAAACCATACACATTACTGCACTTTGTCGCCCACGGCAAGCTACTTGATAACGGAGAAACTGTTCTGTATTGGGCAAAAGCCGACAATCAAGTTCTGCCAATTACTGGAGAAGAATTACTCTCAGAGCTAAAGAATATTGGCAATCATCAAAGGAGTTTACCGCACTTTGCCTTCCTCTGTACTTGCGAGAGTGCCGATCCTAGAGCAGAAGCAGGATTAGGTGGATTAGGTCAAAGATTGGTGAGAAATTTGGGAATGCCTGCTGTAGTAGCGATGACTCGCAAGGTGAGCGTAGAGACAGGCTTGGCTCTAGGACAGAACTTTTACCGACGACTGAGAGAGTCCGGAGAAGTAGACATAGCGCTACAACAGGCAACAGCCGGACTGGGAAAGCGCCACGACATTACGGTTCCGGCTTTATTTAGCCGTTTGGGTGGGCGTCCCTTATTTAGCGATCGCCTCGACAATCGGGATTTAACAGACGAGGAAATCGAGTATGGGATTGCGAAGCTAAGCAAATTCCTCGCAGAACGCGCTCCTAATGCCTCCGTACTCAAGCAGCGGTTTAAAACGCAGGTAGAGACGCTCAAAGATACCCAAGGAGCCGAGTCACGCACCGCCCGTGAAGAGCGCCAGCAGGCAATATTAGAGATCGATAACTTGTGCGATCAAGTTCTGGAAATTAGCTTTGATGCTCTCTCCGCTTTGGGTAAGGAACCACCACCCTATCAGGCTGAGTGTCCTTTTCCGGGTCTATCTTCCTTTGCTGAGGAACAATTCCACAAGTTCTTTTTTGGGCGCGATGAGCTGATTAGAGACTTACAAAAAGAACTGGCGAAGGATAATTTCTTAGCGGTTATCGGTGCTTCGGGCAGCGGCAAGTCATCCGTAGTGCTAGCAGGACTGATTCCGAAGCTGAAAGAGCAGGAGCCAAGCCTACAGTCGGTTCGTATCACGCCAAGCAACGAGCCGCTGAAACAATTAGAAATCCTGTTAAAGGTATCCCAACAGCCTTCGGTACTGGTGGTAGACCAATTTGAGGAACTGTTCACCCTTTGCGAGGATAAAGCCAATCGCCAAGAATTTATCGACAAGTTGTTACACCTTGCCGAGCGGCGGAAGGTTGTAATTACGATGCGGGCGGACTTTTTAGGAGAGTGTACCTTCTACCCCGAACTGAGAAAGCGGATTGAAACCCGACAAAAATTGGTTGGACCGATGGAACCTGCGGAACTGATTACAGCGATGAAGATGCAGGCAGATAGGGGAGGGTTGCGCTTTGAAGCTGGTTTGAGCCACTCGATTCTCAATGATGTGCAAGGAGAGCCTGGGGCAATGCCACTGCTGCAATATGCGTTGCAGGAACTGTGGAAGCGGCGGCGGGGGCGCTGGTTGTGCGATGAGGAGTACCAATCTATCGGTAGAGTTCACCAGGCGATCGCGAAAACTGCCGATGATTTTTACAATAGCCTACCAGCCAAGGAACAAGAGCAAGTCCAGAATATTTTCTTGCGCTTAACTCGCTTGG
Source organism: Trichocoleus sp. DQ-A3 (assembly GCF_039961975.1). Classification (NCBI taxonomy): domain Bacteria; kingdom Bacillati; phylum Cyanobacteriota; class Cyanophyceae; order Leptolyngbyales; family Trichocoleusaceae; genus Trichocoleus; species Trichocoleus sp. DQ-A3. The sequence goes on along the minus strand of NZ_JAMPKC010000006.1, from coordinate 47,688 downwards.
ATAAGAATGCCGTACAGGAAGAGAAGCGACGGGACACCCGCCAGCGAGTGGAGTTAGAGGATCTGGTGCCAAGCGGGAGCAATCTGGCCCAGACAAAGAAGTTGGTACAGCAGCTAGCTGGTGAGGGGGTACGGCTAGTCGTTACCAGTCGGAACAAAAGTACCGGGAAGGAAGAAGTAGAAGTCGCCCACGAAGCTTTAATCCGCTATTGGCCTACGTTGCAGGAGTGGTTAAGCCAGAATCGGAGCGACTTGCAACTGAGAGAGAGCATCAATCAGGCGACGGAGGATTGGTATAACCATAAAGAGCAACCAGACCAAGAAAGTTATCTGATTCATCAGGGCGGACGATTAGAAGACGCCCAAATGCTCTTGCAGCACCCAAAATTTGTGCATCTGAATCAAGAAGAGGCGGCATATGTCAACGCTTGTTTGGAATTGCGCGATCGCATTCGCAAGCAAGAAAGACAACGCAGACATCGCTTGCTTTTCGCTGCGGTCAGCTCAGCTTTTGTCCTTGCAGGATTTGCAATTTTTGCTGGATATCAGTGGCGACAAGCAGAAATCGAGCGAATTCAGGCGTTAAGTGCTTCCTCAGAAGCTAAGTTGGAAGTGGATCAATTAGAGGCATTGATAGGAAGTTTACAAGCTGGAAAAGAAGCTAAGCATCTGTGGATATCAAAAGCAACCTTAATAAACGAAGTCAGGGGCAGGCTGCAAAAAGTAACTTCTGAAGTCAGAGAACTCAATCGCTTAGAAGAGTATGAACGCTCAGTTACAGATGTCAGTTTTAGCCCAGACGGTCAGATCCTGGCGAGTACTGGAGTTGATGGTACAGTTCGTTTGTCAGATTTACATGGTAAAGAACTAATCAAATTTTTAGGGACTAAAGAGCGGATTAGAAATGTCAACTTTAGTCCCGATGGTCGGCTACTGGCAACGGGTGCTGAAGATGGAACGGCAAAATTGTGGGATTTGCAGGGGAGAGTATTAAGAGAATTTCCTAGACAGGAAAAGGGGGTATTTAACATCACTTTCAGTCCTAACGGTCAGATTGTCGCCACTGGTTCTGGGGATGGCATCGTTCACTTGTGGAATTTGCAGGGAAAATTAATCAAAGAATTTCCTGCCCACAATATCGGTAGTAATAAAAAAGTCTGGGGTATCAGTTTCAGTCCTGATGGTAAGACTCTCGCTACTGGTTCTGGAGACCGCACCGCCAAGTTGTGGGATTTGAACGGAAAACTATTAAGCGAATTTAAAGGGCATAAAGATACGGTGTTTAGTGTTAGTTTTAGTCCCAATGGTCAAAAACTTGCTACCGCCTCTAAGGACAGCACTGTCAAGTTGTGGGATTTGAAAGGAAAAGAGTTGAGAGAATTGTCAGGACATAAAGACTGGGTGTTTAGCGTCACTTTTAGTCCAGATGGTCAGAATCTTGCCAGTGGTTCAAAGGACGGTGTTGTTCGCTTCTGGGATTTGAATGGAAAACTCTTGAAGGAATTTAAAGGGCATAACGACTCAGTTAGGAGTGTTATTTTCAGCCCAAATGGCAAGCTTTTGGCAACTGCGGGATACGACAACACTGTCCGCTTGTGGAATTTGCAATATCGCCCGCAGCTAACTGATTTTAAAGGGCACAAAGGGGCAGTGTGGAGTATCAGTTTTAGCCCGGATGGCGAGAGCCTAGCGACGGCTGGAGCTGATGGCACTGTCCGCCTGTGGGATTATTTATCAGGTGAGCAATTGGGGGAATTCAAAGGTCATAAAGGTGTAGTTTGGAAGGTGAGTTTTAGCCCAAATGGCAAACTTTTGGCTACATCAGGACAGGATGGCACCGCTCGCTTATGGAGTTTATTTGGTAAGCAACGGAGAGAATTCAAAGGTCATAAAGGTGAAGTCTTAGGTCTGAACTTTAGCCCGGATAATAAACTTTTAGCCACATCAGGAGAGGATGGCACTGCCCGCTTGTGGGATTTGTCTGGTCAGCAATTAAGAGAATTAAAAGGTCATAAAGGAAATGTACTGAGTGTCAGTTTTAGCCCGGATGGGAGACTTTTAGCGACTTCAGGAGCGGATGGTATAGTCCGCTTGTGGGATTTGTCTGGTCAGCAGTTAAGGGAATTCCCAGCGCATCGAGACTGGATCAACAGCGTCATTTGGAGCAATGATGGTCAGAAACTGGTTACAGCTAGTAGCGATCGCACTGTCCGCTTGTGGGATTTGGAAGGTCATAAATTAAAGGAATTGAAAGGTCATATAGGTGCGGTGCTTAAACTCCGTTGGAGTAACGATGGTAAGCTGCTAGCAACTGCCGGAGCTGATTCAACTGCTCGTCTATGGGATGTATCCGGTCAAGAGGTAGCCGTATTCAAAGGTCATAAAGGTGAAGTCAAGAGCGTCGGTTTTAGTCTTGATGGCAAGCTTCTAGCTACGGGTGGTGAAGATGGAACGGTTAAGTTGTGGCGGGTGGAAGGATTAGATGAGCTGATGGTGAGGGGTTGCGCTTGGGTACGAGATTATATTAACAATCCGAATACGGAACTCGATCCGAAAGAACGTCACGTTTGTGACGGTATCGGCACTGCTAGTAATTTACCAAAATCCAACTGAGACTATGAGCTGTTACTTGAAAGTTTGAAAGCTGCGCGGGAATTTTACGGCACAACTTTTTTCATTTTCATAGTTGCGATATTGGTGCTCGCTGCGATCGCGTTATTAGTTCAATCCCTTCAACACATCCAAAAGGTTGCTAGCTAGTGACATTGCTGTTTGCATTTCGGTGCTATTAGCTGGAGCTTTTTGTACAGTATTGATAAATTGCTCTAGTGATTCAAGTAGTTGATGAAGCTGCTCTGGAGCAGGCTCATTAACTACTTGCTCTTGATTTTCCTGCGCCTCTCCCGACTTATTGGAAGGCAAATGCACAGTTTCAATAGTGGGGCACTCGGCACTCGCATCCTTACTGCTATTAACCACCAGCCGCACTGCTGGATCGCCACTAATCGCATAGTTGCGGGCGTTGTTGTTAGCCGTCCACATACCAGCTAAACTCTGATTATTGGGAGCCGTGCCAAACTTGATCTCTTCTAATTCAACATTCAGGTCAGAAGAAATTTCGGTATCCCGTCTTCATGGCATCTTTGGTTACTCCCCATACTCCTGATATATCAGCTTTTACTGTATAAACAGTCTCTGAATAACAACAGAATATTTGCGGTTCAACATCTACTGAAGAGCAAAAAATAATGGGAGGAGATAACGCATGAACGCCTTTGAGTTCGAGATTACCATCCAGAGCAAGTCAGGCGATAATAGCTGGCCCATTGTTTTAAGATGCAAGCAACTGGATGGGCTAACCACCCATTCCAGCGGAATTCTCCAGCTCAGCCAGGATGACTTTTACAAGCTGACACAACAGCAAGAAAACGAGAAGGCATACGGCATCATACTGGGCAAAGCCCTTTTTATAGGAAATGTGCGTGATACCTTTGTCCGTGCCCTGTCTATGAGTAGTCAGGACTGCCTCTTAAGAATTTTGCTTTCTATTGAAGCTGCTGACAACGACGAAGTTAGAATATTGCATTGGGAAAGGCTGTGCGCCCCTATTGATACTGACGACAGTTGGCAGCTTTTAGCCCGTGACCAGCGCGTACCCTTTTCACGCTACATCCCCACTCCTATCGATCGCCGCTTTCCCCGGATTGGGCGGCGGGATTTGCGGGCGCTGGTGCTGGTAGCAAGTCCCGCCAATATCGGCAAGTTTCAATTAGCACCTTTTGATGTGGAAGCTGTTGTATCGGGGGTGAAAGAAGCGCTGGGGACAATTCCTTATGAGATTTTGGCAAATAATGTTGCCGGTGCTATCGGCCCACCAACGCTACAAGAACTATCTAAGCAACTGACTAACGCCAAGAAGCCATACACCTTGTTGCACTTTGTCTGCCACGGTAAGCTGATTGATCGGGGAGAAACTGTTCTGTATTGGGCGCAAGCCGACAATCAAGTTCTGCCAGTGACTGGGACAGAATTGCTGGACGAGCTGAGCAACATAGGTGGTCGGACGGGCTTGCCTCACTTTGCCTTCCTCTGCACTTGCGAGAGTGCCGACCCAAGAGCAGAAGGGGCATTAGGCGGATTAGCTCAGCGATTGGTACGAGATTTGGGAATGCCTGCCGTCATAGCGATGACCCGCAAGGTGAGCGTAGAGACAGGCTTGGCTCTAGGACAGAGCTTTTATCGACGACTCAGAGAGTCTGGAGAGATAGACACGGCGCTACAACAGGCAACAGCCGGACTAGGAAACCGCCACGACATTACTGTGCCAGCCCTGTTCAGCCGCTTGGGTGGGCGTCCCTTATTTAGCGATCGCAGCGAAAATGGCGAGCTAACCGACGAGGAAATCGAGGATGGCATCGGGAAGCTGCGGGAACTGCTCGCAGAGCGAGCACCTCATGCATCTGTGCTTCAGCAGAGGTTTAAAACGCAGGCAGAAAAACTGAGCAATACACGGGGAGCAGATTCACCGGTTGCCCGTGACGAGCGTCATCAGGCTTTAGAGGAACTCGACAACATCTGTGACCAAGTCCTCGATCTCAGTTTCGATGCTTTGGCAGTAGGTAAGCAACCACCAGAATACAAGGCTGAGTGTCCCTTCCCTGGATTGTCTTCCTTCGGCGAGAAAAAATACCACAAGTTCTTCTTTGGGCGCGATGAGCTGATTCAAGAGTTACAAAAGGAACTGGAGAAGGATAACTTTTTAGCCGTTATCGGTCCTTCAGGCAGTGGCAAGTCATCGGTAGTGCTAGCTGGGCTGATTCCTAAGCTTAAGGAGCAGAACCCCAGCCTACAGTGGGCTTACCTAACACCGGGTAGGGAGCCAGTCAAACAATTAGATAGACGATTAGAAAGGCTATCGAAAGTATCAGAACAGCATTCAGTACTGGTAGTAGACCAATTTGAGGAAGTTTTTACCCTTTGTGAAGATAAAGACGATCGCCAAGAATTCATCACCAGATTGTTAACCCTTGCCTCCCGGCGGAAAGTTGTCATGACGATGCGGGCAGACTTTTTAGGAGAGTGCACCTTCTACCCAGAGTTGAGCAAACGGATTGAAACCCGACAAAAATTGGTTGGACGGATGCAACCCCCTGAACTGATTACAGCGATGAAGATGCAGGCAGACAAAGCGGGACTGCGCTTTGAAGCGGGCTTGAGCAACTCAATTCTCGATGATGTTCAAGAAGAACCAGGAGCGATGCCACTGCTGCAACATGCTTTGCAGGAGCTATGGAAGCGGCGACATGGACGGTGGTTATGCGACGAGGAGTACCAAGCCATCGGTAGAGTCCAGCAGGCAATAGCTAAAACTGCCGATGATTTCTACAATAGCTTGCCAGCTTCTGAGCAGGAGCAAGTCCGGAATATCTTCTTGCGCTTAACCCGTATGGATGCGAGTGCCGTCCAGGGAGAGAAGCGACGGGACACCCGACGGCGAGTGGAGTTAGAGGATCTGGTGTCAGCAGGTAGCGACCTAGCAGTGACCAAGAAGTTGGTGCAGCAGTTAGCTGGTGAAGAGGCGCGACTCGTAGTCACCAGTCGAAATGAAGCGACAGATAAAGAAGAGGTAGAAGTTGCCCATGAAGCATTAATCCGCTACTGGCCGAGGTTGCAAAAGTGGTTGGACGAGGACAGAACCAACCTACAACTGCGGGAGATCATCACTCAGGCAGCACAGGAGTGGAAAAACCATAAAGAAAACAGAAACGATTATCTAATACAGGGAAGACGATTAGAGGAAGCCGAGGCACTATTGAAACAACCCAAATTTTTGAGCCAACTTGAGGCTGAATATGTGAAGGCTTGCGTAGACTTGCGCCAATCACGACGTAATTGGAGGATAGTCCGATGGATAGCTATCCTATTAGCTCTACTAGGCGTGGCAACAGTTAGCATTGGCATAATCATAAAATCTAGTTTGAAGCAGAAAAAAAATGTTGTGTTTGCATATCCCGGACAAACAATTGATGGACGTACACAATATGTATACCAATATCCTGAACGTGGAGAGGGGACTATTAACCAAATTCTCCTAGGCATCAATAATGACAAACGTGCTCAAGCTTGTATCAATGCTGGATCTGTAGTCTCCAAAGGAGATGAATTCTTTAAACTAACAGCGCCGAAAGAGCCAGGAGTTTATTACGTTCGATTCCGGTATGCCCAGGAGTTCGGATGTAATGAAAGGGCAAAAGACTGGTGGACGATGGGCGGTGTTCCTGATGAGAAGACTAATGTTGGGATTATTATAGTGCTTGGTAATCCCCTTAACTTTGCCATCTATCCTCAAATCTTTTATAGCTATTCTAAGAATGTGCCCGATCTAGTCAGCGATGGGGATTTGAGTAGCGGTAAATACATTATATTAGGTGACTTCAAGCTCTCCGGCGATGACGGAAAGACGGGAGCATCCCAAAGGTTTATAGCAGGTTGCGATTATAAACAACCCGTTTTTCACAAGCATCTAAGCCCTAATCAAAGATTAGAAAAAGGTGAGTGTGTGGCTTCAGAAAATAGTTTTTATTACCTTAAAATGCAAGACGATGGAAACCTTGTCCTGATTAAATCAAATGGAACACCTCTGTGGGCAGCTGGAACCAACCCGAACGGTAGTTACACTGTAATGCAGGACGATGGAAATTTAGTTGTCTATGACTTGAATAACAAGCCACTTTGGGCTTCTCATACGAATGGTTCTCCTGACCCTCAACTCTCGGTTCAGAATGATGGAAATGTAGTAATATATCAAAATTCAAGAGGAAAACCCCAGCTTATATGGGAAACTAAAACAGCAGGCAGATAATACTGCGAATGTAATACCAGCGCGCCGGTGTTATGTATCATATCTTCGTCAGCACTGTTTAGGGATCGCTGCTTGTAGTAGGCGCTAAAGTGCGTCAGGGTCAGCATCTAAGTACTTTCGTGCTCACTACGAATCCCCAACGCCGATTGCTCGCTGCTTTCTCCCTATTGGGCGGCGTGACTTGCGGGCATTGGTGCTAGTAGCGAGTCCCTCTAATCTGGGGAAGTATCAATTAGAACCTTACTATCTGAAGAAGCCCAGAATTAATCTCAGTGAGAGCGATCGCCATCTTTGTGATGGTATTAGCACTGCTAGTAGTTCACCCAAAAAGTAGGGAGCGTCAAACCAAAACGAGGACGCAAGTCCTCGTTTTAGTTTGACACTCCCTAACAACTTGAAAGCTGCGTGGGAAAAGTCCCGGCAGCCGTTTACTTAGGTGCGATCGCTATTAACTCAATCCCTTCAACACATTTAAGAGATTGGTGGCTATTGACATTGCTGTTTGCATATCGGTGTTATTAGCTGGAGCTTTTTGTACAGTATTGACAAATTGCTCTAATGATGAAATCAGTTGCGTCTGAACTTGCTTAAGGGCAGCTTCATCAGGCACTTGCTCTGGAGTTTCCGGAGCCAACCCCTGTCCCGGCTGGTTAGAAGGCAAATGCACAGTTTCAATCGTGGGGCGCTCGGCACTAGCATCTTTACTGCTACTGACCACTAGCCGGACTGCTGGGTCGCCGATAATCGCATAGTTGCGGGCGTCGTTGTTAGCCGTCCACATAGCAGCTAAACTCCGATTGTTGGGAGGCGCGCCAAACTTAATATCTTCTAACTCAATGTTAAGGTCAGAGGAAATTTCGGCATAGCGCTCATCAAAATACTCCACTGCCGACCCGACTGGATGACCTTCCAGCAGGCGCTTCACGCTACTTTGAAAAACTGCTATCTGCCGTTTATCTGCACTTGAACCGCGAATATCTGACCAAGAGAAAGAACAATCCCAAGCTCGATCTATATGACCGATGACAGCTAGGGCACCTCCCTTGGGATGGCTCAGAAGTTTCTGCGGTAAGCGGGCAAGAAAGGGATACGGCGCAATGTCTGGTCTTTCTGAAAGAGATTGAGAGTGACCCTCGAATTCATCCTTTTGGGGACAGCCAGCACCATAGCAGGCAAAGTGAAAAGCAATCATCCCTAACAGCCGCGCTTGTTCGCTAATATCGTCCCCAGAAAAGTAAAAATCTTCCGGAATCGGTTTTTTTCCCCATTCGAGACCAGGCCAGTCTTGGCACAGCAATGCGCCTTGGTGGGGCAACTGTCGCGGATCGCCGTTGGGAAAGACCATACCGTGACTGGCAGTGAACAGCAAACTAGGCGTTTCGCTGCCTCCTAGCAGCTGCCCCAGACGCGCTTTGGTTGCTTCTTCTTTAAGAATCGTTTTCACATCCCAGTTGGAATGTTCCTCGACAGCCCATTCAGATAACGGCTGAATCAGGTCTTGAGTGCTGAGATTAGTGGCACGGTCTCCTGGGTTGCACACGCCGAAAAAGGCAGCGCTAGGAGATAAGGATAGATTGCTAGTTTCCGCTTCTACTACACTGCGAGCGTACTGCGCGTACTGCTGTGGCGTATCAAAATAAATGCGACCTACTGCATACTGAACGCTAAGCTGGGACTGAAAGCGATAGGGAATTGTTACTGGATCTCCAACAATCAGCAGGTAGTAGGGCATTTTGTCTGGATCGGCAGGACCTGGACCTAATCCTTGACGCGACAGGAACTTATTTTTTGATTCGTACTGATTTTTTGCCTTGTCGTGACGATAGCCTTTAGGACCAATGTATTCCTGATAGTAATGCTCGTGCTTTTGGGTGGCTTGCTTTTTGCGATGGTCTAATAGCTCGCTGAGCGCCTCTCGAATTGCCGGATCGGCATCGTAAGCGAAAATTACTCCCCAACCTGTTTCTGCAAGGTTTTTGGGGTCTATTCCCTCTATGGGAGCAAAGTCAATCTCTTCTTTTTGTCGCTTTTTTAGCTGGATATCTTCTAAACTTTCTGGATCGAATTCTTCGCCCTGGGCAATCTTAGCTACTTGCTCAGCAGTCAAAGGAGGCAGCAAATAATCGCCACTGGCTCCATTAATTCCATTGAAGAATAGCAGGTCTTCGGACATCTCTTTGGTTCCTGATAATTTTGAGTGACTAACACCGCAAGGCTGTTGGATTGACCTCTTTTCCCACTCTTGTGTCGCAAGTACAGACGCATCTGTCTTCCCTCTTGCCTATATAGGCAAGCAGGGTTGGGGAGGTTAGGCGATCGTCCGAACAGTCTTAATGTCTTAACTAAGACTGGCGGTTAACTGCCAGAAACTGCCGACCACAGCACATGGGCTACTTCCGGTTTGGCAAAGTCGTTATGGGCACCAACAAACTTGTCTGTCACGTCATTAATAAACTTGCTGCTTTCCAGGTTGTAGACTTTACCCGGTTTAAACTGATAAGAGGCATCAGAGCCGAGCATATTTATGTCTTCTACTGGAAAGCCGTTTCCGCAGAGACCAAAGCAGCCAATTCCGCCATATTTAGGCAAACCACCGGCGGCAAAGTCCACACGACTAAAGACAATCTTTCCAGCTAGGGGGTACATCTTGCCGACTGCATAGTCGAAGTGAGATTGGGTCGTAACAATTGGACCAGCGACTTTACCTTGAACAATGAGTGGATTAAAGTAACCAGGGCGATTGCGTTCGTAGGAAATTTTTGAACAGTAAGACCAGAGAGACATCGCTCCTTGAACCAAAACCAAAGAATTAACTGGCCGGACTAATTTGCCCTGACCTTTTGGACCGGCAAGGGCGGCAGAGACAAGAACGCATCCGAAACTATGACCCATCAGATGGAATCGCACAGTTTCAGGAGTGTTCTGTTGAAGTGCTTTTAACAAGTTGAACCCAGCGCTTTCACCGATTTTGCGAGCGCGGTCTTTCATCGTCCAAAAAGATAGTAGCCGCAGGGGAGTTAGAAACTTATCCCAGTCAAAGCTGCTGCCAGCACTGAAGCTGACGGGTTCTTGGTGACTTGCTTGATAGATGCCTTCCGGATCGAAACCTTCCCAATCCGAACCTGGTGCCCCACCCCCACCTTCGCTACCCAAACCAGCCTCTTGGTTCAACACTTGGTAGGCGTTTACTACCTCTGGCGGTAAGGTATCGGGTTCGCTGTCTTCCATCCCCTTCCTAAAAATTGTTTGTAGTGCTTGCCGCGCTTCCTCAGTGTTAGCAATGCGTTCAGCATATTCATCAACGGCGCTATCGACAGGATCTGCATCGTTCACGCCAAAAGACACCGAAGCACTTGTCAAATCTTCATTGCCCCAAGGCTTGCTGGGCCAATGCACTCCGATCATTAAGGGACGAAACGGTCGCGCCTGTGTGATTTTTTCGAGATCGGCTGTTTGTTTAGCCATCGCGCCAATCCATTTGTTGTACTGATCTCGCGCTCCGGGAATGTCACCCATCCAGCCGTGGCTCATGATGAATACATCTGTGATTGGTTCGCTAGCAAGTGCTTCCAAGATTTTTTGGCTCATCAACTCGCCATGTTCATCGCGTTCTTTGCCAGATGCATCAAAAGCGATCAGGTAATACTTTAAGGAAGTTCCGGGTACTGTTTCGATTGGCATTTATAAATTCCTCTGCTTAAAGATTTCTCTCCAAAGTTAGGTGCCAAAACCAAAAAACGAACACTAATTGTAAAAAAACTTTGCAGAGTCTTGCTCAGGCAGTCCCTACTTCAGTTAGGATCGATTCACTGGGAAAGTGGTTGTTCAACTGACTGGTAGTATAAATTGCCGCGCTCCTCGTCCGCTCAGGACAGCCGACTCAACCAGGATGTCGTATCGCCTACCCATGTCGTTAAGTAACTCTGGCTTGGGTGCCAAGTAATACTATTTCACTTTATTAGGACTTACGCACCAGTAACAGAAAAATGAACCGCCTAAGAGTTGTGAAGCGCTCTCTTCGCTTTAGACGCTCTCGTACACGTTGGCGTAGCCTGCGAGCAAGCGCATAGGAATAAGAGTTTGAGAGGTTTTGCGTCACTCCTGTTTATGTCTAACACATATCCATCTATCGCAATCCTATTTGAGTTTGGAGATGCCAACCCTTGAGATCCCCGACTTCTTTCTCGAAGTGGGGGGTCTCGCCTTTAAGAATCATTTAGAACTGCTATATTACCCCTTTTTAACCGGATTGGGGACTCGTAAATGTGGCATCAAAGCAGTGAATTGGTATTATTCAACAATTCAAGTTCTTGACGGTTACTGCTGAGGATTCCTGGCTGAAGAAGCTCTACAGGGTTTGCCAGCCGAGTCAACAAAGTAGCAATTTCCAGCCCCAAAATTACTACTTACAGGAGCCTGAGAATTTTCAGGAGCTTGAATGCATAATTTACCGAGATCCACAGTTCTCCCATCTTCAGTTTGTAGATAGCAAACCGGAATATCTATATTTGAAGCTGGCACGACTGGATAGGGAGAATCTGCCTGTAAAGGGAGGCTAAAAGCTATACCAGGAAACAATGAAATGAGAGCAGTAGATACGGTAGCTGTTAAATGGAAGCATCTGAACATTGGAGTTTCTTAAGTTTTAATGGTTGAGTTGATGGGTGAAATATTAGATTAAAAACGGCTAAAAAACTTTAGTCAATCGGAAATTAGAAATCACTCATTACTGTTGCCAATATTTCATAATTTAATTTCAATTGCCATACCTACTTAGCGGGATAAATGTCAATTTTTTAGAAAACGGGTTCGGCAAGCGATGCAATAGGAGCGATCGCTAACACGCTACGATTTATAGCCGAATCAACCCGGTTTGCATCAAAGCTTGGGTGGTGATGCCTACACCCAAAAGGGCAATGACTAATGCACTCACCGCAGGCAAAACCCTCACAATCCGCATCTGAATCGATAGCCGATCGAAGAAGCGCTTGCTGTAAACGAGTAGCAATCCCAACCCAGTTAGCACGCCTGCGAGTCCTAAACTAAATGTCAACACCAACATCAGTCCAAAGCCGATCCGTCCTAGTGCGATCGCGCTTAGCAGCAAAACCAGGGCTGAAGGACACGGCACTAAACCGCCTGAAATACCTAGCGCAAGCAGGCTACGCCAGGTAACGGGCGATCCATCCGCGCCAGGGGGTAAGTGTGAGTGATCGTGGTGGGAATGCTCGCCGTGGTGATGAGGTTCGTGAGGGTGGTCGTGGTGATGAGGTTCGTGGTGATGAGAATGGTCGTGATGATCGTGGTGATGAGGTTCGTGGTGATGAGGTTCGTGGCTGTGATGGCTGTGGGAATGGCTCTGGGAAGCTGAAAAGCTAAGATGCTGATGTGCAGCCGCTGATTTGCCGCTTTGATGACTCCGCAGGCGGTTGATGAACAAGTTGAGACCGATCGCCACCACCATCAAACCGGAGAGGACACTAAGCCAGGGATATAACTGATCGGGTAGGATGTACTGTGAGGCGAACAGAGCGATCGCACCCAAGGCAAACACTCCGGTAGTATGGGCGATTGTCGTTGCTAACCCTAAAAATAGGGCGTGTTTCGGGGTAGCATGAGAACCCACCAAGTAGGCTCCCACAATCGTCTTGCCGTGACCGGGAGAGAGGGCGTGCATGGCACCCCACGCAAACGAGCCAGCGATCGCAATCAGCAAGCTTCCTCCGTTAAGCCACGCCAAACCAGGCGGCATTAATGAAAATGTCTGGTTTGTGGGGCTGAAGATAAAGTTTTGCACCTGTCCGGAATGCAGAATCGTTGCAAGGCAAGTGGCAGTTGGCACTCCAGGCAGAAATAGATTGTAGTGGATCTGGAGTCCTTGAACCGGCTGAGACCAGTTGTAGGTGAGCTGTAAGCTGCTGTGGGTGCCCGTAGTAACTTTCAAGTTTGGCGGTAGGGCGCTGGTCTCGGATGCATTAATGGTTAGGGTAGCTTTTTGCTTCTGGTTATCGCTGAGGCGGATGCGATCGCTTAAGAATGTCTGCAACTGAGTTTGATGAGTGCGGACTTCATCGGGTGACACCTGACTATCCTGGTTGTCATCTGCAAATGCCATCAACCCTGTGGGAAAGGTGAGTGTCATTTGAGTTTCAGTCTCGCCCACCATAATCTCAGCTACTGATAAATCAGCCCAGTGAGAGTAACTGGGGGTAGCAGCAGCGAACCAAAGTAATATCGCTCCCAAAAACGACAGCAGGCTCAGCGTGCCGTATCGACGCCACTTTGCGTTCATTGATTCACCTCGGTTGCAGAATTTGAGTTAAGTCTTTGCGATCGCTGTGTCTGTTCGTCAAAAGTCGGGTCGATTTCTTCAGCTTTTTGGAAATAAGCGATCGCTTGGGAATTATTCCCCAATGCCTGCTCGATTGTGCCTGCGCGAGCAAAAATTCCCGCATCACGAGTGCCTCGCCCTAGCGCTTCGGCAACGACCTGCTGAGCTTCCCGCCAGCGTTCCGAACGGCAAAGCGCCCAAGCTAGAGTATCCAGTGTCTCTGCATCGCGGCGGATAGCGACTTCTGCCTGCATTAGGGAAAGCGCTTCCGCGAAGTCCTCGGAACGCCCCCGTTCCAGTAACAGGCGTGCCAGTTCGCGCCTATGTCCAAAAGAAGTGATATTTTGATGCTGGCGGATTAACGCTTCGGCTTTGTCCCATAACTCCTGAGCGCCTGACTGGTCGCCCTGCAAATGCTTCACCCGTGCCATGCCCTGCAAGGCAACGTGATCGAATACATTCTGGTAGGTTGGGGAAACAAAGACCTGGGAGTAATGACGCTCCGCGGCTCGATACTGTCCGAGTCGAGTCTCTAATTCTGCCAGATTGACTAATGCCAAGGGATATCGCGGCAGGATGCGTAAAACTTCCTGGTAAAGTTCCTTGGCAAGTTGATGGTTGCCCCGCTGGAAGTAAAACCGACCCAGCAATGTCCGCGTCCAAGCCGAACTGCCTGTCTCGCCCGGTTCTTCAGCTGCTAGAGCTTGCTGGAAATCTTGAATGGCTGCTGCATCTTGACCTTGTGCAACTTTTACCAAAGCCCTAAGTGTCAAGGAGCCTAACGTGGGGATTTTATCTACTAAAGCATTGGCGACGCGATTGGCTTCATCCACCTTGCCCATTGCCAAGTTTGATGTAACCAGCAGCGAGAGTGCATCTTCATTTCCAGACTCGGTTTGCAGTACCTGTTTTGCCAAGCGAATCGCTTCTGTGAAGTCATGTTTCGCTTCCGCAATCCGAGCCAGCACCAGAATGGCACCTTGATTATCAAAGGATAAATTAGCGAGCGATCGCTTTGCCGACTGCTCTGCCATGAGATACCAATTTGCATCTCCTGTCGCACGAGCCATCTTCAAATAGGCTTTGGCTAAGGAGGTTCGATCCAGTCCGTCCCCTGGATTTCGCCGAATCCGTTCCTGATAGAAAGCAATTTCCCGTCCCAAAGCAGTGGTGATATTGTCTGAGGGTGATTGGGAAAAGGGATAACGATAAGGAGCGTCGAGTTCAGCACTGGGATTCCACAAACGCCAGCCTCCCAAAACTCCGGCAATCGGTAGCGCCACTAAGAACGGTATCCACCAACGCTTCAGCACAAGACGCCCACTCAACCCACCTTTCAAGATTTCAGATTTGTAATACTCAGCACGTTTCATGCTTCTGTCTCTAAGCTCGGTTAACCTCTCCCCCAACCCATCCCTTAGTAGGGGACGGGTTTTCAGTGATTCCCCCTCCCCCGTAAAAAAGATTGATTGGGCTTCCCTCTCCTCTTGGGAGAGGGTTAGGGAGAGGTGAGAAGGAGGTTAGATTTTCATCACTGATAATGTACGCAGTTCATCACTCCTGACCTAGTTGGGTAAAGCCAAATAGGGGAATGCGGGTTGTAACGGCTTGTGTCCTTGTGCTGGATTACCCGGTGCGCCGTCGTAGGACACGTTATCACTCGTAACCTTCCCCTCGGTGACGACGCTTAAGGTGATGTCGATGACATCATCTTTTATCAAGCGACCCCGAATCGGGCTACCTTTGGCATTCAGGGCGTTGGCGTATCCGCTGGGTCCCCTGGTGTCGATTCGCATCACGTCTGGTAGAAAGGCACCCAACAAGGCGTTCGCTCGTTGCTCGGTATTCCCAAAAGCTAACAGCGTCTTTTTCGCTTCCCCGACGATTGGCCCAGCGATATTCGCAGCCGGTTGTTGACCCGCCAGAGCAGCAGCTTCAAAACCAGGACTAACGGTGTTTAGGGCGTTCAGGAAGTCGTTTGTGACGACTAGACCCTCGTTGATCGCCGGTCGAGCTAGTCGCTCAAACTGAGTAAATTTGCCGTTTGCTCCGGGCACTGAAATGGTTTCCCAGACATCAAAAGTCGTTGCGGAGGTTGAGCCTTGTAAGAATTTAATCGGTACCCGGACTGCGATCGCGTTGACGTTGTATCCTTTGGTAAAATCAACCGCCTGTTCGGGCGGACGGAACCCAGAAACTGCGGGACCGATGCCAAGAAAAGCAGCGCGAACCCGAAAATATTGCTCAACGTCGAAGAAGAATGGATCTTCCCGCAGTCCAGCAAATACGGCTAAGTTAGCGCCACCGCCGGATACCTGATTAACAATTGGCGGCGCACTGGGGTTAGGATTTAGCGGCGTGGTGCGGAGGTTCTTGGTTTGGAGAACAATTGCACCGTCCCGGATGGCGGTCATCGTAATGGTTTGTTGGCGATTTGCATCCGGTGGGCTAAAGGTGAATTGCAGAACCACATCTTCCTTACCCGTGGGAGTGGCATCATTATTATTCACCCGCGACACTTTGAACTCGTACTTGGCTCTGGTACTGAAGTAATACTGCTGACGCGCTAGCGATCGCGGGTTCGTATTCATAATCAAGACCAGATCGTTTTGAGACGCATTCGGGTTCTGATCTTTTTCCCGGAATACAAACAGGTCAGTTAAATTAAGGTTGCGTCCCTTGGCATCTACCTCACCATCATCATGGTCAGAAGCTTTGAGATAGAGAGGTGTCATCCCAGCGATCAAAGCTAATCCTAAAACAAGTACGCCCAAACCGATTGGGTTTCTTAAACCAAAGCGACGCGAAGGTTTTTTAGGGGAAGTTGCAATTTTGTTGAGAGGAGCCGCAGTTTCTTTCACAGGAACACAAGTTTTTTGCTTCATTTCAGTTTTTCCTAAAGATGTATCCATTCAGTCACTTATTGGTGCGGAATGGGAATGTTTATCTTCTTTTGAATCGCTAGGCTTAAAAGAAGTACGGCTCAGAGCTAGTTATGGATTCTTCCGAAAGCCAAAAGTCAATCTTTAACTTGTTTTGGCAATTCTATTCCCACTAGATTTTCGCTCTTTCCCTAACCTCTGCATTGAGGAAATCGCAATTATCAAAAATACAGTAATAAAACAAATCCCTGTTTGTTTATTGGCATCCCACCAACAAAGGCACGATTGCACCTTTCCTCAATAACCACCCAGAAAATGCTGGGAACTCAGCTAGTGATTTTTTGTTTTTTTCTATTGTTTTTCACATGAAAAACTGCGCCTAAAGTACCCAAAGCTAAAATGCCTAATGTTCCAGAGGGTTCGGGAATGCTTGCCGTGCTACTTTCAGCACTAGTTGTAACTCCGGTTAGTGCGATCGCGTATCTTCCACTGGTAGCGCTCGTACCTGTAAAGCCGCTCAAGGAAAGGTTTCCGCCCGAACCCATCGGTTCTAGAGTTCCATCCGCTCCAGCCGAGAAAATTTTCCCAGATGCACTTACAGGATCGTAACCAGAGCTAGCAATCGCTAAATAGTAAATACCAGATTGAGTGGGAGAAAAACCACCAGAGGATAAAACTGATTGTGAATTTAAGCCAGGGATATCGTCATTCCCATAAATGCCCTTACCAGCCGCATCAAACAAGAATAACTGCGGGTCTTCAAGCAGCTCGGTCGGGGTACCTAAAACATTATCAACTGGGAGTCCTACCAGCGTATCCAGGCTAATTGTTGTCGCCGAGAATGTCTGTCCTCCGGTCAGAAAAATTTGGAATAAGTCAGCATCCTTATCAGAAAGTGTCCCAGTAATAAACTCTAGTATTTGCGACCCTGATGGGATAATTTTTGCTGTATTTAGAGTCTTCCCAGCATCACTTTTCTCTGTGAATGTGGCAGCTTGGGCATGAGCTGATGATAACCCTATAACCAGTACCGATATGGCGGTTATCTGCGCTAGTTTTTTCATTGGCGGCTTCTACCTCAGTGGAATCGGAAGGATTCCCTTTTTGATTTCTTGACTAAAAAAGATACGGCGATGGATTGGTTATGGATTGTTTTACAGCTCAATATATGTCTCAAGATAGAGAATGAAACTAGAAGCGCGAGTCAAAGAAAAGCAAAATCCAGCAGGCATTTCTTGTTCTTGGTTCTGAAAAACGCCTTGGATATTTCTGTTGAGCCTGTAACTTGACTCATCTGTAAATTTGCTTTAAAAATCTATCTCGTGATAGATACAAACAAATAATTGGGTAGCAAGATTAGTGAAAAATGGGGAACACATTTGCCTAACTCAAGAGAAAGCGATCGCAAGTGCAACACTCACATCACCCGCCGTTGCATAACACCAATCGGGCGATCGCCCCTGCTATCAGAGAGTCGTGGGATGTCAGATGGATAATTGTTACAGTGGTTAAAATCTGGTGTAACTATCGTCGCGTACTCTCATTTTGTCCCGTAAAAAATCCCGCAATCAAATCCAAAGCAGCCAAAAGGCGCATCCCCTCAAGCGTCTGATTGACTATGGACGCAACTATCGTGCCCAAATTTGGCAGGCGACAGTTTGCTCAATTCTCAATAAAATCTTTGACTTAGCCCCACCCGCCTTGATCGGTGCAGCGGTGGATGTGGTGGTGAAGCAACAAGACTCAGCGATCGCTCAATTTGGCGTCAAAGATGTTTTTTGGCAACTCCTGATCCTAAGCTTCCTCAGCTTCATTATCTGGGGGCTGGAATCTATCTTTGAGTACGCCTATGCCCTGCTTTGGCGCAATCTCGCCCAGGATATTGAACACGACTTGCGCCTGGATGCCTACAGCCATATCCAAGAACTGGAACTGGCTTATTTTGAAGAGCGCAGCACTGGCGGTTTGATGTCTATCCTGAATGACGATATCAATCAGCTGGAACGCTTTTTAGATCGGGGAGCGAATGAAATCCTCCAAGTAGCGACAACGGTGGTAATTATTGGCGGTGCCTTCTTTATTTTGGCTCCCAGCGTGGCTTGGATGGCGATGCTGCCGATGCCGTTTATTCTGTGGGGTTCGATTGTCTTTCAGCATCGCCTTGCCCCCCGTTATGCTGAGATTCGGGAAAAAGTCAGTCTGCTCAACAGTCGCCTCTCGAATAATTTGAGCGGGATGACGACGATTAAAAGCTTTGTCACGGAAGACTATGAAGCGAACAGGATGGCAGTCGAAAGTGAGGCTTATCGACAAAGTAACCGGAGAGCGATCGCGCTTTCATCCGCTTTTGTCCCCTTGATTCGCATCATTATTTTAATCGGGTTCACGGCAACGCTGTTAATCGGCGGGATGGACGCTGCTGCTGGCAGATTGTCTGTGGGTACTTACAGTGTATTGGTATTCCTAACCCAGCGGTTGCTTTGGCCTTTGACGAGATTGGGCGAAACGCTCGATCAATATCAACGGGCAATGGCTTCTACAAATCGGGTGATGAATCTGCTGGATACACCGATCGCGATTCATTCGGGACACATTTCCTTACCCGTCGCTTCAGTGCGGGGTGAAATGGAATTAAAAGATGTCACTTTTGCCTACAATGGGCGAAATCCAGTCATTCAAAATCTCTCTTTACACATTCCCGCAGGTAAAACAATCGCCATTGTCGGTTCTACTGGTTCGGGCAAGAGTACCTTAGTGAAACTGTTGCTGAGGTTGTACGAAATTCAGTCGGGAACGGTGACATTGGATGGGATTGAATTACGCGATTTGAAATTAAGAGATTTGCGTTCCTGTATTGGTTTAGTCAGTCAGGATGTCTTCTTATTTCACGGCACGGTAAAAGATAATATTGCCTACGGCAGTCCTGATGCAACTGAAGCTGAGGTAATCGAAGCGGCTAAAATTGCCGAGGCTCAAGACTTTATCATGCAACTTCCCCAAGGTTACGACACGATTGTGGGTGAGCGGGGGCAAAAGTTGTCAGGTGGGCAAAGACAGCGGATTGCGATCGCGCGTGCCGTTTTGAAAGATCCGCCGATTCTGATTCTGGATGAAGCCACCTCCGCCGTAGACAATGAGACAGAAGCAGCCATTCAGCGATCGCTCGAACGAATTACCGTCAATCGCACCACGATAGCGATCGCTCATCGCCTCTCCACCGTCCGCAATGCTGATTGTATCTATGTGATGGAACAAGGCTTCTTAGTAGAGCAAGGACGACACGAACAACTATTAGAAGACCAAGGAATTTATGCCAGCCTTTGGAAAGTGCAGACAGGCATCAAAAACGGCAAAAATTAGCAATTAGATTTAAAATAAATGGCACTAAATTAAGCTGTCTGCTGGGTTTCACTATCGTTCAACCCAACGCTCTACAGCGGTTGCTAAACATCCAAAACTCGGATGAGCCGCCGGTGCTAATTAAACCTAGCACCGAGACTTTTTAGGTTTCTGCGCTGCTGCTCCGTTAACCCAATTCCTTTTCCAAAATGGCAATCTTCTACCACCGCACCTGACCATATTGTCTCATTAAGAGTTGCACCCCTCAAATCCGCATTTCTCAAATCTGCTCCAGTGAAATTGGCAAATAAAAGGTCGGCTTCTAATAAACTGCTTCCCCTCAAATTTGCCCCCGATAAATCACCCCGGATAAAGTTAACGCCATCTAACTTCAAGTTAGATAAATCCGCTCCCCTAAGATTCGGGAATTTCACGCGACTTGTATCTCTAAAAAAATGCATTACGCAAGCTACATTTGCTTCTGTTAATGGCATTTTAGTTAAAAAATCAGCATAACGCGCTATCCCCAAGTCTTTGAGACTCTGCAAACGTTTTTGGGGATTTTGTGCCAGAAATTGAGTGCAAATAAAAAGAAGGTCTTGCGTTGGGGAGTTCAACATGGCTTCAGATAAAGGAATCTTAAAATTAAACATCTCTGACTTTAGGCAGACAGTTCCACTAACTTTAGGATGATTCTAGAAAAGAAATTTTCCTTCTCACGGTATAAGATGCAGCGGATTCCTCGTGCAAAAATTAGAAATATGAACACACTTGAACGTCTCGAAAATCTCAACCACATCCGCAGACTTAGCCGCCTGATGGATAATGCAATCCGAATCCCAGGCATCGGCTTTCGTATTGGTTTAGACCCAATTATTGGTCTGATTCCAGGTGCCGGAGATATCATCAGCACCGGGTTTTCGGCTTACATCATCTATTTAGCCGCCCGCTTCGGCTTACCGCGTGAAATCCTACAAAAGATGATATTTAATATTGCCTTAGAAGCCACAGTCGGCTCGGTGCCTTTGGTGGGAGACTTGTTCGATGCATACTACAAGTCAAATATCCGTAACTTGGCGCTTTTAGAGCAACATCTTCAGGTAGCTGAACCCGAACTGAATGAAGTTACCCCTCTTCAGACTGTAACGAGCATCAATTGATAGTAACGAAGCCGGAAGGAAGCGCTTCCTTCCGGCTAAAAAGCCATTTAGACTATCGTTCAATCTTGACAGAAAGAATTTTGTCTCCCTGACGAATCGCATTGACTACATTCATGTCTTCAGTTTTACCAAAAACTGTGTGTTGTCCGTCTAAATGAGGTTGAGGAGCGTGACAGATAAAGAATTGACTTCCACCCGTATTGCGCCCTGCATGAGCCATTGATAGACTTCCTGCCTGATGCTTATTGGGGTTAATTTCACAGTTGATTTTGTAACCTGGACCACCTGTTCCCGTTCCCTGCGGACAGCCGCCCTGAATCATAAAGTTAGGGATGACTCGGTGGAAATTAAGACCGTCGTAAAACCCTTTTTCAGATAAGTCAACAAAATTTTTCACCGTGTTCGGTGCATCTTTGTCAAACAGCTCCAAATTGATTGTGCCTTTGTCGGTTTCCATAATCGCGCGAGTCATAGTTTCTCCTTTTCTAATCCCTTCGGATGATTGATTGATGTGGCTAGGAATATGCCACAAACAAACTATATTAGAACAAAAACACTCTATCTTTACTTTATCTAATTTTAAAACTGTAATCCTTTGACGCTGCTACAGATTTACTGTTCTGACGCATCTAGCTCGAAGCATATAGCACAAGTGGTACGCTCTATGCGAGTGTCACCTAGCCATCAAAAGCTTTTGTATAATAAGTTTATTTATCACCTGCTTAGGTAGCTTAGGGTCATGGTAGGCACTGGAACCAAGCTCACACTACAAGACTTTCTGGCTTTGCCAGAAGGGGATGTAATCTATGAATTTATAGATGGTCAGGTAGTGCCTAAAGTGTCTCCAAAATACTTTCATTCAACTGTACAGTTTGCTTTGATGGTTCTGATTCGTGCCTGGTGCAAAGGGCGTGGACGAGTTGTTCAAGAGTGGGCGGTGCTGTTGAAACGGAATGGTCAGGATTGGGCACCTGTACCTGATGTAACGTACATCTCTTATGAACGGCTACCCGCTAGTTGGAAGCGTAACGAAGCCTGTCCTGTGGCTCCTGAACTGGCAATTGAGATTATTTCCCCAGACCAAACTATAAAAGAATTTGAAGACAAGGCTAAGGACTACTTTGATACTGGTGTGTTACGAGTTTGGATTGTAGATCCTGAAGCCATAAGTATTAGAGTTTTTTCTCCAGATAAAACAAGTCAACTCTACACTGATAGCGCACCAATTATAGATTCATTATTTCCTGGATTGGAAATCACACCAAAACAGGTTTTTGAAGAAGCAGAAGTACTTTAATTTTAAGTGGCGATCGCTAAACTAAGAAATATTGCTTATTTCGGGCTTTGCCACCAGTTTTTTAAATAGCGCTGAAGCTGCCTCAATACTTTGGTTATCCTCTAAAAATCTGAAAGCAGAAGCAGCTAAATAAGACGGATTTTGCTCAAAAGCAATCCAACGCCGTCGCAAAGCCTCAGCCGCCGCGCCAGTCGTATTCGATCCAGCAAAAATATCGAGGACTGTATCTCCTGGATCGGTGAGGAAGTTAATAAAAAACCTCGGCAGTTTTTGCGGAAACCGCGCCGGATGTGCAGCAATTCCAACGGCTTTGCAAAGTTGAATGTATCGAGAATTGCTTTCACTATTAGGAATTTGCAACAAGTTGGAGGGAATGGCACCGCCGTTATTAGTAGCAAAACCCGATCCAATATCGTGACCTGAAGGACGTGCTTTGGGTTTATAGTATTTTTCAGGATTCTCGTGTAGCTTTTTCATTCGTTCCGAATAAGGAACCAGTACGTTACTCACATTCGCTTTAGGATAGTCAGTTTTTGACAACCACCAGACAGTATTGACAGAATCCTTCGCGCGGATCTTACGTTTATTCACCCATTCAATCGGCGAAGGTAACTTAGAAGGGTTGTGCCAAAAAAACTCCTCAGCTAAGCGAAAATCTAGCTGATCGCAGAGTTTAATTAAAATCCGGTAATTGTAGAGCGATCGCACTGGACGTTTACTTTGATAAGCACCACCCAGATCGATGACAAAACTTCCCTGCGGTGATAATACGCGATGCACTTTTCGACAGAAGGCAAATAGCCAATCGATATAGGCTTCTTGCTCAACATTTCCATAACTCTTTTCGCGTAGCAAAGCAAATGGAGGAGAGGTCATTACTAGATCGATTGAGTCAGATTCAAGGCAGTCTAGCAATTCAAGCGAATCACCAATATAGGCAGTGCCGTAATTTGTAGCGTACAAAGGTTTCTTTAGATTCATCGCTGCCATTTTTCACGAATACTTTCAAAACAAATTGTATAATTAAATCAATTATCAGCAAATACAAGCTTTTTATAGCTTGTATTACGTTATAAATAACATAGGCGTAAAGTAAAAGGTCACAATATGAACAGAGATAATCCAAAAAAGGGAAATAATCAGGAGAAAAATATTGCCTCTCCTTCACCTAGCGAACCAAAACAGGTTCCTCACACGATTGATATAGATGGGAAGCGTCCAATCGCGCCAGATAATATTCAGATTGAAGACACTCTTGACGTAGATGGACACCGACCGATTACCTCTAGTAATCTTCAGTTTGAGGACACTCTTGACGTAGATGGACACCGACCGATTGATCCAAGCGATATTCAGGTTCGTGAAACCGTGGACATTGATGGAAAGCGCCCAATTACTTCAAATGATTTTCAAGTTCAGGGCACTGTTGACGTAGATGGGCACCGTCCAATTGGCTCTAGCAATCTTCACATTGATGAGACAATGCATATAGCTGGAAATCGCCCAGTTGCTTCAAATAATCCGGACGATCTTGATATTACAAACGATTACATGGATTAGCCTTTATAGGCTTCTTTTTACCCTTTTCATCTACCGTGCTGCATTAAAAGCCATCTGCCAGAAATCCTGCTCTAATTCAGCCACCTTTAAAAAGGCTTCTTCGGCTTGATGCTGAACGGTTTCTGATGCAGTTTGCAGCACTTCATCTGCTTGCTGTTCCAAGAGTTTTACATATTCCGTAAAACCTGGATTTCCCCAGCGGTCGGCAAACTCGGCATAGGGATCTGGCATGACTCCTGGTAATTGCCAACCTTGATTGTAAGCAAGCTCAATTGCCCATAGTGCAGTCGCTTGAACTGGGTGTGGCATTGTCGAAAGACTGTGCATATAGTCACAGTATTCTGTGCAAGTTGATTGTTTTTGGGTATTGAGATTCAATTGTCGTTCAGAGGCTTTTGCTTTGAACCAGTTGAGTTCATCTTTCAGTGCGACTAATCCACCCAGAATAACATCAAAATGATCGGGTGGTGCAACTGCCAAAATTTGTGCCACCATCCGCGTGAACTCTACTACAAAAAGATAATCTTGTACCAGCCAGGTGTTAAATTGCTGCGGCTGAATAGTTCCTGATTTGCACTGCATTAGGAAAGGATGCACCGTTGCTTGGTGCCAAACTTGAGTATGTTTTTGAAGAAGTTGTTGACAGCTTAAGGTCATCTCTATTTTAGATTGTGGATTCGCAGTTTATTGAGATATTGAGTATTAATACTTAATTTTAGTAGGTTTTAGCGATCGCCTTCTTGTTTAATTTCTTAACTTTAGACCGAGCTAATTTTCAGACTTTAGAGAGAGTTATTCTCCACGGTTTTTTATCCACATTGAGTATAGAGCGTTAACGATACAACGTTACAAAAGTATAAGCAAAAGTGTACTTAGAACGCAACCTCTCATAGAGGCAGTCTTTCGACTTTGAAGGCGTAAATACCATGTTTCAAAGTGTAAAAATGATGCTGGATTTGTCCAGCACACAATTTTGTCTTGCCAAAGTTCCAGTGGCTCCGAGTGGGATTCAAGCCGTGAATCCCCCCATAAAAGAGGCAACACTTGTTTTTTCAAGTCCACAGTTTTTTGTTGCCTTGATTGCCGGAGTATTAATGGCCTTTGCTTTCCAATTTTTGTTAACCAATTTTTCGATTGCTGCTGGAATTTCATCCGCAGAGAATCCCTTAGATGCGGATGATGATGATACAGAAACTTGGGGCGAAAAAGTTCGTAGCATTGAATCTAAGGTAGGAATTTGGACATTATTGACCGTCAATATTGCCATATTCATTGCTTGTTTTCTGGCGGTGAAGCTGACTCTGATTAGCAGCGTCATTTTAGGTGCAATCACAGGCGTCGTGATTTGGTCAGCTTATTTTTTGCTGCTCCTTTGGGTAAGTTCTACGGCGGTGGGTTCCTTAGTTGGTTCGGTCGTGAACACTGCGGGTTCAGGGATGCAAGGGGTGATGGCTACAGCCAGCACTGCGCTTGGTGGGAGTGCGATAAATAGGCAGATTGTTTCTACTGCTGAAGCATCCGCCGCCGCCGTTCGCCGGGAATTGAGTTCGTCTCTCGATCCGGATAGCTTGCGAGAAACAATTAAGGATTACTTTACAGATTTGCAACTGCCAAAGCTAGACATCAATAAGGTTCGCAGCGACTTAGAAAAGTTACTTAGCGATGTTGATGTGAAATCTATTGCGGGGAATGACGTTTTACGCAATGTCAATCGCCAGACTTTTGTGGATTTAGTGAGTAGCCGTAGTGATTTCTCTAAGCAGGATGTTAATCGGATTGCGGAGCAATTGGAAGTTGTTTGGCAGAAGGTATTAGGTCAACAACAGGGAACAGAAAAACCAACGGAAACAGATCCGCAGGTTGAATTACTCAACTTTCTGAAACAAGCCGCTCCAGAGGAGTTGAAATCTAATGAGCTTTCTGCCAAGCTTTCTCAACTTGTTGGAGTTGGACAAGGCAAATCAGAGCGCAGTCATGGCAATGGCTTGATGGAACACTCCATGCAGTTGGGTGTAACTGCGTTACTGGGAGAAGTCATGAAGCGGACGGATCTCTCCGATTTAGATGTGGAAAAAATTTCCAGCCAGTTGCAACATTTGAAAGAGCAAGCAACTGAACAAGCTAAAACGGTTGGGACAAAAGTTGCCGATAAGGTGCCTGCGCCATCTTTTAGCACGATTAAAGCGGATGTAGAAAACTACCTGCTAAATTCCAAACCTTGGCACTTGAACCGAGAAACGATTAAGCAGGAATTTAGAGAGGTTATTTACGATTCGGATGCAGCTCCTGGAAAAGTTCGGCAGCAGATAGAGCAGCTGAATCGGGACTATTTTGTGAGGGTGCTGGAAGCACGGGGTACTTTCACCTCCGAGCAAATTGCGGATATTGCCGAGCAGATGGATAGTATTCGGCAAGAAGTTTTTGAAACTGTCCAGGGTGCGGAATCTCAAGAACAGTCGCAAGACCTCCGCGATCGCGTTGAACATTATCTGCACTCGACGGGTAAGGAAGAATTGAACCCAGAAGGCATTGAGCGCGATTTCAAAGCACTTCTAGAAGATCCGGATGCTGGGATTGATGCTTTAAGCGATCGCCTCTCGCAATTTGACCGCGATACTTTAGTGCAACTCCTCTCTCAACGGGAAGACTTTAGTCAAGAGGAAGCCGATCAATTCATCGGTCAGTTGGAAAGTACGCGCGATCGCGTCTTGTCTCAAGCGCAAGAATTGCAAGACCGCGCCAAATCTGAAGCGGAAGGGCTGTGGCAAAGGGTAGAATCCTATCTGCGCGAGACTCACAAAGAAGAACTGAATCCTGAAGACATCAAGCGAGAGTTGCAAACGCTTCTCAATGACCCTCAGGCAGGACTTGCCGCACTCCGGACGCGACTTTCTCACTTTGACCGCGATACGCTGGTGCAATTGCTCAAGGGACGCGGCGATCTGGGCGAAGAACAGATCGATGGCACAATCCATCAGATCGAATCGGTGCGAGATAGTATTCTACACGCACCGCAACAATTAGCCGGTCAAGCGAAGGATCGCTACGACCAAGTGACGAACCAGATTGCTGAGTATCTGCGAAACACCAACCTGGAAGAACTCGATCCGCAAGGCATCCAGCAGGATTTGGCAAAACTCCTGAATGACCCGAAAGAGGGAAGTTTGGCCCTGAGAGAACGGCTGTCTCACGTCGATCGGGAAACCTTGGTGAAGCTGCTGAGTCAACGAGAAGACTTGAGCGAAGAGCAAGTCAATCGAGCAATCGATCGGCTGCAAGAGGCGATTCGCAGCATTGTCAAAGCGCCGCGACGCTTGGCAACCCGTGCCAGAGACACGGTTCAGAATTTCCAAACCGATTTGGAAGATTACCTGCGGAACACGAACAAACAAGAACTCAACCCGGAAAGCATCAAACGAGAGTTGCAATTAATGCTGAACGATCCCCAAGCGGGGTGGAAGAATATCAGCGATCGCTTCTCTCATTTCGACCGTTCCACCTTTGTTGCACTCCTATCGCAACGGCAGGATATCTCAGAGGAGGAAGCCAACCGGATTGTCGATCAAATTGAATCGGTTCGCCATCAGTTTGTCGAACAAGCGCAGAATGCTCAGCACAAAGTGCAATCGGTGCTTGACGGAGTTTTTGGCAAGATTCGCAATTACCTCAACTCCCTGGATCGTCCAGAACTCAATTACGAGGGAATTAAGCGCGACTTCCGGAAACTCTTTGACGATCCGCAAGCTGGATTTGACGCGATGCGCGATCGCCTGAGTCAATTCGATCGGGACACTTTGGTGGCTCTGTTGAGTTCCCGCGAGGATATTTCTGAAGCGGATGCCAACCGACTCATCGACCAGATTGAAGGGGTGCGCGAGAGTACGATACACCGCGCTGAACGCTTCCAGCAGGAAACGAAACGACGCATCAAAGACCTCAAGCGCAAAGCGAAGCAGCAAGCTGAGGAAACCCGAAAATCCGCTGCAACCGCTGCTTGGTGGCTTTTTGGAACCGCGCTAACTTCTGTCGCCACCGCAGCGATCGCTGGAGTCATCGCTGTATCCGGTTTCGCTTTCTTTAGCTAAAGCTTTAACGATTTCCAAGCAAGTTAAGCCTCCTTTTCAGGAGGCTTTTTCTTATATTTTGCATCCAGCTCAATCCTTTCTCTGGAAAAGCTTGAGATTTCCTAAGTCATCGCCGCCGGGATGTTCGATTGATCAAACCGAGAGCGGCTGCCAAAAGAGCTGAACCAATAATTGACCAGATAATTGGGAAGGATTTCCCTCCAATATTGAGAGCAAATATCACCGGAAGATTAAACTCTTTGGCTACCCACAATCCAATGTATGCACCGATAATCCCGACAATTATCGAGAGTAGACAGCCCCCTGCCGAGTAACCCACTAACGCTTGTCCAGTGCCGCCGCAGAATGCAGCAATGACCAACAATACCAGAAACTCGATCGGCGTCATTGTTCCTCCAGTACAGGAGTGATGGAACTGCTAATAGGTTCGCACAACTCGGTGCTTTTTCAGGAAAGTTGTAAATTCAGAGCTATGAATGCGATCGCTCTCTAAAATCTCATTCATGGCTTGCTCCGACTCCAGCCAACCGGCAACTTCCAGATTTAAACTCAAGGGGAGCGCTTTTGTACCATAGATTTATTAGCCCATCCACTTGGATAACTTATAGTCATGGTAGGCACCGGAACCAAACTCACATTACAGGAATTTCTAGCTTTACCTGAAGGAGATGTAACCTATGAGTTTGTAGATGGTCAGGCAGTGCCTAAAGTGTCTCCTAAGCTTTTTCATTCTGTACTACAGTCAGCTTTGTGGGTTCTCATTGGTGCCTGGTGTAAAGGACGAGGACGAGTTGTTCAAGAATGGGCAGTGCTGTTGAAACGTCATGGTCAAGACTGGGCACCTATACCCGATTTGACTTACATTTCTTACCAACTCCTACCCGCCAGTTGGAAGCGGAACGAAGCTTGTCCTGTGCCTCCCGAACTGGTAATTGAGATTATTTCCCCAGACCAAACCCTGAAAGAATTTGAAAATAAAGCGAAAGACTACTTTGATGCTGGTATTTTAAGAGTCTGGGTTGTAGATCCTGAAGCGATGAATATCCGGGTATTTTTCCCAGATGGATCGAGTCAAGTCTACACAGATACGATGCCCATCGTGGATACCCTGCTTCTAGGTTTGGAACTAACACCCAGACAGATTTTTGAACAAGCAGAACTGATTTAATGGTTCCACTGTTACAGATGCGATCGCTCTCATTATGAATCACTACTTTGCCACAGTTGCCCGTGGTCTAGAGTCTACTGCCGCTGCTGAACTGGAACGTCTAGGGGCAAAGGAAGTCCGTCCTGATTTTACTGGAGTACATTTTGTTGGCGATAAAGCATTGCTATACCGGGTGAATCTCTGGGCAAGGACAATTTTTCGAGTGCTAGTCCCCATCCATGAATTTGCCTGCTATGACGCCCAGATGCTCTACCAAGGGGTGCAAAACATCTCCTGGGATGAGTATCTACGCCCCAACAACACCCTAGCTGTGGACTGTACAGGAGGCAATCAAAAACTTAACCACACCCACTTCACGGCTTTACAAGTTAAAAACGCCATCGTAGACCAACAGCGTGACAAATCCGGTCACAGGTCTAGCGTTGATACCGAAAATCCAGATGTGCGGATTAATGTCCACATCCATCAAGACCGTTGTATTTTAAGTTTAGACAGTTCGGGTACCAGTCTCCACCGCCGGGGATATCGACCCGCAATGGGGCTGGCTCCGCTTAAGGAGACTCTAGCGGCTTCTATCCTCGACATGGCAGAGTGGGATGCGAATCTTCCCTTTTTAGACCCGCTCTGTGGCTCTGGAACTCTTCCCTTAGAAGCCGCTTTAAAAGCTTTGAATATTGCCCCCGGATTATTTCGGGAAAAGTTTGGCTTTTTCAGCTGGCTGGACTTTGACGAACATCTGTGGGACGAGATATGGGCGGAAGCCGAAAACAGCGAAATCTCAGACTTAAAAGCACCAATTTGGGGGAGCGACAAAGACCCTGATATCCTAAGCCAAGCTCACACGAATGCCCAACGGTGCGGCATTGCAGATAAGCTAACGTTTACGCAAACCGAATTATCCCAATTAGAAGCACCCGCAGACAGCGGCGTTCTCATCTGTAATCCGCCCTACGGAGAACGTCTGGGAGATGAGAGAGAATTGGGCGAACTCTACAAAATGCTCGGTGATGTTTTCAAACAACGCTTCAAAGGTTGGACTGCCTTTGTTTTGACCGGAAACAAAGAGTTATCGAAAAGAGTGGGACTCAAAACATCTCGTCGCATTCCTGTTTATAACGGTTCTTTAGCGTGTACTTTGCTCAAGTACGAATTGTATTAAAAATTAAAGCCAGTGGAAGAATCGAAAGCATTCATCTTTCTCCCCAATTCTGTTAAGACTCAATCTCAGCGAGTTCCATCCAGCGTTCAGTCGCAGCATCAATAGCCTGAGTTAAAGTTTCCACCTTTTGATAGAGTTCCCCAACTTGGGCGACTTTACCAGGAGCCGCATTATAAAGCGCTTTCTCTGCCTCAGCTTTTTCGGTTTCCAATTGAGCAATCTTGCTTTCAAGTTTCTCAAACTCGCGCTTTTCCCAAGTTGAAAGCCTACGCCGTTTGTTGTTATTGTTACTAGAGGGTTGTGGCTCTGCTGGACGTACTTGGGGCTGCACTGACTTTGAGCTATCCTTAGCATTGGCAGCTTCGCGCAATGCTGCTTCTTCTTCGGCTTTCTTGTAGTCCAAGTAAACTGAGTAATTACCTGGATATTGGCGCAGATTGCCACCCTCTTCAAAGGAAAATATTTTGTCTACGGCGCGGTCGAGGAAGTAGCGATCGTGGGAGACACAAATCATACAGCCGGGGAAATCTTCTAGATAGTCTTCTAAGACCGCTAAGGTTTGAACATCTAAGTCATTGGTTGGTTCATCAAGGATGAGAACATTAGGCGCACTCATCAAAACGCGCAACAGAAATAGGCGACGTTTTTCCCCACCAGAAAGTTTATGAATCGGGGCATATTGTTGATTGCCAGGGAATAGAAAACGCTCCAACATTTGGGAAGCCGTAATCTGAGTGCCATCGGCAATTTTGAGATATTCTCCAACTTCTTTAATGTAGTCAATCACTCGCAAATTTTCATTCAATGCAACGAGTAATTCTTCAGAGTGTTGGTTAAAATAGCCAATGTGAATGGTAGAGCCAATCTCAACGCTTCCAGAATCAGGTTGAACGCGCCCGGTGATAATATCCATCAAAGTTGATTTGCCTGCACCATTGCCACCGATGATGCCGATACGATCTTCGGGACTAAATTCATAGGTGAAATCTTTGATTAAGGTGCGTCCATCGTAGGCTTTAGAGATATTCATTAAATCAATAACTTTTTTGCCAATCCGACGACTCAGAGTGGAAATATCGACTTTGCCCTGAGTCTGTTTGAACTCAGTTGCTTGCATCTCGTGGACGCGATCGATCCGAGCTTTCTGCTTGGTACTCCGGGCTTTTGGCCCTCGCTTCAACCATTCCAATTCTCGGCGAAGTACTCCCTGATGTTTGCGCTGACTGCTGACAGCAGACTCTTCAGCGAGGGCTTTTTTCTCCAGATAGTAGGAATAGTTACCCGCGTAAGTGTAGAGGTCGCCTCGGTCGATTTCAAGAATTCGGTTGGTGACGCGATCGAGAAAATAGCGATCGTGAGTGATGAGCAGAATTGCTCCTCGATAGCGGTTCAAATAGCTTTGTAACCACTCAACAGATAGGGCATCTAGATGGTTAGTTGGTTCATCCATCAGCAACACTTCGGGTTCTGAAAGCAAAGCGGTTGCCAAAGCAATTCGCTTGCGATAGCCGCCGGATAGAGTAGCAATTTTGGCGTTAAAATCTTCAATTCCTAGCTTGGTGAGGATGATTTTGGCATTTGTCTCCAGTTCCCAAGCACCAGTAGCATCCATGCGTTGCATGACCGTAGAGAAGCGGGACATGAGCTGGCTATCTTCTCGATTGTGAGCCAGTTTGTCTGACAGTTCTTCATATTCGCGGACAAGGGACATTTGCTCCCCGCTATCGGCAAAGACTTGCTCTAGAACGGTGAGATTTTCATCTAAGTCGGGTTGCTGAGGTAAGTAAACAATCCGTACTCCTGAGTTGACTAAAAGTTGACCGCCATCAATCGGTTCTAGTCCGGCTATCATCTTCAACAGCGTTGATTTTCCGGAGCCATTGGTACCGATTAGACCGACTTTATCTGTAGGATCTAGGCTAAAGCTGGCATCTTTTAAAATTTCTTTGATGCCAAAGTCTTTTTTAACTGATTGCAGTGTAAATATGCTCATATCATTCTCAACTTTGTTTGGAGGGAGTAGGTGTTGCCCGTGAGTTGCCTAAATAGAGGGCGAAGCATTTGGGAGTGCAATTTCTTGGAGTGTGTTTGGGTTTATTTCCCGAATGCTTCGCCCCTACAAAACCATCTATGTAGGGTCGAAGCATAAGCATAACTGAGCGTAACGATGTGTTAGCTGGCAACCCTTAATTTTATTCGCTCATGGTTCGCCTTCTTAATTCTGAAGAGGCGAATCTACCCCCTAAAACTATTGAGGGGCAGTTGCATCCTGAAGATTACCCAGGTTGAAGAGGAATGGGATACTGCTATTAGAGTCACCACCCGTGACGAGAACTTTTGGCATTTGGGAACCTCCTTGTCTCCACGCTTCGATCGCTTCTTTCTGAAGAACTAGCCCACCACCTTGTTGCTTTAAGGTTTCAGCTAGGAGTCGTTGAGCCTCAGCTCTACCTTTAGCACGATTGATGTCTGCTTGGGCTTCTTGTTCAGCTTCTTGCGCCACATAAACTGCTCGTTGCGCCCGCTGTTCGGCAATTTGTTTCTCTTCAACTGCCCTCGCAAACTCAGGGGAGAAAGTTAGGTCAACGACACTAGTATCTAGCACGATAATTCCGTACTTATCTAACCGTTGACCCAAGGCAGTATCAAAGTCTTGTTTCAGTTCCTCTCTTTTAGTAATTGCTTCTTCAACGGTTCTCCTAGCCGCTGCTACTTTAAAGGATTCCTGAGTCTGCGGTGCAATAATTTTTGACACGATATTCTCTAAGGTTCCTTGTTTCCTTCTCACCTCAACGACTTGGATAGGGTCGAGGCGAAAGTTGATGGCAAATCTAGCAGAGAGATCCTGTAGATCCTTGGTAGAACTCTGTGCCGGAACTTCAAATTTTTGCACGGTCAAATCATAGATGTCTACAACTGAGATCAGTGGGGGTTTGAGGTGGATGCCTTCTAGCACAGCTCCATCTCTCGCTTTCCCTAAGATACTGATGACTCCTGCCTGACCTGGGTTAATAATTACAAAAGAATTGAGACTAATAAAGAGGACTAAGGCAGTGATAATCCCTAGGATTGATAATTGTAAATTCTGCGCGTACTGATTTTTCAAGAGCCGATCTCCTTTTGTTTTGGTGTGACTCAGGGGTTATGGTTTGCTACCTCTACTTCTGTATCACCCTTCTCCACGGTAAACTAAAACTCATGTTTACCCGTTTTCTACCATCCGCAGCCCAAGCGCTGACAGAATCCACCTCGATAGCCCTAGCAGAGAGTATCGAGCAGACTGCGATCGCAACTCCTCTCTCGCAACAGGCGATCGCTACCACCTACGTTCATCAGGGTAGCGGCGGAACGCCCATCCTGTTGCTGCATGGCTTTGATAGCTCTATTTTCGAGTTTCGTCGCCTCCTACCACTGCTAGCAGCCCAGAATGAAGCCTGGGTTGTCGATTTGCTGGGTTTCGGCTTTACCGAACGACCGGCGGGACTCCCGTTTAGCCCAACAGCCATTAAAACCCATCTCTACTACTTCTGGAAAACGCTGATTAACCAGCCAATTGTTCTCGTGGGAACTTCAATGGGGGGTGCTGCGGCAATTGATTTTACCCTCACCTACCCGGAAGCGGTGCAAAAGCTGGTGTTGATTGATAGCGCTGGTTTCGCCAGTCCCCCCAACATTGGCAGGTTGTTGTTTCCTCCCATTAGTAATCTGGCTACTTCATTTTTGCGAAATCAGAAAGTGCGCGATCGCATTTCACGCAATGCTTACTACGATCAAAGCTTTGCCTCTCTCGATGCTTTACGGTGTGCGGCGTTGCACCTCGATCTCCCCAATTGGCATGATGCCCTGATTGCCTTCACCAAAAGCGGGGGGTACAACTTTTTGAGCGATAAAATTGCTCAAATCGACAAGCCGACACTGATTCTGTGGGGAGAGTTTGACAGGATTTTAGGGACGGCTGACGCAGAGAAATTTAAAAGAGCGATCGCGCTTTCTCAACTCATCTGGATCGAAAATTGCGGTCACGTTCCTCACTTGGAACAGTCCCAAATTACCGCCCAGCATATTCTAGAATTTTGCTAAATTTTTAGCTTTTCCTTCTTCTTTCCCTTTGACTTAATTGCCCTCGATTCAATCGTAAACTCTGGAATCTCTTGGAGTTGGGCTTCACACAAGCTGTACTGCTCGCAAACCAAACTCAGGCGAAACCCTGAACTGGTGACTTGATTCACTGAATGAGTTAAATCGCCCTGAAAATCTAGCAGCGTGTTGGCTTGAGGGCGAATTTGTCCTACATTGCGCTTCTGGCAGCGTAACACTAACTCTCCTCCCATCAAATCCCGTGGCACTTGAACATAGAGGACACTCACCCAGGCTGGCGGTTCGATACTCTTGCAGTAAGAGCGCAGACTGCGGTCAATGTGGGGATCGACGCGAGAACCCTCCTTCAGCATCAAAGGATTGAGATAGAAAGCATTACACTTCGGGTGCAAAGCCACGTTGAGATAAGGTTTGAAAAAGGGAAAACTTCGTTCAACTTCGCTCAAGCCCGAACGCTGGAATACAACCGAAAATCCCTTAGTGCCGATAAAGTCGCGGTTCAAGTTGTTAACCGCAAAATAGGGACACGCGAGAATCTGCCCCTGCAATTCGCTGAGGTAGTCAGGCTCAAAAACTTGGTGCTGTAGGCGGTAGTAGCTCAAGAAACTCTCAGAAAATGAAATGTCCTTCTGTTAGTTGTATCGCTTGTTGCACCTTGTTGTGTATATTCCACCGCCCCATCCCGACTATTTCAAAATTAAGTAAATTATTTTTACAGAAATGAGCAAATCAGCAATTTAGGAATTAATAGGTTTACTCTACTTTGTATCCATCATTGTTTCAGGGAAATGGTGCGACCATGATGCTGAACCCATACAGAGTAGAAGAGTGGGATGCAAAGCTATTTCTGAACCGCTGCGCTAAAACACATCACCGTCAAGACATTCTCCTCTACCTTGCTGTTAGCAATGATTGTTCCCACCTGGAAAACTTAGCCGCCGAAGTTCACAATAATCTTCCGGGCTGGTTTGACAGCGACAAGCCGATTTTATTGGGCGCGAACGACCTGAGTGTCATTGTCAACTGCTGCCAACAAAGCCCCATCGGTAAATTGCTGCCGGGTGCCCTCTACGTTCATGTGTCAGCACTTTCTCAACTCGACCCTCTGCTGAGGCTCTACGAGGGCTATGCAAGACGAACAGTAGGACGTATTGATGGCGCTACCCTAATAAAATTCAACATCGAGCAGCCTAAAATCTCTTACTTGTTTTATCCTGACTTTGATACCGACCCTCATCCCGCCTTGCAAGCTAGCATTCAGATTGATGTTCGGGACGGGAGTTCAACTTACCGAGACTACAGTACTAGCGACAATCCCCCTGTCCTCCACCGCAAAGAAACCTTTGTCACCCCCGATTATCCCCACTACGAAAAATTCGCCAACCTCACTCGGCAAGAAGAGAAATTGCGGCTTTTAGACAAAACCCGTGGCATTGGAACGCTTCGGGGTTGGTTAGAATGCTTACAAGATTATGGTGTCGAAATCCAGGGTCATCAAGTTATTCGGCGGCAAGTTGTAGAGAACTTACATCCAACCTCTCTACATTCGACACTGCCTAAAATAGAGCGTCACAAAGCTGCAATTGCTCGTAAAAATCTTTCTCGCCCCGTGCGTCTCGCTTTAGAAGCTGGCTTATTTAGTGAAGATAGCACTTTCTTTGACTATGGTTGCGGCTACGGAAGCGATATTCAGCACATAGCGGAAAAGGGCTACACCAGCGCTGGATGGGACCCTTATTACTCTCCGGATACCCCCCGCACCACCGCTGATATTGTTAATCTCGGTTATATCATCAATGTTATTGAACGCACAGATGAGCGTCGAGAAGCATTATTAAACGCCTGGGAGTTAACAGAAAAAGTCCTAATTGTTGCTGCACTGGTTTTAATTGATGACCGAGGAACGGGTCAACTTGCCTACGGCGATGGGGTGATTACTCGCCGCAATACTTTTCAGAAATACTACGAACAGGAAGAACTGAAAATTTATATTGACCAGGTTCTTAATGTTAATGCGGTGCCAGTTGCATTAGGCATTTACTTTGTTTTCCGAGATGAAAGGCTTGCCGAAGCTTACCGCGCCTCTCGCTTTCGTTCTCGCGCCACAACTCCCAGAATTCGTGCCAACATCAAGCGATTTGAAGATTACCAGGAAATGCTGGCACCGCTGATGGCGTTTGTCACCGAACGCGGTCGTCTGCCTGTCAAAAATGAAAAACCAGAATTGGAGAATTTGAGGGCTGAATTTGGCGGGTTTCGCCGTGCCTTCCAGGTCATTTTACAAGCAACCGACCAAAAAGAGTGGGATGCGATCGCTCAAAAACGCCGCTTAGACCTTTTAGTTTATCTCGCACTAGGCAAGTTCAATCATCTCAAGCTCAAACAAATATCACCAGAAGTCCGTAACGATATCAAATGTTTATTTGGTAGCTACGACGAAGCCTGGGAATTAGCTGAGGAAATGCTATTTAGTCTAGGCGATCCCGGTGTGATTGCCCACTGCTGTCAACAAAGCTTGGTTGGCTGTACCACTGGTTTTAAGCACACGCCTCTCTATCCTAGTTCCTTCATGGTTCATGTTTCAGCTTTTTCCGAACTCGAACCGTTGCTGCGCCTCTACGAAGGCTGCGCTAGTCGTACAATTGGACGCATGGATGAAGCCACGCTAATTAAATTTCACACCTATAAACCAAAAGTTTCATATTTGTTCTATCCCAATTTCGATACTGATCCTCATCCGGTCCTGCACACCAGTATGCAAATCGATCTGAGAGATTTGAGCGTCAGCTACCGGGATTACGAAGATGATGTTAATCCACCAATACTACATCGAAAAGAAACTGTTATTACCCCCGATTATCCGAATTATGAGAAGTTTTCCCGACTCACTCAACAGGAAGAAGACTGGGGGCTTTTAAATGATGAGCGGACTATTAAAACGCTTAGAGATTGGCAACGATGCTTAAAGGCAAACTGCCTAGAAATAGAAGATTATTGTCTTTGCTGGCGTAAAGACGCCGATCCGATTCGGGTGCAGGAATTAACAGCAGTTCGTGAAAAAAGGAAAAATACAAAAGTAACATCTTTTTAAACGCAAAGAGCGCAAAGGTTAACCCTGATGTACTCAAAGATTTTTGTTTTCTTTCCTTGGAGTAACTTTGCGCTTTCCTTGGCAAAACTTTGTAGTTAAAAAAATTCATTAATTTCAATTCAAACTAGCTTCACAATTCTTTTGCTAACTGAATCCAATGTTCAATTCCCTTTTGTGTTGGTTGCCCCGATGCTGTGAAGGTTCTGATGTCTCTCTTGTGTTGAAAACCATAACTGATATGAATTGGTTTATCTACTCCATAAAAGTATAGAGAATCAAATGGTAATTTTTGACTTAATATCCAATCGATAACGCGATCGCTATCTGAACCAACGATCAAAAAATCGCAGGCAGCGCCTAGTCGTTTACAGTAATATTTACCATTCTTGTTCATTTCATGCGCCATGTGCTGGTCTAGTTCCGGTGCAACTCGACCATTTTTATGACCTGTCGCCGAATCTTTTTTATCTAGGTATCTTTTTAAGTCCTTGGAACAAAAGCCATAAGTTAGGTGAAAATCATTAACGCCGAAATAGTCAATTATTGGATCTAAGATAAGTTGATTTAGCTTTTGTAGTGCAGGCAGCGTTTCTTCTGGATTTTGGGGAAATGGATAAATTTTGGATGCGTACTTTTGATAAGTCTGGGTACAGGTGCAAAAATCCTCTAAAGTAAGGTATTTTCCTAGGGAAACTTCTTTCATCGTTGAGGAACTATAGTGCATCAAGAGTACAATAAGCTGGTACGCGATCGCATTCCCGAAATCATTCACCAAGCAGGGCGAGAGTGTGAAGTAGAGGTAATGACAGAAGCAGCGTATCACCAAGCATTGCGAGATAAACTCATCGAAGAAGCGCAAGAAGCTGCTGAAGCTACTGCTCAAGACTTAGTGAAAGAACTCGCTGACCTATACGAAGTCATCGATGCCTTGCGTGCAGCTTGTCAAATAGAGCGTTCCTCAATTTTGGCAGAACAAGAAAAACGACGTTCAGAGCGAGGTGGCTTTGACCAGCGCTTTCGATTATTGTGGACTCAGTAGCCGCGAAGTCGATACGGTAGAGGTATGGATAACCCGCTACACCTGCTAGACATCGCCGAGTCTTATCTAAGAAAATCGGTTGCACCATTAGCCACACAGATAGATGGCAGCCCAGAAGCACTACGAGAGGCGCTTAAAGGACTTGGCGAACGTTTTTTACTGGCGTTGCGAGTTCCCCAAGAGTGGGGTGGTTCCGAAGTCAGTGAACAGACTTTTCGGACTTTTCAAGAGCTAATTGCAAGATATTCCGGTGCTTTGGCATTCTTGCAGACTCAACATCAAAGTGCCGCTGGGATGCTTGTCGCCAGCAAAAATTGTTCTCTTAAATGCCAGTATCTTCCCCGTATGAGCAACGGGCAGATTTTAGTCGGTGTCGGCTTCTCTCAATTGCGGCGGCAGGGCGACCCAACTGTGAAAGCCTTTCCGGTAGAAGGGGGATATCATCTAGAGGGACAAGTGCCTTGGGTTACGGGCTGGGGCTTGTTTCAAGAGTTTATTGTCGCCGCAACACTCCCCGATGGGGGCGCAGTCTTTGGCATTGTGCCCTTTGTTACCAAGTATCAGGAGATGGGGGGTGCAATTACATTTACCCAGCCAATGCAACTGGCAGCAATGACCTCAACCAATACCGTCACTGCAAATCTTACCAGTTGGTTTTTGCCTCAAGAGCGTGTTGTCTCTATCAAGCCTGCGGGTTGGATTCACGAAAACGATTTGAAGAATGTCCTTCACCAAGGCTTTTTTGCTTTGGGATGCGCTAGAGCTGGACTTGATATTCTGGAAGCTGCTGCTCTAACCAAGCCTAACGCCTTTATTTCCAAAGCTTTTAAGTCACTCGACCGGGAACTCACCGCCTGTAGCACTGCCATCAGACATCCCTCTAAACCCTTTGCAGATCGTCTGCAAATCCGAGCTTGGGCAATTGATTTAGCTGTGCGGTGTGCCCATGCTGCCGTTACCGTTTCCCGTGGTGCCGCCAACTACAGCCACCACGCAGCACAGCGAGTTTACCGCGAGGCACTGGTGTTTACTGTTTCCGGTCAAACCACGGCTGTCATGGAGGCGACGCTCAACAGGTTGGTGCGTTCAGAATCCGCACTTTCTCTCAGCACTGAGGAGACTCAGCCTGGGACCGACAAACAGCAACTTGAAACTTATTCCTCATCCGATTAATCTATGAATCGCCAAGAAGTTGAAGCTAGAACGATTCTGATTGCTTTGACAGGTTCCAGGGGCTACGGTTTAGCGACTGAAACCTCAGACTATGACTATCGCGGTATTTTTGTGGCAACTAAGCCTTATTACCTGGGATTTTCTCAAATTGAACAAAAGGATAGAGGTTGGACAGAAGAGCCTGGAGAATTTTCTTATCTGACTAAAGATACTTGTATTTATGAGCTGAAAAAATTTTTAGAACTGTCTGCCGATAACAACCCAAATATTTTAGAGCTTCTCTGGTTCAAAGATTATGTTCTTTTAACTGAAGTCGGTAATACCTTGAGACGCTATAAACAGATGTTTCTGTCAAAAAAGGTGAAGCACACTTATGCGGGATACGGTTATGCCCAAATAAAAAAATTAGAGTCTCACCGCCGCTGGTTACTCGAACCACCAACCAGAAAACCTGAGCCAGAAGACTTTGGATTAGAACCTGCCCAAGCGCTGACGGTGGGCGAAATTCATGCGTTTCTAGAATATCTCTACTTGTTAATTAGAGGCCGAATTCAGTTTTTGGAAGAAGGGCAGGAACTTTATAATTTGCTAACTGCCAAAATTGATTTTAAGGGGGTATTGAAGCAATACGCTTTACCAGAAGAACCGCTGGAGTACACCCGGAAACTTACCGGCAGCTCGGAAGAATTTATTAAACTGCTGCAAAAAAGCCAGCAGTATCAAAACGCCCGCCGAGAATACGATAACTACCAACAATGGAAAAAAAATCGCAATCCAGCACGGGCAGCGATGGAAGCTAAAGTGGGGTATGACTCTAAATTTGCGATGCAGGCTATCCGCTTATTAAGAACAGGTATCGAAATTTTAGAGACACAAACCTTAATAGTCGATCGCCGGGAAACCGGCGATGCACGGGAATTGCTAGCCATTAAAAACGGCGAGTATCGCTATGAAGAAGTCATGGCGATCGCTAACAATTTGTACAAAGGACTCGATGAAGCCTACGCTAAATCTACCCTGCCTAGAAGTGTAGATAGAGAAGCAATTAATCGACTTTGTATTGATTTAGTGGCAATGCAAGGGTGGTAAGGCTAATAGCGGACAACGTTTTGTCTTTTGCAAATTTGGCTTTTACTTTGTACCTTGTACCTTTTTTTGCCACTGGTCAATTGCCTTCTGGGCAGTCGTATAGGTAGGTGTGTCTTTCGGGACTAAAGCCGCTGTCTGAATGGCTTCTTTAAGCCTTCCATCAGAGGCGCGAGTCTGCGCTGTCTGATAAATCGTTTTGCTCCACTGGGCAATTAACTGTTGTGCCTCGGTATATCCAGGCTGATCGGGGGGTACTTTGCGAACAGCGGCGATCGCGCGAGTGTAAGACGAAGCTTGTCCGGGTTGAATTAATCCTTGAGCAGATTGGAGAAGGATTTTGTTGGTTCGCTGTTGCTGTGCTTTTTCACGCCAGCTGGCGATTGCTCCTTGAGCTTCCTTATAAAGGGACTGATTATCCTCTGGAACCAGTCGTGCCGCCGCGATCGCCTTATCAAACTGCCCTTGTTTTGCCCGCCCGTTAGCTAAATCCAGAATCACACCGCTCCAGCGTGCAATGTCTTGCTGTGCCTGTTCGTAGAGAGGTTCGCCTGGTTTTATTTTCTGGGCTTCTGCGATCGCCTGACTAAACTGAGAAGCTTGATTTGGGACGATCAAAGTTCTTGCTCTATCCAACACCGCTTGATTCGCCCCCGCTTGGGTCTCGGTGCCCCCCACTGCATTCTGGGATTTGGAACCTGAAGAAGCTGACTGTAACGATACAGCAGCCGGTGTGGTGCTGCCAGGAGCGGCATCCGTTGAAGTATTTATTGCCTGCTGACCAATAAATGCGGCTCGGTTACGGAGAAATACCCCCCCGATCAATGCCACTATCAGTGCGATACCACCGCACCACAAAAGTAGATTCAACCACCAGGGTGTGTCATCTACAAGGGTAGTAGATGACACACTTGTCTGGGGGACGATAGCACCTTGACCAATCCCTGAGCGGATGCCGGAAGGGTTATAGTTTGTCTCCGATCCTTTAGAAGTCTGCTTCTGGGTCAAGGCGGCTGCACCAGCTACGTTATTATGCCCCACCATACCCGGAGTAGCCTCCTGACGATCCATTCCGACGTTGTGCATACCAGAAGTGGAAGCTACTGGAGGTGTATCTGAAGCTAAGGTCGCATTCCAGTTCATCACTCCGTTCGGGAGGAGCGTTGGGAGTTTGTAGTTACTTGCCGAAGAGGGTATTGCACTCAAGGGTATCTGAACGGGTCGCCAGTGGTGTTCGCTCAACTCAGGCAGGTGCGATCGCAGATAACGCTCCAGACTCTCCAAATTCTTGCCTTGGTTATATCGCAGTCCTTCTAGCAGTACTGCTGTAAATAATCCATGACCCA
Source organism: Trichocoleus sp. DQ-A3 (assembly GCF_039961975.1). Lineage (NCBI taxonomy): Bacteria > Bacillati > Cyanobacteriota > Cyanophyceae > Leptolyngbyales > Trichocoleusaceae > Trichocoleus > Trichocoleus sp. DQ-A3. The sequence continues at coordinate 6,013 of NZ_JAMPKC010000006.1, read as the reverse complement.
GTGAGGACGCTTCGTAAGAAAATTGATCAACTTGGCAGGACAGGACTGTGGCAATACCCATTGTTTGGGCTAATTCCAAAGTTTGCGCCCCTACCTTTGCACCTGCTTGACCGCCCTGACTGCGGTTTATATCTAGCAGCACCAAAATATTTTTAGCCGCCGACTCTTTGAGAGTGGTAAAGAGCGATCTTACAGATATACCAGTTTCCGCTATTTCATCTGGGTCTCCTTGACTGGGCATTAGGTAATCCTCCCCGTCGAAGGTTACTCCATACCCACTGAAAAAGAACCAGAGCGAATCATCGACGTTTACTGGCGCATGGCACCACTCATCAAACCAATCCAGCAGGTTTTCCTTAGTAGGGTAAGTTGACTGATCGCTAATCGGCGGTGAGGTGTCCGTTAACAGCAGACACTCGTCTGCTGACCATCCAGCTTCGTCAACCAGAAACTGCCACAGCGTCTGTGCATCCGCTTGGGCATAGCTTAGAGGCTGGAAAAACTGATATTGATTGATGCCAATTGCGATCGCCCAGTGATTTGCCATGACCCATGCCCCAGATATCTATTAGAGAGGGTAGCCCAAAAATAGCATTTACTAACAAGCAAACTACAGGAAACGGCTTCTTTTGGCAATTGCACAGTGGAAACAAAGCAGTTTGCATTAGCTCAATCCTATAATAAAGGGTCGCTCTTGAAGAGCGACCCTTTATTATAGTCAATCTAACTAAAAATCAACCTGGCACTGAGCTATTTTCCCAGGCAGTCACCCACCGAGTATCTTCGCCGCAGTTGCGTTTCACCTCCGAGTTCGGGATGGAGTCGGTGTGGTTCCACAACGCTAGTAGCACCAGGAAAGAATGTGAGGATGAACCCTCAATACTGCATAGTAACGTTAGTTTAGTTTTAGGAGTTGAGGTCAAGCCCTCGGTCTATTAGGACGCTTCGGCTGCATACATTGCTGCACTTCCACCTGGCGCCTATTTACAGGTGTTCTTCCTGTGACCTTACTG
>NZ_JAMPKC010000006.1:0-2500 GCF_039961975.1 Trichocoleus sp. DQ-A3 | reverse complement strand
TCCCACTACCCCACCAAGCATGCTTGATGGTTTAGGCTCTTCCCGTTTCGCTCACCACTACTCAGGGAATCTCTTTTGATTTCTTTTCCTCCAGCTACTAAGATGTTTCAGTTCACTGGGTTGGCTCTTTACTGCCTATGGATTCAGCAGTTAGTTCTTTGGGGTTGCCCCATTCGGATATCTCCGGCTCATTGCTTGCTTCCAGCTCCCCGGAGCGTTTCGTCGGTCGCCACGTCCTTCATCGCCTCTGTGTGCCGAGGGATCCACCATAAGCTCTTTGTAGCTTGACCACATTCTCTTGTTTGGATGATACGGACGCCTTCTTCGATTGGACGTCTCGTTTTTTCCTGCTTTTTAACGTTACTATGCAGTTTTCAAGGTTCTTTGGCTGGAATTAGAGTCCAGCAGTCTCTCTGAGGCTTTTCGAGTTTCAGAGTCGATGCTGACTTCTTTTTCCGGTTTTCGGTTTTGACTTGCTCGGCTTATAGATATGCCCCTCAACCGGGCTTCCCAACTCAAGCTTTACCCTCTTACTTGTCAAGCTGATTGCTTGACTTTAGGTGGGCCATCCTGGACTCGAACCAGGGACCTCACCCTTATCAGGGGTGCGCTCTAACCACCTGAGCTAATAGCCCATGAACCGGAACCGTAATAGTTTGAAAGCTGTTGTTTCCACAACCTCGACGACCTGGGATGACCTTCTGTGACCGACTTCATCGGTGTTCAGAGGTTCGGTCTCCCTTAAAAGGAGGTGATCCAGCCACACCTTCCGGTACGGCTACCTTGTTACGACTTCACCCCAGTCATCAGCCCTGCCTTCGGCGTCCCCCTCCTTTGCAGGTTAGGGTAACGACTTCGGGCGTGGCCAACTCCCATGGTGTGACGGGCGGTGTGTACAAGGCCCGGGAACGGATTCACCGCCGTATGCTGACCGGCGATTACTAGCGATTCCGCCTTCACGCAGGCGAGTTGCAGCCTGCGATCTGAACTGAGCCACGGTTTATGGGATTTGCTTGTCATTGCTAACTTGCTGCCCTTTGTCCGTAGCATTGTAGTACGTGTGTAGCCCAGGACGTAAGGGGCATGCTGACTTGACGTCATCCCCACCTTCCTCCGGTTTGTCACCGGCAGTCTCCCTAAAGTGCCCAACTTAATGATGGCAACTAAGGACGAGGGTTGCGCTCGTTGCGGGACTTAACCCAACATCTCACGACACGAGCTGACGACAGCCATGCACCACCTGTGTTCCGGTTCCCGAAGGCACCCTTCTGTTTCCAGAAGGTTCCGGACATGTCAAGTCCTGGTAAGGTTCTTCGCGTTGCATCGAATTAAACCACATACTCCACCGCTTGTGCGGGCCCCCGTCAATTCCTTTGAGTTTCACACTTGCGTGCGTACTCCCCAGGCGGGATACTTAACGCGTTAGCTACGGCGCGGCCCGGGTCGATACAGGCCACACCTAGTATCCATCGTTTACGGCTAGGACTACTGGGGTATCTAATCCCATTCGCTCCCCTAGCTTTCGTCCCTCAGTGTCAGTTGCAGTCCAGCAGAGCGCTTTCGCCACCGGTGTTCTTCCCAATCTCTACGCATTTCACCGCTACACTGGGAATTCCCTCTACCCCTACTGCACTCTAGCCGTTCAGTTTCCACCGCCTTTCCAGGGTTAAGCCCCGGTCTTTAACGGCAGACTTGAACAGCCACCTACGGACGCTTTACGCCCAATTATTCCGGATAACGCTTGCATCCTCCGTATTACCGCGGCTGCTGGCACGGAGTTAGCCGATGCTGATTCCTCAGGTACCGTCATTTTGTTCTTCCCTGAGAAAAGGGGTTTACAATCCAAGAACCTTCCTCCCCCACGCGGTCTTGCTCCGTCAGGCTTTCGCCCATTGCGGAAAATTCCCCACTGCTGCCTCCCGTAGGAGTCTGGGCCGTGTCTCAGTCCCAGTGTGGCTGATCGTCCTCTCAGACCAGCTACCGATCGTCGCCTTGGTAAGCTTTTACCTTACCAACTAGCTAATCGGACGCGAGCTCATCTTCAGGCTATAAATATTTCACCTCTCGGCACATCCGGTCTTAGCAGTCGTTTCCAACTGTTATCCCCGTCCTGAAGGCAGATTCTCACGCGTTACTCACCCGTCCGCCACTAGAATCCGAAGATTCCCGTTCGACTTGCATGTGTTAAGCAGACCGCCAGCGTTCATCCTGAGCCAGGATCAAACTCTCCATTGTGTTAAGTGAGTTTGTTTTTTTGGCTATTGGAAACTTTTAGTTTCCTACCGACTTCGTCTTGGTGATTGAAGTTTCCTCCAATTCACCTGATTTTTTTGACGAGGTACTTGTGTTTACTTGGCTTTCAAACTATTATTTTTTCTAGGTTCGGTGCGCTTCGGTGTCGCTTCACTTTCGCTTGCTCTCCCGACCGCTTTATTAATGTAGCAACCACGAACCGCTTCTGTCAACTGTTTTGAAAAACTTTTTTGGAAAACTCTCAAAA